>JAFZIH010000155.1 GCA_017554455.1 Clostridia bacterium | reverse complement strand
CTCCGATCTATATCAATATAACCGAGCAAACTGCCCGGCTATATCACATAATCGTTTCTAGTTTTCGAAAAAGTTCAGCGCACCGAAACGGCGCGGCAAAGCGTTCCGCAAATCTATCTTCAATACTATGATGAACGCACTCGGCAGTGCAGGATTACTCGATATTATTGTAAACGCTTTTCTGTATAAAGTCAAGGACAAAACTGCATAAAAACTGCCGTATGAATCATATATTATGCGTGTTGTCCTTGTTTCGTTCAGAAATCGAACAGCGAGATCTGTTTCTTTTTCGGCATGTCGCCGAACGCGCCGCACTGTTCCAGCATGGAGACGATGCCTGTGTTCGCGCCGGTCTCGTTTGCGAAATCCTCGACCGTCGGATACGTCACACCCGGCTTTCTGCGCTCGCAGATCGCGATCGCCTGCCCCGCGCCGACGCCGGGGATCGCGTCGAACGGCGGACGCAGCGCGTTGCCCTCGATCAAAAACTTCGTCGCGTCGGACTTGTAGATATCGACAGGCAGCAGTTCGATCCCGCGGACGTTCATTTCGTACACGAGCTCCAGGATCGTGACAAGCTCCTTGTCCTTTTTCTTTTCGCTGTCGGTCTTCTGCGGGTTGTTGTCCTTTTCGATCAGCTCGATCTGCCGTTTTACCGCTTCCGGACCGCCCGACGCGCGCGTGATGTCGAACGTGTCCGCACGCACCGTGAAATAAACCGCGTAGAACGCCAGCGGATAGTGCACCTTATAGTACGCGATACGGAACGACGACATCGAGTACGCGACCGCGTGACCGCGCGGGAACATATACTTGATCTTCTTGCACGAGTCGATAAACCACGCGGGAATGGAGCCGTCGACCATCGCCTGCTCCATCTCGTCGGTCAGTCCCTTGCCCTTGCGGACGCGCTCCATGATCTTGAACGACAGCGACGCCTCCATGTTGTGCGCGATCAGGTAATTCATGATGTCGTCGCGCGTACAGAGGACTTCGGATAGCTTTGCGATGCCGCCCATAACAAGCGGTTCGGCGTTGTTGAGCCAGACGTCCGTGCCGTGCGTAAGCCCCGCGATGCGGATCAGCTCCTCGAACGTCGTCGGACGCGTGTTTTCAAGCACCTGCCGCACGAATCCCGTGCCGAATTCCGGCACGCCGAGCGTGCCCAGCGAGCAGCCGATCTCCGTTAAGTCGATATGCAGCGGCTCCACCGTCGAAAACAGCATGCGCGTATCGGGATCGTCCAGCGGGATCTCGCGCGGGTTCAGCCCGGTCAGCGCTTCGAGCATGTGCAGCGCCGTCGGATCGTCGTGTCCGAGGATGTCGAGCTTGACAAGGCGGTCGTCCATCGCGTGGAAGTCGAAATGCGTGGTGATCGTGTCCTTGTCGATCTTGTCCGCCGGATACTGGATCGGCGTATAATCGTAGACCTCGGTGTATTCGTCATGATCGCGCGGAACGATGACGATGCCGCCCGGGTGCTGTCCGGTCGTGACCTTGACGCCTTCGCAGCCCTTTTCGAGCCGCTGGACCTCCGCGGGCGAGAACGTGCGTCCCGTCGTCTCCGCAAACGAATACACGCACTCGAACGCTTTCCGTTCGGCAAGACCGGAGATCGTGCCGGCGCGGAACGCGTGTCCCTTGCCGAACATTTCCTCAACGTACTTATGCGCGACCGGCTGATATTCGCCGGAAAAGTTCAGGTCGATATCGGGGACCTTGTCGCCCTTGAAGCCGAGGAACACCTCGAACGGGATCTCAAAGCCCTCCTTTTTGAGCATCGTGCCGCAGACGGGACACGCGCGGTTCGGCATGTCCGCGCCGACGCTGTACTTCTCCTTGTCGATATCGAAGTCGGAGAACTTGCACTTCGGGCAGACGTAGTGCGGCGAAAGCGCGTTGACCTCCGTGATGCCCGCAAGCATCGCCACGACCGACGAGCCGACGGAACCGCGGCTGCCTACGAGATAGCCGTCGGACAGCGATTTTTTGACAAGCCGCTGCGCCATCAGATACAGCGACGCGTAATGGTTGCCGATGATGGAGTTGAGCTCCTTGTCGAGCCGCGCCTGCACGATCGGCGGCAGCGGATCGCCGTAGATCTCATGCGCGCGGTTGATCGCCGTGTTTTTGAGCTCTTCCTCCGCGTTCTCGATCGTCGGGGAATGTGTCCCGTCCGGGAACGGTTTAAGTTCGTCGCACAGGTCCGCAATGCGGTTCGGAACGTCGATAACGACCTCGTGCGCCTTCTCTTTTCCGAGATAGCTGAATTCGTCCAGCATCTCCTGCGTCGGCTTCAGATACAGCGGCGCCTGCTGTTCTGCGTCCTCGAATCCGAGCTTGCTCATCAGGATCGCGCGATAGATCGCATCGGTCGGCTCCAGAAAGTGCACGTCGCCGGTCGCCGCGACGGGTTTGCCCATCTTTTCACCGAGATCGACGATCTTCCGGTTCAGATCCCGAAGCCCCTCGTCGTCCTGCACCGTGCCCTCGCGCTTCAAAAACGCGTTGTTGCCGATCGGCTGGATCTCGTAATAATCGTAGAAGGACGCGATCTTTTCGATCCTGTCCTCCGGTTCGCCGTCCAGGACCGCACGGAACAGCTCGCCCGCTTCGCACGCCGAGCCGACGATGAGATCGCTCCGATACAGCATCAGCAGCGATTTCGGGATCTGCGGACGCACGTGCAGATAGTCGAGGTGCGACCAGCTGATGAGCTTATACAGGTCCTTCATGCCCTTCTGCGTGCGGGCAAGCAGGATGATATGGTTCGTCTGGCGCTTCTCCTTTGCCGTGCGCTTCTGATACGCCTCGTGCGTGTTCGGCACGACCGGGATCCGGTCGATGCCGCGCGCCTTCAGCATGTCGATAAAACGCAGCAAAATCTCGGCGCACGTGTTTGCGTCGTCGTCCGCGCGGTGGTGGCTGCCCATGTCGATATTGAAATATGCGGAGATGGTATCGAGCTTGTGGTTTTCAAGCTCGTCGCGCAGAAGATAGCGCGAAAGCATCAGCGTATCGGCGTACGGCATCGGGAACGTGATCCCGAAGCGGTCGCCGTGATGCGTGATAAAACCGGTGTCGAACGACGCGTTGTGCGCGACGAGCGTGCTGCCCTCGGCAAATGCGCGGAAGCGTTCGAGCACCTCGCGGGTCGTCGGCGCGCCTTCGAGCATGGATTGCGTGATGCCGGTGAGCTTCGTGATCTCGTTCGGGACGACCACGCCGTCGTCGATGAAGGATTGGAAGCGTGCCGTGACCTTCCCCTCGTGCAGCCGTACCGCGCCGATCTCGATGATGTCGCAGCGGTCGGCCTTCAAGCCCGTCGTTTCGATATCGAAGACCGTGAAATCGCCGTCCGCGGGGATGGATTCACAGTCGGGGATCAGGTACCCCTCGACGCCGAAGATCGCCTTAACGCCCGTCGCTTTTGCCGCCTTTGCCGCCTCCGGGAACGCCTGCACGACGCCGTGATCGGTGATCGCAAGCGCCTTATGTCCCCAACGCTTTGCGGTGCGGAACGCCTCGGTGAGGTTCGTGATGCCGTCCATCGTGGACATGCGGGAGTGCAGATGGAGTTCCACGCGCTTCTCCTCCGCGTCGTCGCTTCTGAGCGCGCGCGGCAAAACGCTGACCGCGTCCGCGTAAAAGCTGCGGTCGCCGGACTTTTTGATAAGCTTGCAGACGCCCTTGATGCGAAGATCCTTCCCGCCCTTTGCCGCTTCCTCGAGCCAATGCGCAAACCGCGCCGCCTGCCATTCCTCCGGAAAGCTCACGGTGCAGTAGACGGAATCATTGAGGTCGGTCACGTTGAACTGCACGCGGCAGTTCGGCTTCTTCTGCCGCATCGACCAGTCGTCGCGGATCTCAACGGAAACGAGCCGTCCGGAAAAGACTGCCTTCGTCTCCTCCTCGCCGTTCAGTTCAAAGATCGGCAGCTCCTCCGCTCCCTCCGGGATCGGCTTGCCCAAAAGCACGCCGTTTTCGGGGATCGGCACATCGACCTCGTTCTTTTTCTGCGGAACGGGCCTCGGCGCGACGCGCTCCGGCTCGACGTCGTGATACGCGAACACGACCGCATACGGCGAAAGCAGCGAGCGGATCGCCGCTTCCCATGCGGATATCGCTTCCTCCGAAACCAGGTTTTTGATGCGGTCCGCCGAAACCGTCAGCGTCTGCGTCTCGCGCGATAAGCTCACGTTTCTGATCGTGAGCCACTCGGCTTTCAGATGCGCCGCGTCGTATGCCGTTCTCAGTTCTTCCTTCATGCTGCCCCTTGAATCATCCCGTAGGAGCGGATCTCATCCGCCCGTGAAAAGCTTATGCTCCCAAAAGCGCGTTGGCCTCGTCAACCAGACGCCGTAAAATCTCCTCGTAGCCGCCTTGACCTACGATCTCGCCTTTTTTGATGAGCACGCCGTTGCCGTCGCCGAACGCCACACCGATATCCGCCTCGCGCGCTTCGCCGGGGCCGTTGACCGCACAGCCCATGACCGCGATCTTCAAATACCCCTTGTTGTGCAAAACGTGTTCGTTCACGTATGCCGCCGCCTTTTCGACGTCGCAGCGCGTCCGTCCGCAGGTCGGGCAGGAAACGATTTCGACGTCGTCCTTTCGAAGCCCGCAGGCACGCAGGATCGCAAGCCCCGTTTCGACCTCGCGTACGGGATCACCGGTCAGAGAGACGCGCATCGTGTCGCCGATACCCTGCAAGAGAAGCGCGCCGAGCCCCGCAGCGGATTTGACGATCCCCGTTTCGATCGGACCGGTCTCGGTGATCCCGATGTGCAGCGGATAGTCCAGCCGTGCATGCGCCATGCGGTAGCTGTGCACCGTTTCCGAAACGGTCGTGCATTTTAAGGAAATCACGATGTCGTCGAAGCCGCAGTCCTCCAGAAGCTTTGCGTGTCCCATGGCGCTGCGGCACATGGCCTCCGCGGGGTTTTCGCGGTACAGCGGCAAAAACTGTTTCTCGATCGAGCCGCCGTTGATGCCGATGCGGATCGGCACGTGATGGGCCTTGCAGCAGTCCGCGACCGCCTTGACGCGGTCCGCGCTTCCGATATTGCCCGGATTGATGCGCAGCTTGTCCACGCCGTTTTCGACCGCCGCGATCGCGAGCCGGTAATTGAAATGCACGTCCGCAACAAGCGGTATATGGATGCGCGCCTTGATATCTTTGATCGCCGCCGCAGCCGCTTCGTCGAACACCGCGACGCGAATGATCTCACAGCCCGCCTGTTCGAGGCGCAGGATCTGCCCGACCGTCGCATCGACGTCGCGCGTGTCCGTATTGCACATCGACTGTACGGAGACGGGCGCGCCGCCGCCGACCTGTACGTTTCCGACTGTTACGAAATCTGCCATCTTAACCTCCGAAGCAGCGCATGATATCGCTGACCGTCAGCGCCAGCATCAATAAAAGCAGCGCCGCCATGCCGATGAGATGCACCATGCCTTCCTTTTCGGGCGGCACGGGTTTTTTACGGATCATTTCGATCGCAATGAACACAAGCCGTCCGCCGTCCAGCGCGGGCAGCGGCAGCAGATTCATGATGCCGAGGTTCACCGCGATCAGCGCCATAAACCACAGGAACAGGTCCCATGCGTCGGAAGCGGACTGCGTCTGCGCCATTTCGTCGCTTACGAAATCAACGACCCCGACCATGCCGGACATATCGCGGCAGCTTGCCTGCCCCGTGATGAGCATACCGAGCGACTGATAGACGAGCTTGCCCATGTTCCACGTCTCCGGAAACGCCATATATGCCGCTTTCCCGACGGTATAGTGCTCCGTCACCTGCCGATAAGGCAGCATCCGGTACGAGATATTCATCATTTTGTTGCCGGTCGCCTGATCCATGAGGCTTCCGAACTGCAGCGTCTCGATCGTGCCGTCGATCGTCACATCCGTCGTCGTCACACGGTCCTCTGTCGTCTGATTTGTCGTGATCGTCGTATTCCGCAGCACGGTCACGGTCATGCCGTTCATGCTCGCGTTCTTCATCGCAGCGTTGAGCGCTTCCGCGCTGTCAAGCTGCGTGCCGTCGATCGAAAGGATCACGTCGCCCGGCTGCATGCCCGCTTTCTCCGCCGCACCGTTCTCGTTCACGGTGTCGACCACCAGATACACATCCTTGCTCTGTTCCAGCAGAACGTCCGCGCCGACGAGCATCACAAAGCACAGTACGGTGCAGGTGAGGATATTGACGAGCGGTCCCGCAAGCACGACCAGAAACCGCTTCCACGCGGGCTTGGAACTGAACAGCCGCGGGTCGGGCTCTTTCGGTTCTTCTTTCGGCTCCTCGTTCTCTTCAAACGCCTCCGGATGCCGTTTTTCCTTTTCGTCGTTGTTTCCGTCCTCGCCGAAGAAGCGGCAGCTTCCGCCGATCGGCAGCGCGCGGAGCGTAAATTCCGTCTCCTTGCCCTTGATGCCGAAGATCTTCGGGCCGAGCCCCACGGAAAATTCCGTGATCGTAAAGCCCAGCCACTTGCCCACCAGGTAGTGACCGAGCTCATGCGTGATGACAAGCACCGAAATGCCTAAAATTACCAGTAAAATATACCAGATCGTCATATCGTTTCCTTTATTGTTTCGTTCCGACGAAGCGGTCGACGGCATATCGCGCCGCCGCGTCCGCCGCCGCGATCGCCTCGATCGAATCTGCCGCGCAGTTTTCGATTGTCTGCAGCGCCGCTTCCACGCAGTCCTCGATCTCAGCAAACCCGATGCGTCCCGAAAAATACAGCTCCGCCGCACGCTCGTTCGCGCCGTTGAACACCGTCGGCATGATCCCGTCCGCCCGCAAAGCGTCGTACGCCATGCGGATCGCGCGGAAGCGTTCGAGGTTCGCCGGATAGAACTCCAGCGGATGCTGTAAATCAAGCTTCAACGGCTCGCACGGACTTTCCGTCCGTTCCGGGTACGTCAGCGCGTACTGGATCGGCAATCGCATATCGGGCTTGCTCATATTTGCCATGATCGTACCGTCGCGGTATTCCACCATGCTGTGTACGATCGACTGCGGGTGGATCAGCACGGAGATCCGGTCTGCGCCAAAATGAAACAGCCGGCTCGCCTCGATGATCTCAAGCCCCTTATTCATGAGCGTCGCGGAATCAAGCGTAATCTTCCGCCCCATCTTCCACGTCGGATGGTTCAGAGCATCTTCGAGTGAAACGTCTTTGAGTTCTTCCCTTGTTTTGCGGAAGAACGGACCGCCCGAAGCGGTGAGGATCAGCCGTTTGACTTCCTCGCGGCTGCCGTTTTGCAGCGCCTGAAAGATCGCGCTTTGCTCGCTGTCGATCGGAAGAAGCTCTGCGCCGTAAAGCGCAAGCGCCGCGTCGACCAAAGCGCCGCCGCACACCAAGCTTTCCTTGTTGGCGATCGCGATGCGCTTGCCGTGTTTGATCGCTTGCAATAAGGGGCGCAGCGCCGCATAGCCCGAGATCGCAAGCACGGTCACGTCCGCGTCCGCCGCTTTCGCAATGCGCTCCGCTGCGTCGGGACCGATAAAGATCTCCGTGCCCTCCGGAAGCCGGTCCTTATCTATCGGGACCTCCGCCGCAACGAATTTCGGATGCAGCGCGTCTGCCTGCGCGTACAGCGTTTCGACGTCGTTTCTGCACGAAAGTCCGAGCACGGAAAACCGATCGGCGTGCAGTTTCAGTACGTCGATCGTCTGCGTTCCGATGGAACCGGTGCTTCCCAGCAGCAAAACCTCTTTTTTCATTCTATTTCGCCCCGTTCGTTTTCAGTCCGCCGAAGCGCCGCTCGCGTCCTGCAAACGCTTTCAACGCTTTGATGAGTTCGTCGCGCGTAAAGTCCGGCCATTTGACGTCGGTAAAATACAGCTCCGCATACGCGATCTGCCAGAGCAGAAAGTTCGAAACGCGCTCGTCGCCGCCGGTGCGGATCAAAAGATCGACGTCGCCGGAATCGGAGGTGTAGAGATGACGCGAGATCGCGTTCTCGTCCGCTTCCGCGTTCTCCGCGAATGCCTGTCGCATGGCGCGGACAAGCTCGGCCCTGCCGCCGTAGTTCAGCGCGATATTGAGCTTCAGCCCGGGATTTGCCGCCGTCTTTTGCTCCGCTGCGCGCACGGTCTCCTGCACCGCGGTGGGAAACCAGCTTAGGTCGCCGATGCTTTTGATGCGCACGCCGTTTTCGTGCAGCTCGTCGATTTCACGATTGAAATACTCGATCAAAAGCCCGCAGAGGATGCCGATCTCCTCCTTCGGGCGCTTGCGGTTTTCGGTGGAGAACGCGTAGATCGTCAGCGATTCTACGCCGATATCCGAGGTGAAACGAATAATATCGCGAAGCGCGTTCACGCCCGCGCGATGTCCCGCGCCGCGGGGCAGCCCCTTTGCGGTCGCCCAGCGTCCGTTGCCGTCCATGACGATCGCGACGTGCTTCGGAATACGCTCCGGAATGAGCCCGAATGATTTGATCTCCTGATCCGAATATTTCTTCATGCCGTGCTCCTATCGAACAAGCGGGGGCTGTCGCGTCAAATCGCAACGCCCCCTTGTTTGAAGTGATGTTGTTTCTGCGAAACAGTGATGTGCGCTTCGCGCGTGATGATGCTTCGCAGTGATGTGCGATCTGCGACCGCGTTATGCGTCGATCTCAGTCTTGAACGCGGACCAGTAAACGACCGTTTCCGTTTCGGTCTCGGTCATTTTGATGACGCGTCGATCGTCGCCCTTGCCGCCTTTTTTCGAGCGTACCTCGACAAGACGGATGGGCTTGCCTTCCGCTGTCAGCAGGTTTTCGGCTGTCTCAAGGTCCAGTCCGAGTACGTTCGTCAAACCGAAAGGATCTCCTTTTCCTTCGCGGCGAGAATGGCGTCGATCTCCTTGATGAACTCGTCGGTCGCCTTCTGCCCCTTCTCCTCGAGCTTCTTCTGGTCGTCCTCTGTGATCAGGCTGTCTTTCTTCTGCTTCTTGATCTGATCGTTCAGATCGCGGCGGATGTTGCGGATCGCGACCTTGCTCTCCTCACCCTTTTTGCGGACGGTCTTCACAAGGTCCTTTCTGCGCTCCTCGGTCAGCTCCGGGAACACGAGACGGATGATCTTGCCGTCGTTTGCCGGGTTGATGCCGAGATCGGACTTCTGGATCGCCTTCTCGACCGCGGGGATCATCTTGGTGTCCCACAGCGCAATGATGAGCATGCGCGGCTCGGGTGTGGAGATGTTGCCGAGCTGGTTGATGGGCGTCATCGTGCCGTAATAATCCACGGCGATGCGGTCCAGCACCTGCGCGTTCGCACGGCCCGCGCGAAGCCCTGCAAGCTCGGATTTCAGTACGTTTACGGTTTTGGTCATTCTCTCTCTGAATTCATCGATCAATTCCATCGGCATATCGGATCCCTCCTTATTGTTTCGTTCAAATAGATAGTATACTACGATTTGCCCGTCGGTTTCAAGCTTCTTTTCCGTCGATGCGCGTGCCGACGGTCTCTCCCTTTGCGACCTTGTCGATCTCGGATCGAGCGAACACGAGGATCGGCAGATCGTTGTCGCGGCAGAGCGTGATCGCGCTCATGTCGATTGCCTTAAGGTTATCATTGATCACCTTGTCGTAGGTCAGGTGGTCGTAGCGGATCGCGTTCGGATCGACCTTCGGATCCGCGCTGTACACTGCATCGACGTTCTTTGCCATGAGAAGCGTGTCCGCGCCGATCTCCAGCGCGCGCAGCGTGGACGCCGTGTCCGTCGAAAAGTACGGGCAGCCGGTCCCGCAGGCAAACAGCACGACCTTGCCTTCGGAAAGCGCCGCTCTTGCGCCGCGGGCTGTGTATTCGTCGATGAAGCGCGTCATGGCGATCGCGCTCATCGCAACCGTCGGCATGCCCTGCCGTTCGAGGCAGTCCTGCAGCGCGAGCGTGTTGATCGCGGTAGAAAGCATGCCCATGCTGTCCATGCGCGAGCGCTCCTGCATGACCGTGTCGCGTCCGCGGACGATGTTGCCGCCGCCGACCACGATGCCGATCTCAAGCCCCGCGTCATAGAGCATTTTGATTTCTTTCGCGGTCTCCTCGACCTTTTCGAAACATACCGGCTTGTCAGCGCTCGAAAGCGCTTCGCCGCTGACCTTGATCAAAACACGTTTCATCCCGCATACCTCCCTATTATGTCGTTCAGTATACCATATACTTTGCAAAAAGAAAAGAGGTTGCAAAAAACTCCACAGAGTTTTCACAACCTCACAAAAAAGAGCCCCCCTTGTGTAAAGGGGGCTGTCGCCAAACGGCGACTGGGGGATTGTACCGTGAACATAAGCGCGATCAACAATCCTCCCGTCTTTTGCTTCGCAAAATCCACCCTCCTTTGCACAAGGAGGGCTTTCGGCTTCGCTCACTCCTTGCGCAGCAGCTTTCGTCCGCAAAGTCCTGCGCCGATCAACAGCGCCGCGATCACGCAGACGAACGCAAGCTCTCTTGCAGGCGCGATCGTCGTTGCCGGGAAGCCCGCGAAAAGGAACGCAAGCACGCCGCTTGCCGCGATCAGCAGCAGCACACCGAACACACGGTTTGCCTTCTGCTTTTTCAGAAGCCGCAGCACAAACCACACGGCGGCAAGCAGGATCGTCCCCGCAAGCGCCATCAGAAAATAGTAGTTCATGACCAGCCGCGGCAATGCAAAACCCGCCTCGACCGGATAGCCGTCCCGCTGATAGAGGATCTCATGATCCGTTCCGTCGTACGGTTCGAACAGAACTGCGTCCACACCGTTCAGATCGAGTTCCGTCGACGACCATTTCGTTGATCTGCCCGTCCATTCATCCCAAAGCGTCGTATATGCGCCGACATATACGATCCCGCCGTCCTTTTCCGCGATGAGCTCTGTATTCTGCGTTTGATACAGATAGATACGATCCGGTTCAATGTGTACGGACTCGAACGCCTCAAACGCGGAATGGATCACGATCGGCTTCAAAAGCCGCGCAAACGCGCCGAAAAGCAGCGCCGCGACAAGACATGCGATCAGTCCCGCGATTAGAAGACCGCGCTTTTTCACTGCTTTTTTCACGGTTTTCAAGGGCGCGGCGGGTTCCGCTTCGACCGGCGTTTTCATTTCCTCAAATACTTTTCGGCAGTCCTCACAGGTTTCGAGGTGTTCCTTTACAAAAGCGGCGGATTCCTCGCTCGCCATATCCTCCGCGTAAAGCGGCAGAAGATCCTTTACGATCCCACAATCCTTCATTGTTTCGTTTCCTCCAGTTCGGATTTGATGCGCGCTTTCGCGCGGTGGAAGGTGACGCACGCCCAGTTGGCGGTTTTCCCGAACAGCTTGCCGATGTTCTCGAACGGCATTTCGCCGTACACGCGCAACAGAAAGACCTCCTTATACGGCTCGTCGAGGCGGTGCACCGCCTTGGAGACGCGTTCGGCTTCGTCCGTTCGGACCGCAAGGTCCTCAGGTGAATCCGCGGGGCTTTCAAGCGTATCACTCAGCGGTTCCGGTTTCCGCTTTCGCTGTTCGGATAGGTACTTGTTCTTGGCGATCTGACAGAGCCAGACGCGCAGCTCGCACGCGCCGCGGTAGCTGTCGAGTTTTTGCATCGCCTTGAAAAAGGTCTCGCCCGTCAGCTCCTCGGCTTCATCGGTGTTCCCGCAAAGCTTCAGGCAATAGCGGTAAACGTCCGTGAAATATGCGCGATAAATCTGTTCGAATGTCTCCATCGTTTTCATCTTCCATCTATAGGACGCAGAAGATCGGAAAATCTTACAAAGTTTTTTTGAAAAAGCACCGCGAATGCGGTGCCGTAAACATTATTCGTCGGTTTCCAGAAGCGCCGCCGCAAACTCATCCGCGTCGAAGCGTTTTAGATCGTCGATCCCCTCGCCCACGCCGATGAAACGGATCGGAACCTTAAGCATGTCGGAAATCTGCACGGTCACGCCGCCCTTTGCGGTTCCGTCGAGCTTGGTCAGAATCACGCCGGTCAGCTCGCAGACCGAAAGGAACGCTTCCGCCTGCGCCACGGCGTTCTGTCCCGTAGTCGCGTCGAGCACGAGCAGGACCTCGCACGGTACGTCGGGAAGCTCGCGCGCGATCACGCGGCGGATCTTGTTGAGTTCGTTCATGAGGTTCTTCTTGTTGTGCAGCCGTCCCGCCGTGTCGACGAGCAGCAGATCACAGCCCTTCGCGCGATAGGACGCGATTGCGTCGAACACGACTGCCGCCGGATCCGCGCCCTCCTGATGGCGTACCATCGGCACGCCCGCGCGGTTCGCCCACTCGCCGAGCTGCTCGGCAGCCGCCGCGCGGAAGGTATCCGCCGCCGCGATCATGGGCTTCCGCCCGGCTTGTGCGTATTCGTTTGCGATCTTGCCGATCGTGGTGGTCTTGCCGACGCCGTTCACGCCGACGATCAGCAGCACCGCGGGACCTTCGTCTGCCATAAAGGGCTTATCGGTCTTCACCGCGTCCGCAATGAGGCCTTCAAGCGCTTTCTTTGCGTCCGCACGGTCACTTAACTTGTCCGCTTTGACCTTGTCGCGAAGGCCGTCCAAAAGCCGCTCCGCCGTCTCCATGCCCATATCCGCAAGGATCATGGCTTCTTCGAGTTCCTCATAGAAGTCGTCGTTGATGCCGTCCTTGTTGAACAGGGTGGAAAACCAGTTGCTCGTTTTGTGCATGCCTTCCTTCAAGCGGGAAAGCCAGCCCTTTTTCTTTTCCTTTTGCTCCATTATGCCGTTTCTCCGAATCTTGCCGAGACGATGCTCGAAATGCCTTTTTCTTCCATTGCGACGCCGTAAAGCGTGTCGCAGACCTCCATGCTGCCCTTGCGGTGCGTGATGATGATGAACTGCGTTCCCTTCGAATACGCCTTCAGGTAGTTCGCGAACTTCGATACGTTCGCCTCGTCCAGCGAGGTTTCGATCTCGTCAAGCACGCAGAACGCCGGCGCTTTGAGCTTCAGCATCGCGAACAGCAGCGCGATCGCCGTCAGCGCGCGCTCGCCGCCCGAAAGCAGAGATAATAGCTGCAGCTTCTTTCCCGGCGGCTGCGCAATGATGTCGATGTCGCAGTTCAATACGTCGTTTTTGTCCGAAAGCCGCAGCTCCGCGTGCCCGCCGCCGAACAGCTCGACGAACGTGTCCGCAAAGTTTTGCTGGATCTTTTCAAACTCCGTGACGAACGTCTGTTCCATCGTCTTGGTGAGCTGTCCGATCAGCGTATACAGATCCGTCTTCGCCTTGTCGAGATCGGCGTACTGCGCCGACAGCGATTCGTGCCGTTCGGACACCGTGCGATAGTCCTCGATTGCGGAAACGTTGACGTCGCCGAGCCCGCGAATCTCCGCTTTCAGGGCGTTGACGCGGCTTTGCGTCGCGCCGACCGCGATGTCGTGGCGAAGCGCCTGCGCGTTCTCGTAAGTCAGCTCATAGTCCTCCCAGATGCGGTCCGCGCTCGCCTTGAGTTCCATCTCCATACGGCTCATGGAAAGCTCGTTTTTATGCTTGCGCTCGCCGAGCGTGCGGTACGCTTCCGAGAGCGCGTCGCGTTCGCGCCGGTACTGGCTCAAAAGCTCGTTCAGCCGCGTGCGTTCCGCTTCGAGTTTACTCTGCTCCTCCTTTGCGCGAGAGAGCTCCGCCTGCTCGCCGGAAATGCTCTGTTCCATTTCGGAGAGCCGCGCGTCCGCCGCGGCGACCGACGCCTCGAGCGTTTTGATCTCCGCTTCAAAGGACTGCACGCGCTGTTCGGTGAGCAGCAGCTCACGCGTGAGGCGGTGACGCTCCGCGCGCCGCGCGTCCGCTTCCTTTTCGAGCGCGGCAAGACGAATACGCCGTTCGGTCAGCGCCTGTGCGCGCAGTTCGCGCGCGTTCTTTGCCTCTGCGATCGAAAGCTGCTCCTTGCGGATGTCCTCCGTGCTCGCGAGATTTTGCTTCTGGATATCGTCCTCCACGGACGCCGCCGCCGCGCGCCGTTTTTCAATATCGGCAATGCTCTCGTTGACGTCGCCGCGCTCGTCGCAAAGCTCCTCGACCGTCTCCTCCGCGTCGCGAAGGTCGCGTTCGATGATCTCGCGCTGTTCCTTGCGCCGGACAAGCTCCAGCTCGTCCTCATGCGACGCGCCGAGGAATCCGTCGATCTGCGCATCCTTCAGAAGCATCTGCTTTTTCTGCGCTTCGATCTCGTTCTGTTTATCGGCAACCGCTTTCTCTGCGGCTTTCAGTTGTTTTTTGATCTCCTCGACCTCGCGCTCACGCCCTAAAAGCGAGAATCCCGTCTTTTTGAGACTGCCGCCCGTCATCGTGCCGCCGGTGGACAGGAAGTCGCCCAAAAGCGTTGCGATATGGAACGCGTTTTTGGATTTCTTGCGCAGCGCGATCGCCGCATCGAGCGATTCGGTAACGACCGTGCGGCCTAAAAGATATTCCGCGACCGACTGCACGCGCTGATCGCAGGTCACGAGCTCGCTTGCAAGCCCGACCACGCCGGGTTCATTCAAAAGCGTACGCTCCTTTTCGGAGAGCGGATTCGGCATCAAAAGCGTGATCGGCAGCAGCGTCACACGGCCGAGATCGTTCTTTCGCGCGTACTCGATGACCGTTTTCGCATCCTCTGCCGTCGGCGCGACGATGTTCTGGAGCGAACCGCCCAGCGACATGCCGATCGCCGTTTCGTATTTTTTCGGGACCTTCAATAGCTCCGCAACCGGGCCGATGACGCAGCCCTTCAGATTCGGATCGGTCTCCGCCGCCGTCAGCACCGCGCGGACGCTGTTCTGATAGCCCTCGTGCGAACGCACCATTTCGGAAAGCACGCGCTCCCGCGAAGACAGCGCGCCGACGTTCTGCTCGCACACGCGAAGCTCCGCCTGCATGGCAAGAAAATCGGATTCCATTTCGAGCCGTTCGCGCTGCGCGGTCTTCCGCGCCGCAACGTGCTCGTTCATCTTTGCCGCCTGCGCCTGCTCGGTTTTCTTCGCGTCCTCCGCTTCCTTTTTGAGCGCGTCGACCTTTGCCCTTGCCTCGGCTTCCTCGCCGTCAAGCGCAAGCAGACGATCCCTAAGCGCCGCCGCCATCGTATCGAAGCGGCTTAGATCGCTCTTTGCGTCCGCAAGGCGGTTCATTGCCTCCATGACCTCGGCTTTCCTTGCTTCGACCGATGTTTCACGCGCGGCGATCGCTTCATCCATGTCACGGATCGCTTCGGTCTCCGTTTCGATCTGCTCACTCAGTGCGCCGAGCTTCTCGACGTTTTCATCGTCCTGCCCGTTTGCCGCGATCTGCGCCTCTAATTCCCCGCATGCGCGCTTTGCGCCGTCGCGTTCGCCGGTCACGCGCACGATCTCTTTTTTCGCGTGCTCGCGCCGTTCGATCAGAAGATTGCTTTCGCCGACGTGCGATTCCACGCCGGAAAGCATTTCAATGACCTTGTTCTGCTGTGCGCTTGCGCGTTCGTCGATCTCGCGCACCTGCGCTTCCAGCGCAAGCGACTGTTCGCCGAGCGTGCGGTTCTTTTCTTCGTTCAGCGCGATGTCCGCTTCGAGCGCTTCCGTCTGCTCCGCAAGCGTTTTCATGCGTTCCTTCATGCGGTCGCTGTTATAGAGGAACAGGTTGACCTCGAGGTCTTTGAGCTCCTCGCGAAGCTTCAGGTAGACGCGCGCCGTCGCGCTCTGCTCCTTCAACGGTTCCAGCCGTTCGCCGAGCTCTTTTAAGGTATCCGCAATGCGTTCCATATTGCGCTCGGCGTTTTCAAGCTTGCGCTCGGCTTCCTCCTTGCGCACGCGATAGCGCATCACGCCCGCGGCCTCCTCGAGCGCCGTTCTGCGATCGCCGGACTTGTTCGACAGGATCTCGTCGACGCGTCCCTGCGAGATGATCGAGTACCCGTCCTTGCCGATGCCCGTATCACGGAACAGCTCGGAAATGTCCTTCAAGCGGCAGTTCCGCCCGTTCAGCACGTATTCGCTCTCGCCCGAACGGAACATGCGCCGCGTCACCGCGACCTCGTCGTACTCGATCGGAAGCAGATGATCGCCGTTGTCGAACGTCAGCGTGACCTCGCACATCGACTGCGGCTTGCGCTTCTGTGTGCCGTTGAAGATGACGTCCTCCATTTTCGAGCCGCGCAAAGCACGCGCGCTTTGCTCGCCGAGCACCCAGCGCACCGCGTCCGCGATATTGCTCTTGCCGCTGCCGTTCGGTCCGATGACCGCCGTAATGCCCGAGCCGAATTGCAGCTCGGTTTTTTTCGCAAACGACTTGAAGCCGGAGATGTCCAGTCTTGTGAGTCTCATTTTGCTTCCAACCTCGAAAGCGCATCGGCGGCAGCCGCCTGCCCCGCGCTCTGTTTTGAACGTCCGCTGCCCTCGCCGAGGATCTCCCCGTCCAGCAGCGCCTGCATCGTAAAGGTCTTTTCGTGATCCGGACCCGTTTCGCCCGCGAGCCGGTAGGTCACCTGTTTGCCGTGCGTCTTCGCGTGGATCAGCTCCTGGAGCCGCGTCTTGTGATCCTTTTCGAAGATCTTTTCGGAAAGGTCTAATAACGGCAGTACGAACCGATGCACGAAGTTCCTTGCCGGCGTAAAGCCGCCGTCGAGATAGATCGCGGCGATTACCGCCTCGAACGCGTCGGACAGGATCGAGGGCTTTTCACGCCCGCCGCTTGCGTCCTCGCCGTGGCCCAGAAGCAGGAATTCCCCGAGCCCGACGCCCTTCGCCGCCTCGAACAGCGCCGATTCGCATACGATCGACGCGCGGCTTTTGGTAAGCTGCCCTTCCTGCATCGATGGGAAGCGGAAGAAAAGCTCCTCGGATACGCACAGCTCCAGCACCGCGTCGCCCAAAAACTCCATGCGCTCGTTGTCGCCGCCCGTTCCGGGCACGAACGACGAGTGCATCAGCGCGCGCTTTAGATACTCGGGATTATTAAACGAGTACCCGATGCGGTCCTGTAATTCGGTTAAATGCTCTTTTGTCAGCATACGCGATTCTTCTTACCAAAAAACCCGCACACGTTTCGTGCGGGTTCGGTTCGACTTGCCTGTTTCCGCTTATTTCTGCAGATAACGAAGAATATCGCCGACGGTCTGCACTTTGGGCAGTTCCTCATCGGGGATCTCGGTGTCGAATTCCTGTTCCAGATCCATGACGAGCTCGACCACGTCCAGAGAATCCGCATGCAGATCCTCTACGAGGTGGCTTTCCATCGTGATGCTCTTGGGATCAATATCCAGCTGTTTGCCGATGATCTCGCAGATTTTTTCGAATTCCATGATAACTCCCTTCCGTCCCGAAGGACGATTCGATCACTTGGTTATTTTACCGCAAATTGCCTGCGTTTGTCAATCCTCAATGTTCAGCGTCTCCGCGAACTTGCCGATCTTTTCCGTCACGCCCCCGCGCACAAGCCGCGTCGCCTGCAGCAGGCAGACCTTGACGGATTTTGCGTCGGAGCTTCCGTGTCCCTTGATGATCCCGCCGTTGATGCCCAAGAGAGGCGCGCCGCCGTATTCGGTGTAGTCGAGCTTCTTTTTGAGCTGCGCAAACGATTTCTTGCCGATCAGCCCCGCAAGCTTGCCGCGCGTCGATTCCATCAGCGTCCTTTTGAGCATGGTGCTGATCCACTTTGCCACGCCCTCGGTCGTTTTCAGCATCACGTTGCCGTCAAACCCGTCGCAGACGAGCACGTCGACCGCGCCGCTTGTAAGATCGCGCGCCTCGACGTTGCCGATGAAGTTCAGCCCTTCGACCGTCTTCAGCCGCTGATGCGCTTCCTTCGTGAGCGTGTTGCCCTTCTCCTCCTCGGTGCCGTTTGAGAGAAGTCCCACGCGCGGATTTTTGACGCCCTCGACCGCCTCGAGGTACGCCGCGCCCATCAGCGCAAACTGCACCAGATATCCGGGCTTACAGTCTGTGTTTGCGCCGCAGTCAAGGATCTCGGTCACCGTGCCCGCCGTCGTCGGAATCAGCGTGGCAAGTGCCGGACGCTTGATGCCCTTGTGCCGCCGCACAATCAGCGTCGCGCCGGTCAGCACCGCGCCGGTAGAGCCCGCGGAAAAGAAGCAGTCCGCTTCCTTGTCGCGCACGGCCTCGAGCGCTTTCACCAAGCTCGAATCCTTCTTTTTGCGGATCGCCTCGGTCGGATGCTCGCCCATGCCGATCGTCTCAGTCGTGAAAACGGTCTCGATCCGGTCTTTGATTTCCGGATGCGCCGCCGAAAATGCCACGAGAACGTCCTCATTGCCGAACAGCTTCAGGTTCACGCCCTCCGCTTCCGGCTCCTTCAAAAATGCCAGAACGCCGTCCAGCACCGATACGGGCGCGTTGTCGCCGCCCATTACGTCAACTGCAAGCTTCATAAAACCCCTCGCTCATACTCTGCGATCCCTCGGACCGCTTTATCTGCGTTATTATACCCCAATGTACGACAAGATGCAAGAAAAAACGGAAACGCTTTCCGCATTTCCGTTCGATTCAATCCTTACTGTTCCCGTTCCAGAACGCCGTCCTTCATCATCAGGATCTCGTCCGTTTCAGCGGCGATCTCAAGATCGTGCGTGACGATGATGACGCATCGGTTTTCCTCGTGCGCAAGCCGGAGCAGGATCGAAACGACCTGATCGCCGTTGGTGATGTCGAGATTCCCCGTCGGCTCGTCGGCAAGGATCAGCTCGTTCCCCGCCGCAAGCGCCCGCGCGATCGCCACGCGCTGCTGCTCCCCGCCGGACATCTGCGCAGGAAACCGCCTATACTGCTCCGGCGTGATCCCGACCGCGTCAAGCTCCTTTTCGGCGCGTTCCCGCGCCGCTTTTCCGCGAATGCCCTTGAGCTTCATCGAATACAGCACATTCTCCATCGCGGTCAGCAGCGGGAACAGATTATAGCTTTGATAGATCACCGCCGCGTGATCGCGCCGGTAACGATCCCGATCCATTTTATTCGTCGGCGTATTCTGAAATATGACCGCGCCGCTGTTCGGAAGCTCCAGTCCCGCAAACAGCGAAAGGAGCGTCGTCTTGCCGCTGCCGCTCTTTCCGACGACGGCGTAAGCTTTGCCCCGTTCAAACGCGCAGTTGACCTGCCTGACCGCATGAACGGTCTGATATTGATTCCGGTAGGAGAATGTGAGGTTTTCCGCTTTCAGAAATTCCATAACGATACCGCCTTTCTTTGATTCATTCCTGATCGCGCAGCAGGCGCGTGGGTGATACGGATACGGGACGCAGCACCGCGAGCGCGCATCCGACAAGGTGACAGCCGAAGAAGATCAGAGTCGGCGCGGGACGCTTGAAAACAAGCCCGACGACCGCTGCCGCAAGCAGCGGCGCAAGAAGCTGTTCGATCATCACCGAGCAAAATAATCCGAAGCCGTTCATGCCGAGCGTGCGCATCAGCGCATAGGTGCGCACCTCGCCGCGCGTACCCAACAGTCCCAGAAGGAACCCTGCGCCGAGGCCCAAAAGGGCGATCAGCGGCAGCAGCAACGAGGTCCGCCGAAGGTTCTGTTCCATGGAAGCGATCGTCGCCTTGTACTGCTTGTCGTAAACGGTCAGCGCAAAGTCTGTTTCCATCGAGCTCGGATCGACCCTGCGGAACTTTTTGTACGCGATCTCAAGCATTTCATCGACTCTCGCGTTGTCCTTCACGATGAAGCTTGCCGTGTCGACGCTCGGCGCTTCCGCAAGATGCCCGGCAATTGTCTGCGAGGTGGGAAACGGGATATAGATGTTGATGCCGTCGCCCTTGTACCATCCGACGACCCGCAGCGGATAATCGCTGCTTCCGCCTTCCAACGCGTATTCGTCCGTGAGGTTGAAGATCAGCGTCTGCCCCGCATAGTCGTCATAGACGGACGCCGGAACAAGACAGATGCGCTCCTCGCTTTCGAAGAAGTTCTCGACCTCCGAAAACCACGCGCCGCCCATCTTTGTGTCCATCGCCTCGGCGCAGCGTTCGCCGGTCACGCCCGTCGCCTTGCCGTTGCCGATCGGAGAGGATGCAGGGAACGATTTTGTCAGGCAAAGGTCCTTGATATACGCGCCGAGCCCGTTTTCCTCATCCCGTAAAAAGTCCGTATACCGACGGCTTAAAAACAGCTTATCGGACTTCGTTCCTCTGAGATCGGTAACGACCGCACGGATCTCGTAGCTGTTTCTGACGTTCTCAAGATGCTCCGCCTGCCGATCCCGATACCCGATAAGCAGGCACAGCAGCAGGCACAGCGCGCCGCTGACAAGAAAGCTCACAAGCAGCAGCCACGGTCTGCGCAGCATGCGTTTTAAGATCATTCCGTCCATTGTTCATCCCTCCGAAAGCGTCCGCGGCGGCATGTGCGAAACGATCGCCGCGTGGATCCAGACAGCAAGTCCCATAATGCCGAACTGCGCAAGCGCAAACAGCAGCAAGGTACGAACCCCCGGCGTACTGCTTTGTACCATTTCGCCCAACGCCTCCTCCGAGATCACGAGCACGCCGCCGTACGCCGTGCGGTCGATCGCCCCGAGCATCTCGGAAAGCACGTTTTTCTGAACGACGCCGAGCGCGATGCGGCTCAGGATCGTGCCGATCGCAATACCGATCGCCGCAGTCAGCATCCCGCTGAAAAAGAGATACCGGGTCGACGCGTTCGGCTCCGCGCCGAGCGATCGCATCACGCCGACGTTCTTTTTCTGCGCAGACTGATACATCAGCAGGTACAGCAGAAGCAGCAGCACCCATCCGCCGGCAGCGATCCATAGAAGCCGCTCCGTCGAAGTCATGAGGTCGATGAGATTTCGCTGTACCGTCTCAAAGCCCTGATCAAATACATAGAACTGACCCGCATAGGGCGAGTTTTCCAAAGCAAGCTGGAATTCCTCGACATAGCCGTTTAAAAGCTCCACGGAAACGTACAATCCGTAAACATCCTTGTTGTCGTCGCAGATCATATCGCCGCCCGAAATGACTGCAGTACTGTCGTCCGGCATCGTGAACGTCTCGCCGTCAGAGTGGATCACCGTCGGTTCCCGATAGGGCTCGATTTCGGGATAGGCGCCCTCGATCTGCGCGCTGCGCGGGATAAAGACCGTGTTCGTCGTAAACGAATAGGTCCCCTCCGTCCATGCCGCCGGCATGTGATAGACGCCGACGACGGTAAAGGGCTCGTCTTTCCCGTAATCACGATCGATACGGAAGTTTTGTACGGTGGGATTGTTCTGGTATGTGCTGTTTAAGAGGCGATCGAGATCGTCGCCCTCGAACGGAAACTGCGAAAGCGGGACCGTATCGCCGACCTTGAGGTTCGAGAGCTTCGCCGTGATCTCCGAGATGACCATCACCTTTGCGCCGGTTCTGTATTCCTCCTCGGTAAAGCTCCGTCCGTCGATGATCGTCGCGTCGCCCGTCAGGAAAGAAAAGACCGTTTCGAGCCGGTCCGTGCCGATCGCGGCCATCGCGTGATTCTGCTTCTGCCAGGCGTCGCGATACGTACGCCAGAGCGCATGCGGCGTCTCCGTAAAGAATGCGTCGAGATCCCCGTCATACCGTTCCGCCGCCGGGTACAGAGGCGCGTTCTCGTCATACACTTTTACCGGCTCCGGCATGTCGTTCTGAAACAGATCGACATACGAAACCTGCGCGAATTGCTCTTGAATCCGCTCGGAAACATCCTCTAGATACCCGTCGCGATACACCGGTTTGCCGCCATGCATCGTGAAATACACCGGTCCTGCCCATGATCTCACATCGGAACGGATCGAGATATTCCAACCGTAGTCGGACAGCCACGGGTCAAATATGCCTGACACAACGTAGCGCTCGCCCTCGACAAAGTAGGAAGCCGCGTCCGGATCCTCGGAAAGATCGACCACATAGGAAAACCCGCCCTCGCTTCGCATGGTTTCGAGCGGTTCCGCATACTCGTCGTTTAACAGCAGCACGTCCTCCAGCTCGAACAGCAAAAAGAGACAGTTGTTCGGATCGTTGATGCCGGAGTAGGAATGACGTCCCAATTCGCTGTCCTTCGCTACCAGTTTCCCCGCGAAGACCGCATTGTAATAGGACTGATAGTTCCCTTTTGCGCGCCAGCTCAGCTCACGTCGGACGTCGATGAACGGATGAAACGTAGGCGAGCTGCATCCCGTGACCGTATGACTGCGCACCGCCCTGACGCCCGGCATCGCCTCGATCGCCTGTACATCCTCCTGCGTAAACGAACGCGTTTCATACGAAAACGTCACGCGCCTGCCGTTTCCGCCGATGCGGGCCATACCGGGATCGGACCGCACTGCGATTGCCGTATGGCTTTTGTCCAACGCATCGGAAAGCCGATCCGTAGAATACCACAGCGCAGCCGCAGCCGATAAAAATCCCGTCATCAGCGCGACGAACACAAGCCATAAAAGCGTAGTAAAGGGCTTCCTGAACAGCCGTTTCCAGACAGTCATGCCAAAACGCCTCCCTTCTGCCCCCTATTATTGCACATCGTCTTATAGTTGTCAATGCTATATATTGATTATTTACATATATCGTGATATGATTGGTGCGAGCTGAAAAGAAATGGTTGCCAACGGGGCGGATTTCGGAGTATACTATGGGTCGGAGGCGAAAGATAACCTTGCCCGATACCGGTCATTCGTTCATATCGTATTTCAAGCGAGCCACGAGCCCGCTTGTCGTGCTGCATTTTCTGTCCGAAAAACCGATGTACGGCTATGAGATCTCGGCAGAGCTCAAGACCCGCAGCGACGGCAAGTATATGATCTCCATCCTCTACCCCGTCCTCTACCGTCTCGAGGAGCAGGGCTATATCGAGATTTCCGCGACTGAGGTCGCCGAGGGCCGCGCCAGAAGCTACTATTCGATCACGGACGCGGGACGGGAATACCTTGAAAAGACGGAAAAAGAATACCTCGAGATCTCAAAGACCTTCGAGGCATTGATGAAATAATGGATTTACGCCGGATCCCCGGCTTTTTTCGTTTTTGGAATATGTCAGCGCCGGTCGTCGCGGGTGTCGAAAATTACATAGGGCTTTGGATCCTTGATCGCTTCGCGGATGAAAGCCGGATAAAGCGTGATCGGATCGTTCGCCGCGACCCATTGGAAGCGCTCGACGCCGTCGCCGATGTGATCAGATGCGAGCTCAAAGTCCTCCGGCACGCGCATATAGAAATAGAGCGCAAGCTCATAGACCGGCTTGCCGAATGCTTTCGGGTTGTCGTTGATGAAATATACCTCGCTGACATAGCCGAGGCGGTCGACCGAAAGCGTACAGCCCGTCTCCTCAAAGACCTCGCGCACGACGGCTTGTTCTGCCGTTTCGCCGAACTTGATCCGTCCGCCGACGGAATAACAATAATCGCCGAATACGCTCTTTACCATCAGCGCTTTGCCGTCACGAATGATGATCGCGCCGACGCGGATGTTCACAAGTCCGTCCCCGCAGGGAACGCACATGTCGGGTCCGAAAGTGGTTTCCATAGAACGCTCCTTTCCGATGAAAAACGAACCCGTCAAAGCGATGGGTTCGTTCAAAAGTTGTGGTGCTCCCGCTCGGGAAGCTCCGATCCGGTCCTTTCCGAACGGGCAATCATGGTAATTACTTTTCGTCTTCCATGTTGATGACTTCTCTGCCATCATAATAGCCGCAGTTCTTGCAGACCGTGTGCTGCGCTTTCAGCTCGTGGCACTTCGGGCACTCGACGAGGTTGGGCGCTACTGCCTTCGAATTGTTCGCTCTGCGCGAATCTCTTCTCGCCTTCGACGTTTTTCTCTTGGGTACTGCCATGATTACACCTCCTTATGATCGTTCAATAATGATTCGAGCGCGACCAGACGCGCATCGACTTTTTGATTTTGACAGCCGCACTGTCCTTGGTTCAGGTTCGCGCCGCAGATCGGGCAAAGTCCCTTGCAGGACTCGCTGCACACCGTCGTCATCGGCATCTCCAAAAAGAGATTGTCGAAAAACGCTTCGGATAGATCAAGTTTCTCGCCCTCGTACGGATAGAGCTCGTCGTCCGGCGTCTTGTAGACCGAACGGACGAAATGCTCCGAAAACGAGAACGAAAGCGTCTCAACCATCGGCGCTCCGCAGCGCGCGCAGGTCGTTTCGTACGACGCCTCGGCGTCCGCGTCCACACGGAAGGTCTTTCCGTCGTAGACGTACGTTCCGGAAAGCTTTGCCGTGCCTGTAAACTTCACGGGATCCCCCGCAAAGGTCTGGGGCTCTAACTCGCCTTCCCACGCGAACGGGAACGGCTCGCCGATCCTTCGCAATGCTTCATTCACCGATACAATCATACGCAACCTCAAAATGAACCAACAGCTATTTTAACCATTCCGGCGCCGTTTGTCAACAGATTTCTTTGCCTGTTTTCCCTTTTTTGTCGGGATTTCGCTTCTCTTTTGCGGATTTCTGCCGCGGCCCATCGGTTCCCGCGTCCGTTCCGGCGGAACAAGCGCGTTTTTGCCCGTGCCGATCAGGTCCTCGCGGTTTGCTTGCCGCAGGGCTTTTCGCACCGTGTTGAAGTTCGCGGGCAGGAAAAACTGCATCAGCGCGCGCTGCATCGCCTTCTCCTCCGGCTTCTTCGGCACGTACACGGGCTGCATGGTGCGCGGGTCCAGTCCCGTATGGTACATGCAGGTCGAGACCGTGCCCGGCGTCGGGTAAAAATCCTGCACCTGTTCGGGACGGTGCCCGATCTTTTTCAGATACAGCGCAAGCTCGATCGCGTCATTCAGCGTGCAGCCCGGGTGTGAACTCATCAGGTACGGCACGACGAACTGTTTTTTGCCGAGCCGCGCGTTCATGCGCTCGTAGCGGCGGATGAACTTCTCGTAGAGCGCGTGCGGCGTCTTGTTCATGTAATACAGCGTGCGGTCCGCGATATGCTCCGGCGCGACCTTCAGCTGCCCGGAGATATGATGTTCGCAGAGCTCTTTTAAAAACGCGTCGCTCTTGTCGTATAGCAGGTAATCGAAGCGCACGCCGCTTCGGATAAAGACCTTCTTGACGCCCGGCACGGCGCGAAGCTTTTTCAAAAGTGCAACGTAGTCCTCGTGGCTGACCTCGAGGTTTTGGCAGCGTTCGTAGCCGATGCACGATCGGTTTTTGCACACGCCGCTTTTCAGCTGTTTTTTGCACGCGGGCTTGCGGAAGTTCGCGGTCGGTCCGCCGACGTCGTGGATAAAGCCCTTGAAATCCGGGTCCTTCGTCATCTCGCGCGCTTCTTTGAGAATGGATTCGTGGCTTCGCGCCGAGATCACGCGTCCCTGGTGGAACGTCAGCGCGCAGAAATTACAGCCGCCGAAGCATCCGCGGCACGACGTGATCGAAAACTTCACCTCGTCGATTGCCGGGATCGGTTCCTTGTAGCTCGGGTGCGGGCGGCGCGTAAACGGCAGCGCGTACACCGCGTCCATCTCCTCCGTCGAAAGCGGTGGCTGCGGCGGGTTCTGCACGAGATACCCCTTTTCGTGCGGCTGAATGAGCCGCTTCCCGCGGATCGCGTCCTGCTCCTCAAACTGCGTTTTGAACGCCTCGGCATACTTACGCTTGTCCGTTGCGACCTCGCCGTACGAAGGCAGCATAAGCGCGTCCGGGACCTCATTGGGATCGTTGACCCGGAAGCACGTTCCCGGAATATCGCGGATCTCATGCATGGGCGTTCCGGCGTTCAGTGCATCTGCGATCGCAACGACGCTGCGCTCGCCCATGCCGTACATCAGAATATCGGCGCCCGCGTCGTACAGGATCGAATGTCGCACGCGGTCGTCCCAGTAATCGTAGTGCGCAAAGCGGCGCAAGCTTGCTTCGATGCCGCCGATCAGCACCGGCACGTGCGGGAACGCCTCGCGGCAGCGGTTCGCGTACACGATCACGGCGCGGTCTGGGCGCTTGCCCGCCTTGCCGCCCGGCGTATAGGCGTCGTCGCTTCTGCGGCGTTTCGCGGCGGTATAGTGATCGACCATCGAATCGAGATTGCCCGCGGACACCAAAAACGCAAGACGCGGCTTTCCCATGCTTCTGAACGCCTCGACGTCGTGCCAGTCCGGTTGCGCGAGGATGCCGACCGAATACCCGCGACTTTGCAGTACCCGCGCGATGATCGCCGTACCGAAGCTCGGATGGTCGATGTAGGCGTCGCCGCTCACGTAAACAAAATCAAGCCCGGCGATTCCGCGGGCTTTCATTTCTTCCGCCGATACGGGCGGTATGGTGTTCAGGGGCGTTCGGTTCACGGTTCGATGTTCTCCTGCGCGCGTCTGCGCTCCTCCTCGCTGACCGTGGCATGCGGAGATACGGGACCGACCACGCGCTCATCGGGCTTACCTTCGCCCTGCGCGGTCAGTTCGGAAACGAGGTATTCGATGGTCGACGCCATCTCCTTTCGTTCCTTTTCCATCTCAAGAAGCTGCGCGATAAGCTCGTCCAGATACTTGTCCACGTCCTCGCGGTCGTACCCGAACAGCGCTTTGCGAAACTCCTTATTGGCTATGTTCTCCGCCTTGATCATGGAAGGTTACATATCGGAGAAACCGGTATCCTCAACGGTGTCCTCGACCGCGACGTCGTGCGGCGCGAACAGGAAGATCCCTCTCGAGACCTTATTTGCCGTGCCGTTCGTCGCATAGATCGCGCCGAGCAAAAAGTCCAGCACGCGCTGCGCCGTGTTCCCGTCGAGCTCTTCCATGTTGACGATGACCGGACGGCGATTCTTAAGATTGTCCACGATCGTCTGCGCGTCGTCATAGCAAACCGGATGATACACGATCATCTTCATCGACGCCATACTTTGCGGGATCGGCTGCGCTTCGCCGCCGCCGACCAGCGCGTTTTCACGCCGTCTGGAACGCGGTTCGCGTCTTGCGGGCTGCACGTCCTGCTGCTCGCTGAGAACGCCTTCGTCCTCTTCCGTCTCTTCGAGTCCGATGAAGTTCAAAAATCTACCCATTCTGATTTCCTCCCATTGTTGTTCGCGGTCCGAAGATCGCTGTCCCGACGCGCACGGTCGTTGCGCCTTCCTCGATCGCCGTGTCAAAATCGTGACTCATGCCCATCGACAGCGTGTCAACAGGCAGCGCCGGATACGTGCGCTGTATGCGTTCGAACAGCGCTCGCATCTCCCGAAAGTACGGACGCACCGCTTCCTGTTCGATCGCAGGCGGTACGCACATCAATCCGCGAAGCCGGATGTTGTTCAGTTCCGCGATGCGGTCCGTAAGCGCAAAGAGCGCTTCCGGCGCGATCCCGCCCTTCTGTACTTCGCGTCCGATGTTGACCTCGATCAAAATATCCTGCGTAACGCCGTTTCGTTCGGCATACGCCAGGATCGCGTCGAGCAGCGGTTCCCGATCGACCGATTGGATCAGATCCGCTTTGCCGCATACATATTTTACCTTGTTCGTTTGCAGTTGTCCAATGAAATGCGCCCTTAAATGATTCTGTTTATAAAAATTTAACTTTTCGGTGAACTCCTGCGCGCGATTTTCCCCGATTTCGGTCACGCCGGCATCGACCGCCTCCTGGATGCGGGCGATCTCCACGAACTTCGTGACCGCGATCAGCGTTACGTCCGATTCCTTTCTGCCGGATCTTTGGCATGCAAGCGCCATCCGCTCGCGTACCGATTCCAGATTCTCCCGGATCGTCATGACTTGTTCTCGTCCTCCTCCTCGATCGGCATGCGCACCTTGAGCCCCGCAAACAGCGTGATGTGGCTGTCGCGTGCGGAAACGATCGCGTTCTCGCCGTCGCTTCCCGCGATATAGACCGCGACCTTCTGATAGGTACCGTCCGTGGATTTCGCATAGATGTACGGAACGCCGTCCGTATACTGAATGTAGTCGACCGGCACATAAAGCCCCGTCGCGTTGTTCTGTACCGAGATCTCAACGACGCGCGTGGTCAAAAGCGGCCGCACGTCCGCGTCGATCTCCATGACGTACAGAACGCCCGTTTCGGTATCGCGCTCCGTCACGATCCTGCCCTGATACGCGCCCTTGACGCCCTTGACAGTCATCGAATACGTCAGCCCCGGCATCAGTCGGTTCGATCCCTTCGCGCTCGTAACGAATGCAAGATAGAACTTCGAGCGGTCCGTTACGATGCGGTAGCTGAAGTTTTCATTGTCCATGCTGATCGACGGCGCGTTCAGGATACGCTTGATCAGCGGCACCGTGAGCTGCGATACGTCGCGGAGGTTTTCCTCGTTCATGTCCGAATAAAAGCTGATATAACCGTTGAATTCGGATGTGATCGTACGCGCGCTTTCGGTCTCAAAGCTTTTTCTCATCGTGTCGATCTCATTCACCGCGTCGGTGATCTGATCGGTCGTCTTCGAAAGAGACTGCACCATGACGTCGCGGCGCGCCTCCTGAAGCTTGATGAGCCGCGATTCGAGTTTCATGTATTCCACGGGATCGCGTTCCCTGTTCGACGCCGCGCGCATTTGCTTTGAAACTTCGCTGATCTGCCGGTTGTATCCGACGACCTCGTCGGGCAGTGTGCCGCCCGTATCGGTCCGAAGAAGCGACTGTAAAAGCGTATACAGCGCCGCCTCCTTGTTGCAGATCGCGGAGATCTGGCTCTCGTAGGAATACGGGAACAGCACCGCGATCGCATCGCCCTCGGAAACCATCGCGCCCTCTTCAAGCAGGATATGGCTCTCACTCGCGGACTCGGTGAACAGACGTTCGCTGCGCACCACGACCGCTTCGCTTTCCACCTCGGTATACAGCGTCATCTGCTCAAGCTTTCGTACGTTGCCCGTCACCTTTTTCATCAGCCAGATCGCGCCCACGACAAAGGCGACCAGCAGCGCCCCGCTGGCGAAGAGCAGAAAATAGAACCGCTTAGTTGCCCGAAAGCTCCGTTCCATTCGTCGTTACCTCATACCCCGTCTTTTTGGATCTCCCGTACTGGCGGTCGAAATTCTCCTTGTTTTTGGCGATATAGCCGTTATACAGATCCTCGGCGGACATGCCGCTTCTGATGCACATACTCACGAAAAAGTGCAGCACGTCGACGAGCTCACCCTTGATCGCGTCCGGATCCAAAGTTTTCGGATTCTTCCACCACTTCCAGTTCAGCTCGTTCAGAAGCTCCGTCAGCTCGTCCATACAGGCAAGGATGTCCTTCTGCATCCACACCTCATACGGGAAATCGAGATTCCGCCGTTCCATGATGTCCTCGTCCAGCGCCTTCTGGAGCCGGAAGATCACTTCAAGCTTGTCGTCCATTCCGTTGCCACCAATCCTCTGTCATTTGTTTCAGCGTATCGCCGACGCCGTTCAGCCGTCCGACCGCGCAGAACGCGGCGGCTTCCGGCGAAAAGAGCTCTTTTGCGGCTTTTTGCACCGCTTCCGGGGTCACGCGCTCGATACAGTGCAAGGTGCCGTCCAGATCGTATTCCTTGTCGAGAAGCAGCGCCGTCTTGCCGAGCGCGCTCATATGCGCCATCGTGGACTCCATGCCGAGTAGATAGCTGCCCTTCAGCTGCTGTCTTGCGCGGATGAATTCGTCCTCCGAAATGCCGTCCCGCTTCACGTCGTCGAGTTCACGGAGCATCAGCGAAAGCACCTCGCCCGCCTGCCCCTCCGTACAGCCCGCGTAAAAGCAGAGGCAGCCCGCGCCGCGGTAAGCCATCGGATAGGAATACACCGAGTACGCAAGCCCGCGCTCCTCGCGGATGTGCTGAAAGAGCCGCGAGCTCATGCTGCCGCCCAAAGCGTTCGACAGCACCACCTGCGCATAGTATTCGTCCGTCCCGAGCGCCGCGCCCGGCAGCGCGAGACAGAGATTGATCTGCTCGACGTCCTTTTTGACAAGCGCCGTGCGAAAGCCCGTACGGATCGAAACGGCCGGCGCGTCGTGGCGTTCCCCGTGCGGCACGTCAGCAAAATACCGTTCCAAAAGCGCAAGCAGCGTTTCGCGTTCGAAGCTCCCCGCGACGGCGATCACCGTGTTTTCCGCCGTGTAATGCCGCTGCATGTAGCGCACGAGGTCCTCGCGCCGCATGGCGCCGACGGTCTCTTCCGTGCCGAGGATCTCCGATTCGATCGGCGTATCCTTGAAAAGCTGTTCGCACGCACGGTCGAACACGATGTCCTCCGGGCTGTCCTCGGTCATGGCGATCTCCTCGAGCACGACGCCGCGTTCGCGGTCCATCTGCTCGGGCTCGAGCGTGCTGTGAAGCAGAATGTCCGACAGCATTTCGACCGCAAGCGCAAGGTCCTCGTCGAGCGCCTTGATGTGGAAGCAGGTGCACTCCTTCGCCGTGAACGCGTTCAGATTCGCGCCGATGGCGTCCGTTTCCGCTGCGATATCCGAAGCACTGCGTGTTTCCGTGCCCTTGAAGAGCATGTGCTCGATAAAGTGCGAAACGCCGGCGTCGCTCTCCGTCTCAAAGACGGAACCCGCGTTGACCCACACGCCGAGCGCCACCGAGCGCACGGAATCCATGTGCTCCATGCAGACGCGAATACCGTTACCGAGCCGAATCTGTTCGATCATACTGCGTACCTCCGATGCAAAAGAAGGGCAGACTGTCCGCTGCCCCTCTTTATTCTGCTCGTCAGTTCTCTCCGTTATCCGCGTCTTTCTTCGGATCGGGGAGCAGATCCTTGCGGGTTAAGCTGATCTTGCCCGTCTTCGGATCGATCTCGATGACGCGCACAAGCACCTGATCGCCGAGGTTCAGAACGTCCTCGACCTTCGCGACACGCTCTCTTGCAATGCGGGAGATGTGCAATAACCCGTCGGTGCCGGGCTTCAGGTTCACGAACGCGCCGAACTCCTTGATGCCGACCACGGTGCCGAGATAGACCTTGCCGACTTCGATGTCCTCGACGATACCGTCGATGATGCGCTTCGCTTCCTCGGCTGCCGCCTGATCGGGCGACGCGATGAAGACGCTGCCGTCGTCCTCGATGTCGATCTTGACGCCGGTCTTCGCGATGATGCCGTTGATGGTCTTGCCGCCGCTGCCGATGACGTCGCGGATCTTGTCCGGGTTGATCTTGAAGGAGAGGATGCGCGGCGCATAGGGCGAAAGCTCTGCGCGCGGTTCTGCGATCGTCTCCGCCATCTTGTCAAGGATGAACAGACGACCCTTGCGCGCCTGTTCGAGCGCGCGGGTCAGGATCTCACGGTCGATGCCCTTGATCTTGATATCCATCTGGATCGCGGTGATGCCGTCGCGCGTACCCGCCACCTTGAAGTCCATGTCGCCGAGAAAGTCCTCTAAGCCCTGGATATCGGTGAGGATAGCGATGTTGCCGGATTCCACGTCCTTAATAAGACCCATTGCAACGCCTGCGACGGGCTTTTTGATCGGAACGCCCGCGTCCATCAGCGCCAGCGTGCTCGCGCAGATCGACGCCTGCGACGTGGAGCCGTTCGAGCTGATGACTTCGGAGACCAGACGCATGCAGTACGGGAACTCCTCCTCAGAGGGGAGCACCGGCAGCAGCGCGCGCTCTGCGAGCGCGCCGTGACCGATCTCGCGGCGGCCGGGGCTGCGCACGGGGCGCGTTTCACCGGTCGAATACGGCGGCATGTTGTACTGATGCATATAGCGCTTGCTGTCTTCGAGGGTGAGCCCGTCGAGGATCTGCGCTTCCGCAATGGTGCCGAGGGTCGCGATCGTCATGACCTGCGTCTGGCCGCGGGTGAACACCGCGCTGCCGTGCGGACGCTCGAGCATGTGGACCTCGCTCCAGATCGGACGGATCTCGTCCTGCGCGCGTCCGTCGGGACGGATCTTCTTGTTGATGATCTTGTCGCGCATGACTTCCTTCTGCATCTGGTACAGGATCGCGTCGACGTCCTTCTCCATGCCGGGATCGGACTCCGCGAACGCTGCCTTGGTCTCCTCCTTGACCTGCTCGGTGCGCATCTCGCGCTCGTGGCGGTCGAAGGTGTCCATCTGCCAGACGACCTTGTCCATCGCGTACTCGCGCACGCGGCGGTTGAGATCTTCGTCCGGAACGTGGATGTTGACTTCCATCTTGGGTTTGCCGACTTCCTTCCGGATCATCTCGATGAAGTCGACGATCTTCTTGATCTCCTCATGCGCAAACAGGATCGCGCCGAGCATTTCCTCCTCGGTGACCTCGTTCGCACCCGCCTCGACCATCATGACAGCGTCGCGCGTGCCGGCGACGGTCAGCGCAAGGCGGCTCTTTTCACGCTGCGCGCAGTCGGGGTTCAGGATATACTCGCCGTCGATCATGCCGACCGCCACGGAGCCCGTCGGACCCATGAACGGGGCGTTGCTGATGGACAGCGCAATGGAGGAGCCGATCATGCCCAGCACGTCGGGCTGGACGTCCTGCTCCACGGAGAGCACGGTCGCGATGACCTGCACGTCGTTGTAGAATCCCTTCGGGAACAACGGACGCAGCGGACGGTCGATCAGACGCGAGGTTAAGATCGCCTTTTCGGTCGGGCGGCCTTCGCGCTTGATGAAACCGCCGGGGATCTTGCCGACCGCGTACAGCTTCTCTTCAAATTCAATGGACAGCGGCAGAAAATCAACGCCGTCGCGCGGTTCCTTGGCGACCGTTGCGTTGACCATGACCGCCGTTCCGCCGCAGCGCACGAGGCAGTTGCCGCCCGCTTGCTCGGCGTACTTTCCGGTTTCGACGATCAGCTTGCGATCGCCTACCATGGTTTCGAACACTCTGAACAT
>JAFZIH010000154.1 GCA_017554455.1 Clostridia bacterium | reverse complement strand
CATGCGGACATAAGGGCTTCTGCGTGGAGGTCTGGGGAGGCGACGAGCAATGAGCAGAACGAAAAGGATGTCGGAATAGGGGCCAGACCATTTGCGACGAAGTAAATGTAATAAAAGTTCCATCGGTGGAAAAGGCAACAGACTGTTGCCTTTTCATCTATTTGTTTCGTCGCAAATTATCCGCGTTTTCGCTCGGTCACATACATTAGTATAGTTCCTTCGCGAAAACGCGAATTCTGTCACCCTCTTCGACATCCTATGCGGAGGGCCATTGCAATTGCCCCGCGCTTTTGCTATGATGATACAAAAGGGGGATACCCGATGAAATACCAAAAGAAGATCACCTTGAAGGACGGCAGAGAATGCGTGCTTCGCAACGCGACGGCGGACGATGCGCAGGCGGTGCTGGATATCTTTCTTGTCACGCATGAGCAGACCGATTTCCTTGCGTCCTATCCGGACGAATGCACCTTTACCGTCGAGGGCGAAGCGAAGTTTCTGCAGGCGCAGACGGACAGTGACAACGGGATTGAGATCCTTGCAGAGGTCGATGGAACCGTCGCGGGCATGGCGGGGATCAGCTGCGTCGGTCCGAAGTCCAAGGTGCGTCACCGCGCCGAGTTCGGCATCAGCATTGACAAAGCGTTCTGGGGGCTCGGCCTCGGGCATGCGCTGACCGCGGCGTGCATCGAATGTGCAAAAGCCGCGGGGTACGCGCAGATCGAGCTGTCCGTCGTCGCCGACAATACGCGCGCGATCGCGCTGTATGAAAGCTTCGGGTTCCGTGAATACGGACAGAATCCGCTTGGTTTCCGCTCACGCTTCAGCGGATGGCAGGCGCTTGCGGAGATGCGGCTTTTGCTGGACGATCGCTTGAACCGGCAGAAGGACGCGGTCCTGTTTTTGCACGGAAAAGGCGGCAGCGCGGCGGAGGCGGAGCATTACCGTCCGCTGTTCCCGGACTGCGACGTGATCGGACTGGACTATCACGGCATCGCGCCGTGGGACGCGGGCGAGGAGATCAGAGACGCCGTTCTGAAGCTCTGCGGCGAATACAGAAGCGTGAGCGTCATCGGATACAGTCTCGGCGCGTTCCTTGCCATGAGCGCGGACGTCGATATGCTCCTCAAACGCGCGTATTTCATTTCGCCGGTCGTGGACATGGAATCGTTGATTCTTATGCTGATGGCGCAGGATGGCGTGACGGAGGAAGCACTGCGGGAAAAGGGCACGATCCCCGGAAGCTTCGGGCTCGTGCATTCGTGGGAGTACCTTTGCTATGTGCGTGAGCATCCGACCGAATGGAATGTGCCGACTGCGATCCTGTACGCGGAACATGACGATCTGACGCCATACGAAACGATCGCTGCGTTTGCAGAAGCGCATGACGCAAGCTTGACGGTGATGCCGAACGGCGAGCATTGGTTCCACACAGGGGAGCAGATGGCGTTTCTGGACGAATGGCTTTTGAAGGAGCGAAGATAGGAATGGAATTCAGACATTTTACCGACGCGGACTACGAGGCGGTCTGCGATTATCTGATTGAATTAAACAAGCGGGACCGCACGCATATCAACTGGAACTGGGCGCGGTTCGAATGGATGTACGAGCATCCGGAGTTCGACAAAAGCGCGAGGGACGCGATCGGGCTGTGGTTCGACGGGGACAGGGTCGTCGGCGCGGCGATCTACGATATGTATTTCGGCGAGGCGTTCTGCGGCGTGCTGCCGGAATACGAAGCGCTTTATCCGGCAGTCCTGCAATATGCTTATGACGCGCTGAAAGATGAGAACGGGCTTGCGATCGCGATCTGCGACACGAATGCGGCGGAGATCGAGGCGGCAAAGCGCGCGGGCTTTACGCCGATCGACCAGACCGAAACGATCATGGAGATCGATCTTGATGCGCCGCGGGACGCGGCGCTAAAGGAGGGCTTTACGCTGTATGAGCCGCATCCGGTCGAGGACGCGGAAAAGATGCAATGGCTCTTCTGGCAGGGCTTCGACCACGGCGAAAACCGCGCGGAATTCGAGCGCGAGGAAACGGTCGCGCCGAAGGTGCGGAAGCATATGCGCCGGGAACTCGGCATTGCGGCGGTCGACGAAACCGGCGAATACGCCGCGTTCTGCTGCCTGTGGTACAGCGAAAAAACCGATTACGCCTACGTCGAACCGGTCTGCACGATCCCGCGGCACCGCGGAAAGGGGCTTGCGAAAGCGCTGCTCTGTGAAGCGATGAATCGAGCGCGTGCGCTCGGCGCAAAGACTGCGTACGTGATCTCGGACATGCCGTTCTATGAAAAGCTTGGATTCCGAAAAGCGTACCAGTACACCTTTTACAGAAAAGCATAAAAAACGGCTGCCGTAACCGCGGCAGCCATTCAATCCGTGCGGGAGGCCGGGGTCGGCCTCCCCTACTATTCATTGCTTATCCGGATCGAACTTTCGGATCGGAAGGTATTTATACACCTGCGCGATATAGTCCCTGTAACGCGGGTACTTTCCGGACGATATCTTCTCGCCGAGAGACGAACTTCCCAGAAACAGCAGAACGAGCAGCAGCGGTCCCGCGACCGTCCAATGGAACACGCCGCACTGCGCCGCGCCCGCGCCGATCGCGAAGAGGTAGAGGGAAAGCCAGATCCCCTGCTCGCCGAGATAGTTCGGATGGCGCATCCGCGACCACGGACCGGTGGTGTTGAAGCCGAGATCGTAGGGCCGCGGCAGTGATTCGAGAGAACCGCCGTCTTCAAGCAGCTTTTTCTTCGTTTTATGGAAGCGCCACTGATATTCATCGGAAACCGTTTCGAGCACAAGAAACCCGATCGCAAGCGCCGCGCCGACAATATCCCAAACGCCGAACGGCGCAGAAGAGCCCATGCAGGCGAGCGCGGGCAGCGTGATCGCAAGCACGAGCGCGTTCTGGTAGAAGCTGATGAACAGGAGATCGAACAGCATCCAGAGGATCTTATGCGAAAAGACCGGGTTGCTCCGTACGATCGACCAGCGATAGTCCTCCACGCCGGTCCAGAATTGCAGGCGGTACGCGCCTTTTCTCGCAAAGTTGATCGTAAGCCGCACGCCCCACGCCGTGACGATGAGCGCATAAACGACGGTGCGCAGGTCCATGCCGTTTTTGATCGCGACGATCCACGCGTACGCGATCGGCAGGATGCTCCAGAGCTTGTCCATCTGCGAAAAATTCTGTGCAAGCTCACCGACGATAAAGCAGTACGCGACAGCGCATCCGCACACGATCAACAGAATTCTCAATGTTTCTGATTGTTCCGGAGAAAGCGCGGCGCGTCCGAACACGATCCCCAAAACAAGCAGCGCCAGTACGACGACGACGGTTACGACCGTCCCGATGATCCGTTTCATAATTGCCCCTAACCTTATGTATTCTGCGTACCATCATACACGAATCAATGCGAATTATCAACTGCTTTCAGCGGTCTGTTTCGACGGTCCGATCAGAGAAGATATGTTTCCGCCTCGCGCACGGTTTTGACAAGATACCGGATCGCCTGAACGGGATAGTCGCCGGACGCGGTCTCTCCGGTCAGCATGACGGAGGACGCACCGTCCAATACGGCGTTAAAGATATCGCTTACCTCCGCGCGGGTCGGAACGGGGCGATGCGTCATGGAGTCGAGCATCTGCGTGACCACCATGAACTCCCTGCCCGCTTCGCGGCAGACCGCGGCAATGCGCTTCTGCACGGCAGGAAGCTCCCAAAGCGGCACGGCGTTTCCGAGATCGCCGCGGGCGATCACAATTTCATCACAGAAGGGGATCAGTTCATTCAGGTGGGCGATCCCCGTTTTATTTTCGACCTTTGCCAAAAGACGGATCTCATTGCCGCCGGAGCGGTCCAGTTCGCTGCGCACCTCGATCAGGTCCTCTTTGTCGCGGACGAACGGCTGCATGACCGCGGTCACGCCGTACTCCTTCGCCATGCGGATATGCGCGCGGTCCGCGTCGGTCAAGGCGGGGGAGGGGATCGCGATCCCGGGCAGCGCGACGCTCTTTCTGCTTAGGAGGACGCCGCCGCGCACGACGCAAAGCCGGGAGCCGTCCGTAACGAGCAGGATCTTTCCGTCGTCCAAAAGGATCTCCTGCCCGGAAGCGGCGGATTTCAGCGCGTCGCGCACGTTCTCCGGAAACGGAAGCGCGTCCGCATCGAGCACGTCGCCGTCGTTCAGCGGAAGCGGCGCATCGAGCGCGCCGATGCGCAGCTCCGGACCCTGCATGTCGATCAGAAGTTCGGGACGCACGCCGCATGCATCCGCCGCGCTGTGGTATGCTTCGAGAAGACCCGACGCCTCTTTGAGCGTAGCGTGCGACAGATTCAGCCGCATGCCGGTCATGCCTTCCGCAAGCATTTGTTTTAGGATTTCCGGATCCCTGCATGCGGGACCGAGCGTTCCGTAGATCCTGACGTGTTTCATATGCGCCTTCTCCTGCATTTTCGATGCATGTATTGTACCACAGAACGCTTTTTACCGTAAACAGAAAATATTAGTTTCGCTTTTAATTTCATTTTAGGAAACGCCTGTATGATGAAGCCATCAAAGAAAGCGAGGAGACGCATATGGAAAGCGTACAGGCGCCGATCACCGTGATGCAGCGGTATGAATGGAAGTACATTTTAAGCACGGAGCAGACGGAATTCTTCTGCGAGAAGCACAGAGGTCACATGGAGCCGGACGCGTACGGGCTCACGACGATCTCGTCACTCTACTACGACACGCCGGACAAACGGCTCATCCGCGCATCGCTCGAAAAGCCGGCGTTCAAGGAAAAGATCCGCCTCCGCGCCTACGGTCCCGCGACCGACACGACGCCGGTGTTTCTCGAACTCAAGCGCAAAGCGTTCGGCGTCATCTATAAGCGCCGCGTGCAGGTGACGATCCCGGAGGTGCGGCGGTTCTTCGACGGGACGCTGGACCTAAGTGAAGATGGTCAGATCGACCGCGAGATCACCTATTTCCGCGATTACTACAAAAAGCTCGTCCCGTCCTGCATGATCCTGTATGACCGCACCGCGTACTATGAGCCGGACGGCGATCTGCGGCTCACGATCGACCGGAACCCGCGCTATCGCATGGACGCGCTGACCTTCGATCACGCGCCGGTCGGGATCCCGCTTCTGGATTCGGGCGAGTCGATCCTCGAGATCAAGGTGCAGGATACGATCCCACTGTGGCTTTTACGTATCTTCTCCGAGGGAAAGATCCGGCGCGGGAGTATCTCGAAGTACGGCGAGGCGTATCGCCGCGAGCTGCACATGGTTTGAGAAAGAAAGGAGTTTATGATGTTTGATTCGATCTATTCTTCCTCCGTAACAACTGCGGAGTTCTTCCTGATGGCGGGCGTCGCCGTGCTTTCGGGCGCGCTGTACGCGTGGATCATGTCGAGACGGGTGCGCGCCACCAGACGCTTCTTCATCGTCGTAGCTTTGATCCCGTTTGTCGTCGGCGCCATGATCACCTTTGTGAACGGCAATATCGGCGCGGGCGTCGCGATCGGCGGCGCGTTCGGGCTGATCCGCTTCCGCTCGGCGCAGGGCACGGCGGACGAGATCGCGGCGATCTTCATCGCCATGGGCGCGGGCATCGCGTTCGGCATGGGCTATCTTGCTTACGGCGTCATCATTCTTTTAGCCCTCGGGCTGTTGTTCTTCCTCTTTTCCGCGCTGCACTTCTTTGAAAGCAAGAGGACGGCGGAGGAACGGCTTTTGAAGGTGACTGTGCCGGAATCGCTCGAATATACCGACATGTTCGACGAGGTCTTCGCGCGGTATCTCTTAAACGCGGAACGCATCGGCGTAAAAACCACCGGCATGGGCTCGATGTTCCGGCTGTCGTTTCTGATCCGCATGAAGGACCCGAAGGAGGAGAAGGCGTTCATCGACGAGCTCCGCACCAGAAACGGAAACTTAGAGATCGCGATGCTTCCGTACACCGAACAGCAAGCGCAGCTTTAATCTTGCGCGATCCGCAATCATATTGTAAACTGTTGAGAGAGAGGAGAATCCATATGAAACGCTTATCGGCTGTTTTGATCATACTCACGCTTTTGTGCGTCGCCTGCGGGAAAACGGCGCAGACGAGCACCGATACTTCGACCGTAACGGCGTCCGTCACGGGCGTCACCGCAACTTCAACCGCTGCAGCGACCGCCGCGCCCGAGACGGAAGCACTTTCCGATCCGACCGATGATTCCAAGGTCACGGCGGGCGATTTTTCGCTGACCTCGGACGCGGGGGAGATCACCCCGGACGGGACGGTCTACACGATCACGGCGGCGGGCGATTATACGCTTTCCGGCGCTCTTCCCGACGGTCAGATCGTCGTGGACGCGGGCGAGGACGACGAGATCAAATTGATTTTTGACAACGCTTCGGTTTCGTGCGGCTTCGGCGCGCCGATCCTCATAAAGAACGCCGCGGAGGTCACTGTGAAGGCGGAGAAGGATTCGTACAACACCGTGACCGACCTTCGGGCCGGCAGCGCGGACGGCGTCGAGGAGGACGCGGCGATCTATTCGACCTGCGATCTGAAGCTTTCCGGAAGCGGCACGCTGATCGTCGAGACCGCGTTCGACAACGGCGTGAAGTCGAAAGACGATCTTTCGGTCAAGAACCTGACGCTGAAGGTCACGGCGGCGGGCAACGCCCTGAAGGGCAACGATTCCGTGACGGTCAAGTCCGGCAATCTGATCCTGATCTCGACCGCGAGCGATGGCGTCAAGACCGAAAACTCCGACGTCTCTTCGAAGGGCAAGCAGCGCGGCACCGTCACGATCTCCGGCGGACAGGTCGACATCTATGCGGCGTGTGACGGCATCAGCGCGGCGTACAACGTTGAGATCTCCGAGGAGGAAACCTGCACGGTCAATATCCGAACCGCGTCGTACGCGGACAGCGCAAACACCGCTTCCGGCACGGAGACCTACCTGATCGTGCCCACGTCCCTGTACAGCGAAACCGCCGATTACTATGCGTACCTGTACAACGACGACGATACCGCGGGCGTATGGGTACAGTGCGCCTTTGAATCGATGGTCTACAGCGGACGCACCGCCGCCTATTACGGGCTGAAGTTCCGCGTGCCGGACGGCTACCGGAACATCCTCATTCATATCGTTCCCAAGGGCACGCAGCCGGACGGCGAAAACTTTTCGGCGGCGACGACCGGCGAAACGCTGAACACCGCCATGAACGGATACCTGATCACTTCGATTTCGGGCGGTGTGATTTCCGGCGACTGGGTACAGCTCAATACCGGGAACGGGAACTCGAATAAGACGACGTTCTCGTCCAAGGGCGTCAAAGCGGAAAACGAGATCATTGTCGACGGCGGCAGCATCACGATCTTTGCAATGGACGACGGTCTGCACGCCAACAGCGGGACTTCGCTGGAAAACGGCGAAACGGGCGTCGGAAATATCACGCTGAACGGCGGCGCCGTCACGGTCACGGCGGCGGACGACGGCATGCACGCGGACGGTTCGCTCACGATCAACGACGGCACGGTCAACGTGGTCGAATCCCACGAGGGCCTTGAAGCAAATCTCATTACGCAAAACGGCGGCACGGTGTATGTGTACGGCGACGACGACGGGCTGAACGCCTGCAAGGGCGCGGCGACGCCGATGATCACGATCAACGGCGGTTATGCCGAGATCCGCACGCCTTCGGGCGATACGGACGCGATCGACTCGAACGGCAGCTTTCTGATGACCGGCGGCACGGTGCTTGTGCTCGGCGGCGCGCAGATGGGCGGCATGGCGGGCTCGGTCGATACGGACGGCACGGTCACCGTCACGGGCGGAACGATCGTTGCGCTCGGCGGCATTTGTCAGCTTCCGCAGAGCGGCTCGGTCAATACCTACGTATCGAACGGCACGGGCTTTTCCGCGGGCGAATACCGCATCACGGACGCCGGCGGCAACACAATCTTCTCCTTCACGCTTTCCGGTTCCTATTCCTCCTGCTGGATCGCGTCCGACGCGTTCGAGCTAAACAGCTCCTACGCGGTCGAAAAGGACGGCGCAGCTTTCTTAAGCTGGACGCAGTCGTCCGCAACGGAAGGCAGTTCCGGCAATTTCGGCTTCGGCGGGTTCGGCGGACACGGCAGGCGCTGATGATCGCCGAAAAAAGGATACTTTCGAAACATGAACAGCAAAAAAGAGCCGATCGTGATCGGCTCTTTTGATATATCGGCATTTATCGATATTGTTGTGCGTGCTTGCGGATCGCGTCAAAGGTCTCCGCGGAAAGATCATGCTCGATCAGGCAGGCGTCGGCGCGCGCCGTTTCGGGGCTGACGCCGAGCCCGGTCAAGAGCTCGGCCAGAAGTTTATGCCGTTCGTAGATGCGTTCCGCGATCTCCAGTCCCGGCGGCAGCAGTACGATCATCCCCGCGGAATCGAACGCGATATAGCCGCTTTCCCGGAGGCGTTTCGTCGCATAGCTGACGCTGGGCTTCGTCACGCCCAGTTTTTCCGCCACGTCTATCGAGCGGATATAGCCGCGCTCCTCTTTGAGCATCAGCATGGCTTCCAGATAATCTTCTGCTGATTTGTGTATCGTCATCTTCATCACCCGTATTGAGTATACCATTTGCCGGAAGAAAAGGCAAGAATATGTTTTAACAATAATTAGGGGTTGACAACTTGAGTTAGATATATTAAACTACAAGACGGTTAGAGAAGTCTAACCACTATTTACGGGCAGCGGTTAGTGATATTTAACCAAATGGGAAGAAGGAGGAAACGCAATGATGCCTCTTTATATGGCAGATACGGGAGAGGAGAATATCATCCGGCATGTCGGCGGAAGTCCGGAGATGAAAAAGCATCTCGAGGATATGGGCTTTACAGCCGGCGGCGCGGTGACGGTGCTGAACACGATCGGCGGCAATCTGATCGTGAAGGTCAAGGAATCCAGAGTGGCGGTGAGCCGCGAAATGGCAGCGAAAATTATGATTTAGGATATAGGAGGAAGAAACATGAAAACATTG
>JAFZIH010000153.1 GCA_017554455.1 Clostridia bacterium | reverse complement strand
GTCCGTGCCGACGAAGCAGACGATCCGCTCGAAGAGGATATTACCGAACCCGCCGACGAGGATTGACGGAAACCGTCGTTTATTACTTACCGAACCGATCAAAAAGGAAGAAATTCTTCCTTTTATTTCTTTGAAGGAGAGGCATCCATGCCCCACGTTTATGCCATCGGTGATCTGCACCTGAGCTTGTCCGTTCCGAACAAGGCAATGGATGTGTTCGGCGCGCACTGGAAAGATCATACGGATCGCATCAAAGAGGCATGGCAGGATACGGTAAGTGAGGACGATCTTGTTCTGATCCCCGGCGACGTCAGCTGGGCAATGTACCTTTCTGACGCGATCGCCGATCTTGCCTTTATCGGCTCTCTGAAGGGCTCCAAGCTTCTTTTACGGGGTAATCACGACTATTGGTGGCAAAGTGTGACAAAGGTCCGCGCAGCGCTTCCTGCGCGTATGCATGCTCTTCAGAACGACGTTTTCCGTTTCGGCGATCTTTTCGTCTGCGGTACGCGCGGCTGGACGGTTCCGGAATCTTCACATTTCAAGGAAAGCGCCGACCGAAAGCTCTATGAACGCGAACTGATCCGTCTGGATCTGTCGCTTAAAGCGCTGCCGAAAGATGTGCAGGCGATCGGCATGCTGCACTTTCCGCCGTTTTCGGAATCCGGCGAGCCGAGCGAATTTGCAAACAGATTCGCCGCGGCAGGCGTTAAAGACGTCGTTTACGGACATCTGCACGGCGCTTCGCACAAATATTTGTTCAACGGCGAAAAGGACGGTGTCGCCTATCACGCCGTCCCTGCGGATTATCTGAACTTCATTCCGAAAAAGATCGTATAAAAAAAGAGCCGTTCGGCTCTTTTTATTTATCTCATTTTCAATACACCCGCATCGGAACGATCAGATAGAGATAAGCGTCTCCCTGCACCGGACGGATCACGCACGGGCTGATCGGGCTGTTGAACTCGATATAGACCGTTTCGTCAGGAACATTTTTCAGTACGTTCAGAATGTACTTCGGGTTGAAGGCGATGTCGATCGGATCGCCGACGATGCTGACTTCCATCGTATCCTCGCCGCGGCCGACGAAGCTCTCCGCGCTCATAATAAGAGAATCGCTCTCAAAATGCAGCATGACGCTGTTGTTTCCTTCACGTGCGATCAGCTGCGCACGGTCGGTCATGGTATAGAAGTCCGCGGTGTTCACGAGCACGCGCGTCTTGCACTCCTTCGGAATGATGCGCTTATAGTCGATGTAATTGCCGTCCAAAAGCCGCGCGGTGAGACGCGTGTCGTTGACCTGCACCGTAAGATGCGTTTTGGTGATCGAAAGCGTGACGTCCTGCTCCGTCTCCTCCGCCATCTTCGCGATTTCGTTCAGCACCTTACCCTGCACGATCGTGCGCGCTTCAACACCGCTGTTTTCGGTATGCAGATTCGTCATGGCAAACTGGAACGAGTCGGTTGCAACAAACGTAAGAAGGTTTTCGCTTGCTTCGATCAGCGCGCCGGTGAGCACCGGACGTGAATCGTCCATCGAAACGGCGAACACCGTGTGATCGATCATGTTTTTAAGCTGTTCCGCGCTGACCTTGATGTCCACGACGTCGCCCTTTGCGCGCATGATCGGGAATTCGTCAAACTCGACACACTGCAGACGCTGACGAACGCGGCCGCTCTTGATCTTCAGAATCATTCCTTCCTGTTCCGCGTAAAGCGGCTCGTTCGGCAGTTTTCTCAAAATTTCCGCCAAAAACTTACCCTTCAGAACGCATTTGCCTTCCTCCTCGACGGTCGCGGGAAGCACACATTCCTTTTGGAACATCAGATCGGAGCAGGTCAACTTTAATCCATCGCCCGTCGCTTCGATCAGAACGCCTTCGAGCGCCGGCATTGCCGAACGCACCGGCAGCGCCTTAATGACGGAGAGAACACCCGAAGCGAGATCTTCGGTTTGCATAGTAAACTTCATATCGGTTCCTTTCCGGCGGTTATCCACCATTTCTTCATTTGGTTTATGTTCTTTTCTGTTCTTTTTACAGCAGCCGTATCAGTAGGAGGTGTGGAAAAAATGGATAACCCGGGTTTTCCCCGTTTCTTCCGTCTTTCGGTTGTGGGTGCTACTGCGTTTTTCGCGTGGACAAACCGATCGCTTTTCCACGGTATCCCCGCTCTCCGCAGTTTCCAAAATCCTTCCACTTTTCCATTCCACGAACTGTGGATAACTATCCTTCCCGGATGCGCGTATGAATACTTTCAATCGTATCCGCAAATCCGCGGTCTTCCTCGATCATCTTTTCGATCTTTCTGCACGCCGAGATCGCCGTCGTGTGATCGTCCCGATCGAACAGCGTCGCGATCCTTTTATAAGGTAAGCTTAAAAGCTTCAGACAAAAATACATCGCGATCTGCCGCGGAAGCACGACCTCCTTATCGCGCCGCTGCGACAGCAAGCTTTCCATCGGCACTGAATAGTATTCCGCAACCGTTTCCTTAATGCGGTCCGGCGTCACGACGATCTCCTGCTTCTGCGGAAGCATATCCTTCATCGCTTCCTTCGCAAGATTCAGCGTGATCGGCAGACGCTTCAAACGCGCGTACGCAATAACGCGGTTTAAGCTGCCTTCAAGCTTCCGGATGTTGTCGACGATGTTCTCCGCAATGAAGTTGATGATATCGTCGGAAACCTCCACGTGCTCGTTCTGCGCGCGGTTCCTTAAAATCGCGGTTCTCGTTTCGAGATCCGGCGCCTGAATATCCGCGACAAGACCCCATTCAAAGCGTGAGGAAAGACGTTCCTCAAGCGCCTTGATCTCCTTCGGCGGACGGTCGGAACTGATAACGATCTGTTTGCCCGCATTATGCAGCGTATTGAAGGTGTTGAAGAACTCCTCCTGTACCGCTTGTTTGCCTGCGATGAACTGGATATCGTCGATCATCAGAAGATCCACGTTACGGTACCGCTGCCGGAATTCGACGTTTTTGCCGGCGCGGACCGCCTCGATCATGTCGTTGGTGAACATTTCGCTCGTTACGTAAACGATACGCGCGGACGGATTCGCTTCACGGACCGCATGTCCGATCGCATGCATCAGGTGCGTCTTGCCGAGACCCACGCCGCCGTACAGGAACAGCGGATTATACGCTTTGCCCGGCGCTTCGACGACTGCGACCGCCGCTGCGTGCGCAAAGTTGTTCGACTTGCCGACGACGAACGTATCAAAGGTATACTTCGGGTTCAGCGTCAGGGAGTTCAAGGAGACCTCTTCCGACGCGGATTTGATAAAATCTTTACGCTGGGAAGGCAGGATCAGAAGCACGTCCAATATTCCCGGCTCCGCTTTCTGCACGGCCGAGCGAACGTGATCGGAATAGTATTCCGTGATCGTGCTTTTCACGACCTCATCCGTCGCTTCCAACACCAGGATGCCGTTCTGCACGATAACCGGATCGAGCGCGTCGATCCAGCGGTGAAACGTAACCGACGTGAGCTGCGGACGAATGATTTCCCGCGCGTCAAACCAGATTTTTTT
>JAFZIH010000152.1 GCA_017554455.1 Clostridia bacterium | reverse complement strand
ATAAGCGAAGGCGCGCCGGTAAACGACGTCGAAAGCAAGGTTCCGATTCCTTGGTTGGATGATGAAATCGACGCCGCGTTCGGATACTTGTTTCCGACCGAGATCATGGAAGGATATGTTCTGAACGAGGACGGATTCGCACTTTACAGCGACAGCGCGGACGCGCTTCACGCAGAGTATCGGACGCTGCAGGCGGTCTTTTATAACGCGGAATCAGACGATACCCTTCTCATAAAAGCAATAACCAGCGATCATATCACCGTGCGCGAATACGGTACGGTTCTCTACGGCGATCCGCAGACCGACGGGACAAGATCCTCGATGATCTATTACGAAAACGACGGGATCACGATCCTCTACCGGTTTGCGAAAACGGATATCGCTGCAATGGACCAGGAAACCGCCGAGCGCTTTTATGCCATGGTCCACTCGGCAAAATGCTTCGATCGTGACTCGGTTCCGTCATATGAAGGAAACGACGAGATTGACGGATAGATCATATTAGATGCGGGACGTCGGGGTCGACGTCTCATATTGGAAACCAAACCGTAGGGGAAGATCGTATCTTCCCACACCGATGACATGTTTTGCAGCGGGACGTCGGGGTCGACGTCCCCTACGGATGACTGCACAAACTCGAACACCTGTTGCAGAATAGCAGTATAAGATTATTAACAGCGAATGTAGGGGGCGTCGACCTCGACGCCCCGCATGAATTGGCTTTACCACGAATTGACTGACGGCATGAATTGACTTCGTCATGAATTGCGCAAATGCGCATGAATTGACCTTGCGGTCATGAATTGCGCCTGCGGCGCATGAAGAATGTCACCGCAGAAAATCGATCAACCTGCGTTCGCGAAAATCCCTTAGGATAGAATCGAGATGGTCCATGCCGAGGCGGTTCAGGCGCAGATAAGCGGGATCCGAATGATCCCAGAAGCCGAAGCGGTCGTTCTTTTGATATGCTTCGAGGTAGGTTTCGATCACGTCGCAGCCAAAGCGGGCGGAAAACGCGGCGCGGTCAATGCCTTCCACAAGGCGAAGCCCCAGCATGACCGATTCGAACATCTGCTCGAAGGTGTTTACAAGGATGCGCTCCGCGCGCGGAAGCTTCCCTTTTTCGAGCTTTTTTAGATAGGCGGGAATGTTGCTTTCGTTGCTGAACCGCACCCAGAAGCCGTCCTCGACCATCGAGGAATGTGCGGCGACGCCGAGGCCCAGATACGGCTCGTTATGCCAATAGATCAGATTATGGCGGCACGCAAAGCCGGGCTTTGCAAAATTGCTGACCTCATAGCGGAGGTAGCCGAGCTCTTCCAGAAGGTCCATCCCCGCGTCCTCCATATCCGCGACCGCATCCGGATCGGGCAGCGTTTCACGCCCTGCGATCACGTCGTCATAAAGCGGCGTACCCTCCTCTAAGATCAGCGAATACGCGGAGATATGCGTGGGACCGAGCGCGGCGACGGTTCGGATCGTGTCGAGATAATCGTCCTGCGTTTGCCCCGGCAGACCGTGCATCAGATCGATATTGATATTCGTAAAGCCCGCTTCCCTCGCGGCTTGATAGGTCGCAAAAAATTCCTCGAACGTATGCACCCGCCCGATGCGGCGCAAAAGCTCGTTTTGCGTCGCCTGCAGACCGATCGAAAGGCGGTTGAAGCCCGCCTCAAAGAGGCGTTTCAGTCCCTCATGCCCGATCGCTTTGGGATTACATTCGATCGAGATCTCCGCGTCCGGTTCAAGGGGAAACGCGTCGCGGATCGCGTCAAGGATCGCACATAGGTCCTCCGCGGGCAGCGCGGTCGGCGTGCCGCCGCCGAAGAACACGCTTTTCACGCGCTCGCCCGGATATTTGTCCTTGACGAGCGCGATCTCCTTTATGAGGGCAGAGCGATACCGCCCCGCGGTTTCGTCGATCGGGACCGAACAGAAATCGCAGTAGCGGCATTTTCTGAGACAATATGGGATATGTACGTAGACGCCGATCATCCGTTGATGCGCAGCACGCTCATGAAGGCGTCGCTCGGCACAGCGACGGAGCCGACCTGCCGCATGCGCTTCTTGCCTTCCTTCTGCTTTTCCAGAAGCTTCTTTTTCCGCGTGATGTCGCCGCCGTAGCACTTCGCCAGAACGTCCTTGCGGACTGCCTTGACCGTTTCGCGGGCGATGATCTTGCTGCCGATCGCCGCCTGGATCGGGATCTCAAACTGCTGACGCGGGATGACGTCCTTGAGCTTTTCGGCGACGGCGCGTCCCTTTGCATACGCGCGGTCCTTATGCACGATCGTGGTGAGCGCGTCGCACATCTCGCCGTTCAGCAGAAAATCGAGCCGGACGAGCTCGCTCTTTGCGTAGCCGGACAGCTCGTAATCGAACGAAGCGTAGCCGCGGGAACGCGACTTTAAGCTATCGAAGAAGTCGTAGATGATCTCGTTCAGCGGCAGAACGTAATGCAGATTCACGCGGTCGGCTTCGATATACTGCATATCGACGAACACGCCGCGGTTGTTCTGGCAGAGCTCCATGATCGTACCGACGTACTCGGACGGGGTCATGATCGTCGCCTTCACGATCGGCTCCTCCATGTAGTCGATCTCCGCCGCGTTCGGCAGATTCGACGGGTTGTCGATCACGATCTTCTGTCCGTCGAGCGTATAGACGTGATAGACGACCGACGGCGCGGTGGTGACGAGGTCGAGATCGAATTCGCGCTCGAGCCGCTCGGTGATGATCTCCATGTGCAATAAGCCCAGGAATCCGCAGCGGAAGCCGTAGCCGAGCGCCGCGCTCGTTTCGTGCTCGTAGCTTAAAGACGCGTCGTTCAGTTTCAGCTTGTCGAGCGCTTCCTTGAGATCGTCATAGTGCGCGCCGTCCGCGGGATACACGCCGCAGAAGACCATCGAGTTCGCCTGCTTATAGCCGGGCAGCGCTTCCTTTGCGGGGCGGCTCGCCTCGGTGATCGTGTCGCCGACCTTCGTTTCCGCGACGCTCTTGATGGACGCGGCGATATAGCCCACCTCGCCCGCCGTGAGAGAATCCACCGGCTTCCACGTCGGCGCGAACACGCCGACCTCGGTGACGTCGAACTCGCTGCCGCTCGCCATCATGCGGATGCGCGTGCCGGTTTTCACCGTGCCGTCGAACACGCGCACGTAGGACAGCGCGCCCTTGTAGTTGTCGTAGAGGCAGTCGAAGATCAGCGCCTTCAAGGGCGCGTCCGGATCGCCTGTCGGCGCGGGGACGGTGTCGACGATGCGCGAAAGGACTTCCGAAACGTTCTCCCCCGTCTTTGCCGAAATGCACGGCGCGTCCTCGGCGGGAATGCCGATGACGTCCTCGATCTCCTTTTTCACGCGCTCGGGCTCCGCGCTCGGCAGGTCGACCTTGTTGACGACCGGCAGCACCTCAAGCCCGTTGTCGACGGCAAGGTACACGTTTGCAAGCGTCTGCGCCTCGATGCCCTGCGTCGCGTCCACGACCAGCACCGCGCCTTCGCACGCGGCAAGCGCGCGGGAGACCTCGTAGTTAAAGTCGACGTGACCCGGCGTGTCGATCAGGTTGAACATGTAGGTCTTGCCGTCGGTGTGATGATAGAACATGCGCACGGCGGACGCCTTGATCGTGATGCCGCGCTCGCGCTCAATGTCCATGGAATCCAGAAGCTGCTCCTCCATGTCGCGCTTCGCGACGGTGTCGGTCAGCTCCATCATGCGGTCGGCAAGCGTCGACTTGCCGTGATCGATGTGCGCGATGATCGAAAAATTGCGAATGAGATTCGGATCGAAATTCATAACTGCCTCCATAAGTAATAACATGATACATTATCGTTGCCAAAATTGCAAGAAGTGTGATACAATCAAGGCAATTCAAACGGAGGTGGACACATGGAATTTGATCTCAATACCGTTGCAAAGCGGCTCAACGAGCGCGGCTTCCTCGCGGACGTCGTGAAAACGCCGGAGGCAGCGAAAAATCTGATCCTCGGCTACATCGGCGACCGTTCCGTCGGCATCGCGGGCTCAGCGACCGTGCGCGATCTCGGGCTCTATGAAGCGCTGACCGAACGCGGCAACACGGTCTACTGGCACTGGAAGGTCGAAAAGCCAAAGGTCGAAGAAACCCGCATCAAAGCGATCGCTGCGGATGTGTATCTGTGCTCGTCGAACGCGATCACCGCGGACGGACGGCTCGTCAACATCGACGGTACGGGCAACCGCCTCGCCGGCATGATCTACGGACCGAAGACCGTCATCCTCGCCGTCGGCAGAAACAAGCTCGTGAAGGATTACGACGAAGCGATCGCGCGCATCAAGCGCGACGCGTGCGGTCCGAACGCCCGCAGACAGGGCTTTCAGACGCCCTGCTCGATCGACAACGTCTGCCGCGACTGCCGCCCGCCGGTGCGCATGTGCAATGTGACCGCGATTACCGAGTACCCCTCCCGCCGCCATCAGGCGTTCCGCATCATACTGATTGACGAGGACATGGGCTTATGACGATCAACGAATACCAGAAGCTTGCCATGACGACCTTGAACCCCGCGCTTTCCGAAAAGGAAGTCCTTCTGAACGGCGTGATGGGACTTTGCGGCGAATCGGGTGAGGCGATCGACCTCGTCAAAAAGTGGATGATGCAGGGACATGAGCTTGATAAGGCGCATCTTGCAAAGGAGCTCGGCGACGTCGCGTGGTACCTTGCCGAGACCGCGACCGCGATCGGCTATGATCTCGAAACGATCCTGCAGGCAAACATCGACAAGTTGAAAGCCCGCTATCCGGAGGGCTTTACCGCGGATCGCTCCATGCACCGCAAAAGCGGGGACGAATGATACCGGGCGGATGCGATCCGCCCCTACGGAACCAAAATACAAAAGCGCCGGAAGGATCGCTCCCTCCGGCGTTCGTTTATCAATATCCGTTATACGGGTCGATGACCGTGCCGTCGACCGCGTTGATGATGAGAATATCCTCTTCATTTCGATTGTATTCCTGTTCGTAGCGGATATCCATATATAAGCAATACACCGGAACCAAAAGTCCTGTCTCGACCGTGTTCTTTTCGCGAATGCGCCAGAGGCAGAGATCGATCCGGTGGATCAAAGCGGTGCAGCTTTTCACATACTCCTGCGACGCCTTGCGGTTCAGTAGCATCGGCAAGCGCGATTCCATCACGCTCTGTATCTCCGAAAACGGTAGCAGATGACAATTCGGCTGGACCGTGTCCTGCGTCTCGATCGGCGAGCTCCAGAAAAAGCGCATTTCGTCGCTGTCGTCCATCCAGATATAGAAATTCTCATAAAGCCATGCCGGCGCCATCATATCCTCCGGCCAATACAGGTTCATGCCGAGCGCCATCTCGTTGCCGACCGGAACGCCGTAAACCGTTCGCACGCAATCGACCCGATACGCATACCCGATCAGCTTTCCGTGCTCATATGGATCGGCGTCCGGTTCCAGCTCGATCGCAGACACCGCGTATTCGTCCGAAATCCCCATCTGTTCGAGCAATGCATCCGCACGCGCCCGAATCTCGGCGGGCGTCGAGTGAATATACGCCTTCGCCTGTTCTGGGATCGGATCGCCCGGGTTCAGATGGAACGATGCAAGGGTTCCGCTCGAATCCTGTGCGTGCGGCGTCTGATCGGATGTGGCATAGGTCAGGGCGGCATTGTTCATCATACAGTACGCACCATCGGATTCATACACTGTCTCCTTGAGGTCAAAACTGTTCTGTAGATTGAAGCTGACGCCGCCGACCTCATACGCCTGCAGCTCCGTGCGGTGCGCAATGACGTTGCCGTGCGAATCGCGTAATTCGCCGATGACAAGCGTCCCGTCCGCCTCCTTCGGCGGCTCGCCGTCCGGCGCGTCGTTGAAGCGTGTCTGCAGGTCCTTCACCATTTGCTCGACCTCGCCCGGCTCGTAGTCGTGAACCTCCGGGCTGTTCAGAACATTGACCCAGTATTCGAGCTGCGCCTTGATCGACTCCTTGGTTTCCCGCTCGTCGTCAATCAGCATTTTCCGATCCCCAACAAGCCGGTGCCAGAGGTCATAGACCAACTCCTGCGAAAAGTCCGTCGGCACGGCGCGCACGATCGGCAGCGGCTGATCCGGCACGTTGATATCCGCGTCGACGACGATTTTCACCTTATCGGAGAGGCCCGGGAATTCTTCGGTCAGATGCTCCGGAATACCGTACAAGATACGGTAATCGAGCGTCGGAAGCTCCTTGTCTTCCTCCCCGCCGCTCGCATTTTGTACAACGTCCTCTCCGCGCGCCATCTCGATCATGGCGTCCTGATTCTTCTGCCGCACGGCGTCCGTTTCCGGCGTCGGCTGACAGGCGCAAAGTAAAAGCGCCGCAAGCAGTATGACAAGTATCTTTTTCATGTCCCAATCTCCTTTCCTCCGGGGCGCCGAGGACGTCGCCCCCTACAGTACATTTATCCCGGCGTTATGTCCTTCTCCGGATCAGCAGCACAAGATTCTTAACAGCGATCGTAGGGGGCAATGGCGACGCGGTAGACGGCGCGAAGTGGTGTCGCGCGACGGCACCTATGTAACGAAGTGGTGCGACCCCGACGCCCCGTTTCCACATCACGCGGAATCAGCCGCTCAATACCCCTTTGCGGGGTCGATCACGCTGCCGTCGACGGCGTTGATTACAAACAGCAGATCGTTGTATTCGACGCGCGGCGTACCGTCCTGATACCATGTGCTTTTCATATTGCCGTAAAAGCAGTACGCGGGCACGAGAAGCCCCTGCCCGAGCTTGTCCTGCTCGGCAATGCGCCATAGCCCGAGCGTGATGCGGTCGACCGTGATCTCGGTGATCGGAAGCTGCGTATTCGGATGATCCGACACTTCCGTCGCCCGGTTCGCCTCCTCCAGATACTGCAGCGGGAAGCGCTTCTCCGCGATCGTTCTGATCTCGTCGAACGGCTTCAGCTTGCTGAACGCGGTCAGCGTATCGGAAACGGAAAGCGGCGTGCCCCATCCGAACCGAAATATGCCGTCGGCGTCGAGGTATACGTGCATCTGCTCATATGCCCAGCTCGGCGCGTACGCGGTCTTGGTGCTTTCGCCGCCGCGGCTCTCGTATACGTTTATTTCCGTGTTGCAGCACGGCGCGCCGTTCACCTTGCGCGCACACACTGCGTGGTAACAAAACATCGTCGGCTCATGCGGAAGCATCTCCCGCTCGTCGTCACGGCCATACACGCCCGCGTCGTCGTCGAGAGAGAGATAGGCGATCGTGGATTCGTCCGAAAGCCCCGCCTCTTTGAGAAATGCGCGCACCCTGTCCGCCGCCTCCTTCGGTGTATACGGAAGCGATCCCTTTGCGCGCTCCGGCAGCGGATCGTCCTCCTTTATGATCGTGCCGAACGGAACGCCGATCGTACGATTCCCAAATACGATATCCGTCACATCGGATTCGCGGCGAAAGCTCAGAGACGCGTGCTTATTGTTTTGGATCACGTTCCAGCCTCCCTCGACCGTTTCATAGATCGGCTCATCGTTGTCGGTGCTGTTGTACACCGTAAAGCGCATGCTCTCGTCCTCGGAGATCGCCCAAAGCCCCTCCTGCTGCGTGAGGTCCGGCTTGTCGGCAAAGCCGACGCTGCGCCGCCACATGGTGCTGTCCACACGCCGCTTCTCCTTCGGTTCGGCGTCCACGGTCTTCTGATACTCTGCTTGAAGGGATGCGATCTCCTCCATCACTTCCGCTTCGGAATCATAGAGGTGCTCCCGCATCAGTTCCGGATTGTCCAGCATGGCGTAAAAGAATTTCAGTTCGTCCTCGATCTGTGTTTTCCGATTCAGGTTCGTTTCGTCGACGAGCTCAAACATCGGCGTATCCTTTACCAGCACGTTCCAGATGCGCGTCACCGTCTGCTGATCGAAATCCCGACTGAACACGCGGACGATCGGCAGCGGCGCGTCCGGTACCGCAACCTCTGCGTCGATGTGCACGAGGACCTTGCCCTCCGTGTCGGAAAAGGTTCCCGTCAACCGTTCCGGGATCCCATAGAGCGCGCGGTAATCAAGCGCCGCGGGTTCTGCTCCGTCATTGCCGCCTGCGGCGCTCACGACGTCCTCGCCTCTTGCCATGTCGATCATGGCGCTTTGATCGCCCTTGTTCACGATAAATTCCGTCTCCGGCGTCGGTTGACAGCCAAGAAGCATCAGTACCGCAAGCAACAGGATACAAATTCGTTTCATATGGTATTCTCCCTATGATTCCTGCAGGGATGGGCATTGCCCATCCGAACCTCTGTGTTCGCGGACGAGCAATGCTCGTCCCTACCGTAACAATGCTATCATGCGGTTTCGTCCGAAATGTCACATTCCTATGAAAGAGTTGTAAAAACGTCGGCGTTACAAACACCCCGTGTGTGTAACAATGTATAAATTGTATAAATTGTATCATAAGGTGTTCTTTCAGATGGTTTTTCGTCTTCTAAAAATACAAATGATACAAATTATACAAATTATACAAATTATACAAATGATACATCAATACACACACCCCTCTTTGTATCGGACTGTGTAACGGTGCGCAAAGGGACGGACGCAATGCCCGTCATATCTCACAATTTGTCGTTCTGCGGAATATATGTAGGGACGGGCATTGCCCGTCCGCCTCATCAGAGGATCGGACGACCGATGGTCGTCCCTACAACGCTACAAAGCACCGCAATCTTACGGCATGATGAGATCGAACGTCGCGATCGGCTGCCGGATCGTATCCAGATCGTAACCGTCGGCGCCCTTGGGGAGGATCCAGTCCTCGCCGACCGGCTCGCCGTTGAATTCGGACACGCATTGATAATACAGCCGGATCTCATAGCCCGTCGCCTTGACCGCATCGTAATCCGACGGGAAGAACGGCAGGATGCAGATGTATTCGCCGGCAACCATCGCGTTCGCCTTGCCCGGGACAATCACCGCGTCCCCGTCCGTGCTGTCCTTCGGCACGCAGGTCACGTAGAAGCCGGGCACGCTTCCGGAATCGCTGCCCTGGTCGAGCAGCATATCCCTGTACATTGAAACGTACTCTCCGGGCAGCTCCGGCTCGTACGGCGCACGGTACCATTCCTCCGGCGCGGACTTCACGCGATACGTGACATAGATACCGGTCTTTCGGAAATTCAGCGTTTCCTCGAGCACCACGCCGTCGAGCGATACGCGCTTGTTGAAATCACGCCCGTTCGCCCTGCCCGTCAGCACGACCGACCCGGACAGCGGTCGTTCCGTTACGATCGGCGCGGCGACGTCCGCGCCTGCGGATGCGTCGAAATCGAAGGAATAGGTGATCTTCGCAAGCAGTCCGATGTCCGCCATGTCGTCCACCTTGGCGTCGCGGACGCCGATCGTCATGACCACATGGACCGTTCCTTCGGTCGGAAGCGGCTCGGACAGATCATACATGTCGATCTCGCTGCCCAGCGTCGCGCCGTCTTCGCTGATCGAACCCGGATTGATCCCCGTTCCGGCGGAAACGAATTCGTCAATCGTCCGTCCGTCCTTCGTAAATGTGATCGTCGCCTCGTCGCACGCCGCGTCGATCTGCTGTTCGTCGTCGGCTGCATTCCACACATCGAAGCTCTTGCCGTGATCGGTGTTCAAACGAACGTTGAACACGATCGTGCTTCCGTCGACCAAAACCTCCTCGATTTCCGGGCGGATCTCGCGGATCCAAGCCCAGTCCTCCTCGGAATAGACCGGCTGGCCCTTCTTCTGCCGCCACTCGTTCAGCACGTCCGCGTCCTCCATCTCCGGCAGCATCACGACGCTCGTTTCGCCGCCGACCGGCTTTGCGGAGGCGATCGCGTTTTCAATGTCCGGGATCGCGTTCTGGTTCTGCTCGCGCTGCTCCTTGTCCTGCATCATGTACATATCCGGCGAGTAGTAGTTTTTCGCAATGATCGTTGCCGCTGCCGCCGTGCCGATCGCAAGCACCAGGATTGCCGCCGCGATTAGGTTCGCAAGCGTGCGCCGCTTGATCGGGAGCCGCACCGATTTCGCTGCGGTCTCCTCTTTCGTTTTGCTTTGCAGCGTCCGCACCATGCGGCTTTTGAACGTATCGGACGCCGTGATATCGTCATAGCCCTTATAAAACCTGTTCATTGTTTTCTCCTTCCATGATTGCTTTGAGTTTTTGTCTTGCGCGGGAAAGCCGGGACCGTGTCGTGCCCTCGCGCTCGCCGAGCAGCTTTGCGACGTCTTTCACCGCGTATTCCTCATAGTAATAGAGGTACACGGCGTCGCGGTCCCGTTCCGGGAGCCGACGGATCGTATCGAGAAGCTCATAGCTCTCCTCCGAATACGCCGCCGTGATCTCCTCGTTCAGCGGCGCTTCCGCGCGTTTGCTTGTCTTTCTCGCCTCGTCGATACAGATGCGGATCGCCGTCTTGATGAGCCATGCCTTTTCGTGCTCGCGATCTGCAAAGTGCGGCTGTCTTCTGATCAACCGTTCGAATGTGCTCTGCACAACGTCCTCCGCTTCCGCGATGCTGTTCACGCGGTTTAGGGCAATGCGCAGCAGCATGTCGGAATACGTTTCGACGATGCGCACAATCTCGCGATCCCGTTTCGCCTGTTTGTCTCTTTGCTCCATATTCTCTCCTTTCGCTGCCGGAAAAGGTCAGTGGGTTCGCCGGTCGAAGGCGCCATGCCCGCGGTTCCCTGTCTCTGACCCTTTCGGCGTCATCCGTGTTTCAACACTCACCCATAACACGGATGAACGGCGCGTTTTGCTGCAATCAGGAAAAAGAAAATCCGGGAGAGCTTGCTCCCCCGGATCATATCGGATAAATGGCTTATTCTTCGTCTTCGTCCTCGTCGTCGGAACCGAAGGAGAAGATGCTGCGGCGCTTCTTCTTGGGCGCAGGACGCTCCTCTTCCTCTTCGTCGTCGTACTCTTCCTCGTCCTCTTCGACTTCCTCGATGCCGAGCATGCGGGCAAAGAAGCCCTTCTTGCGCTGCTTCTTCGGCTCCTCTTCCTCGTAACCGTCCTCATCGTCTTCGGGCTCGGGACGCGGTGCGGGCTTCTGCGGCGCACGCTGCGGCTCCGCCTGCGGCTTTCTCGCGGGTTCCTGACGACGCGGTTCGGGCGCCGGTACGGTGATCGGCGCAGGCGCGGGTTCGGGGATCTCAAGATCCGGCGCGACGGGTCTCGGACGGACGTCGAGCTCTTCGCGGTTTCCGTTGATCATCTTCATATAGTCGTTGAGATACCGCTGCACATCGGCAAGGATGTCGTCCGCATAGGCGCGTGCGCCGCTGCAGATCGAGTCCGCGTTCTCCTCCGCCGCCTGACGGAGATCGTCCGCGCGGCGTACCGCCGCCTGATAGACCGAGTTTTCGGTGATCAGCGCTTCATACTCGGCGACCGCCTGATTATAGACGTCCGTCGCCGCCTGCTGCGCCTGACTGCGCATCTCGTCCGCGTCTTTCTGCGCGTCCGCAACGATCTGATCCGCCTGTTCATTTGCGTCGCGAAGCGTGTTTTCCTTCTCCGCAATGATGCCGGAAGCTCTTCTGATATCCTCCGGAATCGTCGCTTTGAGATCGTCGAGGAGCGCCAAAAGCTCTTCCTCGTCGACGATGCGCCGGTTTGCCCCGTTATTGAATCTCGGTTTCGGGCTGTCCGCCACGAGTTGTTCGATCTTCGAAAGAATACTGAAGATCTTCATTGTTTGTACGCCGTTCATTTCTGCCTTGCCAACCTTTCCCGTAAATAATGATAATTGCAATGCGGTACCAGTCCCTCAATGGAACCGCCCATTTCTCCGATCTCACGCACATTCGAGCTTGAAAGGAACGAATGTGCGGGATTTGCCATAAAGTACACCGTGCGGATGCCCGGATCCAGATGCCGGTTCACCGCGTCGATCTGGAATTCGTATTCGAAATCCGTGATCGCCCGGAGTCCTCTGATGAGGTACTGCGCGCCGATCTGCTTTGCGTAGTCGACGAGCAGTCCCCCGAACGAACCGGACCGGACGTTTTTTAGCCCTTCCGATTCGATGATGCGGTCGAGCATTTCCACGCGCTCTTCCACCGAAAACACCGGCGATTTCGCGCTGTTGTTCAGCACCGCCACATAGACTACATCGAACAGCCCCGCGGCGTTTTTCAGCACGTCGAGATGTCCGATCGTAAACGGATCGAAGCTTCCCGGATATACGCCGATCTTCATTCTCCGTCCTCCTCGATCAATGAATACCCGCACTTGCCGAACCTTTTGGTCCGCACGACGCGGTATACGCCCGGTACGCCGTTTGGCGGAAGCTCCGCCGCATGCTCCAGCACCACGGTACCGCCCGGCAGGATCAGGTGCGCTTCGAACAGCCGCTTCACCGCATCCTCGGAAAGTCCTTCCCGATACGGCGGATCCAGAAACGCCAGGTCGAACACTTCGCCCTCCGAAGAAAGCCGCTCGATCGCCGCCGCATAGTCGAGGTTCATCGTCCTTGCGGCATCCGAAAACCCGAGCGTTTCGATGTTTCGCCGGATGATCTCGATACACGCCGGATTGCGGTCGTTCAGCACGACGCGCTTTGCCCCGCGGCTTAGTGCCTCCAATCCGAGATTGCCGCTTCCCGCGAACAGATCCAGCGCCCTTGCATACGGGATACGGAACTGCAAGGATCCGAAAACGGCCTCCTTAACGCGGTCCAGCGTCGGTCGGGTTTCCATGCCTTCGAGCGTTTCGATCTTCCGTCCGCGGGCCGTGCCCGCAATGATTCTGACCATAGAAACCCCTATATCTTGTATTGTGTATCCCATTTTAGCACCAAGGTATAGAAATTGCAATAGTTTTTGAACAAATTGTTAATATTTTTTCGATATATTATGTCCGGGTAAAATTTCGGTCAAATCCGACCAAAAGAATTGACTTTTTAATGGTGTTCTTGTAGAATTACCTTCGGAAAAAAGGGGGCGAAACTATGCTTCGCAGCACACATGCGGTCGTCAATCTGCCCGCATTTCTGAAAAACATCCGGCTTGCCAAACGCCGGCTGAAACCCGAAACGAAATTTCTTGCCGTCATCAAGGCAAACGCATACGGTCACGGCATCACCACAGTCGGCGAATATCTCGAGCAATCCGGCCTCGTCGACATGCTCGCCGTCGCGATTCCCGAGGAGGGCGTGCGGCTTCGCGCAAGCGGCGTCACGCTTCCGATCCTGATCCTCGGCGTGACCGATCCCGATCACATCCCCGCCGTCGTCGGCAACGAGCTGACCGCCGCCGTCTTTCTGCCCGAGCGGATCTACGCCTTCGAGCGCTGCGCCGTCGCATCCCAAAAGACCGCGCACGTACACGTCAAGCTCGACACCGGCATGCACCGCATCGGCGTCACGGACGATGCAATGCTCGAAGATCTTTTAGACGCGTTCGACGCCTGCCCGCATGTTTCGATGGACGGCGTATTCACGCACTTCGCAAAGAGCGAGGCCGATCCTGAATTCACGCATCTGCAGGCGCAGCGGTTCGACGCGTTCGTCGCAAAGATCCGCGCGCGCGGCTATCATCCGATCGTGCACGCGGCAAACTCCGCCGCGACGCTCGATTTCCCCGAGCTGCAATACGACATGGTCCGTTTCGGCATCGCGCTCTACGGCTATCATCCCGACGCAAAGCGCAGCCCCGGCAGCGGGCTCACGCCGGTCATGTCGCTGATCACCTACATCAGCAATCTCAAGACCATCCCCGCGGGCGAAGGCGTCAGCTACGGGCTCCGGTTCGTCGCGTCCCGTCCCACCAAGGTCGCGACCCTGCCCATCGGCTACGGCGACGGCTACAAGCGCTGTCTGACCGGCAAAACCGACGTACTGATCGGCGGCATGCGCTGCCCGCAGATCGGCACGATCTGTATGGACCAGATGATGGTCGACGTGTCCGAGGTCCCGGGCGTTGCGATCGGCGACGAAGCGGTGCTGATCGGCCGTCAGGGAAACGAGGTCATCACCGCGGACGAGCTTGCGGATAAGGCGAATACGATCTCCTACGAGATCCTCCTCTCCTTCAATGACCGCGTCCCCCGCGTCTACGAAAAATAAGGGGTCCCGCCCTTTTATACGATTGAGACGGAGCGATCAAACAGGACCGCTCCTTTATCATATCGTCGGAATGTATCGCGCTTTTCACCGGTCGGAACATTCGTTCGGTACAGGCGCGTTCATATGCGCAGAAAAGCAAAACCATCCGTTTTCCCGTGTGATTTCTGTTGCTCCCCCGTACTTTTTCACGCAGGCGCGGACGTTTCTGAGCCCGTATCCGTGAATCCCGGGCTTCTGTCCCTCCGTCCTCTCTGCATACGGGTTCGACAAGCGATAAAACAAAACGTCGTGCGTTTGCTGCAACGACAAACGGATCGTGCGATCCTCCGTCGGAAGCGCCATACACGCTTCGATCGCATTGTCGATCGTATTGCCGAGCAGGATATAGAGATCGACGACCGAAACCGACAGCTTCGACGGGACCTGTACCTGCCATTCGAACCGAATGCCCGATGCGCTTGTGCGGGCGCGGTACTCGTTCAGGATCACGTTCAGGGCCCGATTGCCCACATCCGGTACGTCGGACGCCTTTTTAAGTGTGAGCCGGGCTTGCTCTGCGGCGTCGGTTCCTTCTGCCTCGGCGGCGCGCAGGTATTTTTCCATATCGTGCCAAAGCGCGCGCGTCTGCTCCTGCTTCTCGATCAGTTGCTCGTAATATTCTTCCTCCTGCGCGTAATGCCGCTCGATTTGCGTTTGTTTTTGCGCGGCGTTCTGCGCGCGACGGCATCGCTGCGCCGTGATCAGCGTCACAGCGCCGCAATAGACGAGCCAAAGCAGCAGAAAGAAGGACAGCGGTCCCGGATCGGAACGGCGGAATACCTCATAGCCGAAGATCGCGGCGGCAAGATAGCACAGCGGGATCGGCAGAAGCAGTCTGACACGTCCGTTGATACGTCTCGGCTCCCGCACCGCGACGATCAGCAGGCACAGAAGACAGCCCACGTCCAGCGTCATGGCGGCAAACAATGCGTATTTCACGTTGTACCTCCGAGAAAGTTATGAAACCGATGCTGAAAATCCTGTCGTTTTCTGCGGCTCAAAGGGATCCGGTCACCGTTCACCATCACAACGGAAAGCGCGTCTGCGGACCGAATATGCTGCATATTTACCAGATAGCTCTGCTGCGGCGCGCAGAAATACCGCTCTGGCAGCTGCGCCGTAAGGTCTTTGAGCGTTGCGCGAAAGGTATACATGCCGTCCTGCAGGTGTAGGATCGCCGTATGGTTTTGTACCTCAAGGTACAATATCTCGCGGACGTCAAGAACGTGCTCGGTCCCATCGATCAAAAGTGTGATGTTGTTTGCACGGAGTTCTGCTTCGACTGCTTTGAGAACCGCCGCCAGCGCGTCCGCCGTCACCGGCTTCAGCAGATACCGGAACGCGATCCCGTAGCCCTGCACGGCGTATGCGCTCGTATGTGTGACAAACACGATCAGCGGGCGCCGCGTGCGTTCGCTGAGCTCCCGCGCGACCTCGTACCCGTTCGGCGCCTGCATTTCGATATCCAGAAAGACGACGTCGAACCGGTCGGCGCATGCAAACAGCTCCCTTGCCGCAAAGAACCGCACCGGCATACAGGCGCTGTCGTACCGCATGAGCAGTTCACAAAGCTGCTCCAGATCCCGTTGTTCATCGTCACAGACTGCGATCCGCATGGAAACCTCCTATCTGTCCATTTTTATGATACCATAGTTTGCGCATCTCTGACAAGCGCCGCATACGGCAAAAGGGCGACCGCTTGCGACGGCAGGATTGCGTTTCGAAATCGGATTTGGTACAGTAGGATCAACAAAATCCCGTTTTGAAAGGATGATGCGCTTGAAACGGATCCCGTCTTATATGCTGCTGTTGCTGCTCTGCCTTTCGGTCGGCTGCAAAACGCCGCCTGCAGGGCAAACGAGCGCTACCGAGAAGCCGCTGCCGACCGCTGCGCCCGTATCAACCGTCGAGCCCTCCCCGGCTGCGTCGCTGCGTCCGTCTTCTGCTCCCGTCTCCTTCACCCCCGGCTGGTCAGACGGCGAGGCGTACGTTTCGCTTGCCAATCAGAACTGCGACTTTTACGACGGTGCGTCGATCACGTCCGGCGTTTCGTTTAAGGTCATTTCCGAAAAGGAGATCGGCAAAGAGAATATCCGTGTGAACGTCCCGATACGCACGGCGTATACAGTCGAAGTTACCGACGTGACCGAAGAATTCCGCGCGCTCAATAAGGATGGCGTTTACGGCATGTTCGGATTCCAGACATTTTTAATGCTGCAAAACCCGGATTGGGAAAAGCTCGGCGACATCCGTGCCGAAGAAGCAGCGATCTCCGATTGGATCGCAGCGCATCACGCCGGGGAAACGAGCTGGGAGATCACCGATCCGGAGGAGATCGCCATGAATCAAAAGCTTGACGAGGGCTACGCATACCTGCAGCCCTACCGCGACGCATGGGAGCAGTTTACGGAAGCGGATATTCCGGAATACCATGTGTACTATGTGAACATACATTTTGAAACACCGTACACAGAGGAAAAGGTCGATCGGCTGACGCTGACTTTGGGCGAAAAAGAGAGCGATATTCCGTTCGGTACATGGCGTCTGCATCCGAACGCGCCTGAAGAAATGCCGAAAGCCGACAGCTACGGACTTCGACCGTCGCCCGGCGTCATGGTTGTCGAGGGAAACTGGCTTGACGGCGGGTTCGGACTTGTGCCGGATGCACTTTCGTTTACGGCAGGGTTGGACGACGTTACCGTGACCGGCGCATATGGATACGGCACGGACTGTGAAATTGTCGGCGCGCACATCAAAATCCCCGATGCGAACGGCGAAGCTGTTTCGGATTATTACTGGGATATGCATACGCCGCTCGATTTTAAAGCGGGACAGTCAGTCGAAATCGACGTGATCCTGTATCACGAACGCCTCACGCAATACGAATTTGAAGGTTCGCTGTTTCTGACGATGGAATATGAGGTCAACGGAAGGCCGCACGCAATGACAGTACCGTGCGCCCTGCACCGCTCGAATGACGTGTTGGAAACGTACCTTGCGGTGTTCAAAGGGCTTGATCTCTCTGCGGCAGACGCGTATCTGCACGGCGAACATCCTTGGGTCGAAAACCTGCCTGATGCATGGAGGCGGTGAATTGCCTATGAAAATGCTACGTGACGCGGCGCACGCATGCAGAATGGTACGTCGCAATCTGAAAAGCTACGGGCTGCTGTCGGTAACGATCATCCTCTCCTTTTCTCTGCTGCTCGGTTATCTTGCGTTCGTGGATTCCGCAAGCTATAACCGCTATAAAGAGGTATTCTCCCTGGATCGCAGTCTGGTGTTCTCCGTCGCCGATACCGACGCGTATCGGGACCGGATCCTGCGGGAAAAGGCGTCCGGGATCGGTACGACAAAAAGTTTGCTGATCCATGCCGTTCGCGGCCTTCGGCTTACGATCCCGAACGTCGAATTGGAACCCGGCGAGCGCATGATGGACTTCGGATCGCCGACGCTTTTGCTGCTGTCTCCGCATGCGCCGGTCGTCTACGAACCGGAAACAAGCAAGAATTACACATTTGATGAAATCCCGGTTACATGGCTCGACGGAACATCACATGCGGATATGCACCTTGCGCGGGATGAGATCCTTGTTGACGAAGCGCTGTACGCCGCCGTCGGCAAGGTGAGCGGCGGCATGCTCCATATCATGCTGTATTCGCAGGATGGCCTCCATCCTTTGCTTGACGCCGCGTACCGGATCGTCGGAATGGTCCCAAGCAAGGGAACGCTGAACGTTGAGATCGGAAGCGACGCAATGGAAGGCAAGGCAACGCTTTCCGGCGCATATCAGCCCATGCTGGTCCTCTCCGCCGAAGCGGCAAGCGTTTCCGATTTTCCGGCAGCTTCGTGTTCGTCGCTCGTCGCGTTCGTCACCGATCAGCCGGAGTCCGTTGCAAAGCTGATCGAATCCATGAACCCGAACAATACGGCGATCGGCGCGTATAAAGCGCAGGACCGGGCAAACGAAACAATGAAGACAGAAAACCGTCAAAAAGCGCTGATCTGCTGCGTAATGCTGATCGTGCTCGGCATCAATCTGTATTCGTGCTTCGAAAACGCGCTGAACGCCCGCAGATTCGAGATCGGCGTGAAACGGGCGATCGGCGCATCGTCTTTTCGGATCGTACGGCAGTTTTTTCTGGAGGGCCTGATCGTTATGCTCGCGAACATCGCACTGTCCGTCGCGTTCGTCGCAGACGTGTTTATTGTCTACAAATATATCTATGAACGCACGCCGAACGAATTTGGTGAGTTTTTCCAATGGACGGTCTGGGTTTCGTCGTATTCGATCGCAATGTTTGCGATCTGTGCGGTTGCGCTGACCGTCGTATTCAGTCTGCTCTTTGCCTACCGTTCCACACGGGTGCAGATCGCAGACCAGCTCAAAGCGGAGTAAGGAGGATCGTATGAAGGTATTGAAGGGAATCGGAAAAGGGCTTTTCTGGCTTGTCGTGCTCGCGCTGCTCACCGCGCCGGTCTATCTGATTTATCGGATCTCCAACGAAGAGATGAAGCAGTACGAACCAAAACCCGTCCCCGTTTTTCGGGAAACGGCGTACGGCGAGATTGTCAGGGCAAAGCGTATGGACGTCAGCGAAACCGTTACTCTTTCGGGCGTATGCACATCCGATACTTATGTCTATACGGATCTCCGTCAGCGCGATCTGCAGAATGCCCGGTGGTATATTCGCGAGGGCGACGAGGTGCAGGCAGGGCAGCCGATCGCGCTGCTGAACGGCGAGGAAATTCTTTCAGAGCAAACGGGGATCATTCGCGAGATCAACGCCTATGCAAAGACCCCATACGTCAAGGTGCAGCTTTTGGAGCCGGTCGAGATCGAATGCAACGTCGATGCAAAGACGCTGAAAACGCTGGAACGCAGCCGCGAATCGCTTTGCACCGAAGAGGGTGAAGCGGTATCGCTGACCTATGTTGCACTGACGAAGAACGGCGACGGAAGCACAAAGATCCGTCTGCGCGTCGATTCGGATGCGTATGCGTTCGGAGCGGAGGTCAAGGAGCTTTCGCTTTTCACCGGCAACCGTTTTTTGAGCGCGCTGGTGCTCAATGCGAAATGCCTGTATGAAAAAGAGATCGGTTCGGGCGAATGGTATGCACGGCGCGTTACGGAGGACGGCGCGTTTTTAGAGGAAGTGAAGGTTGAGGTCGGGTATCGCAGCGATCCGTACGTATGCATTTCCGGCGTCAACGAAGGCGATTGCTTCGATACCGGCTATCGCGCGGTCGTCGGAGGCGGCGCGTATGAATGAGCTTTCCGTTGAGCTGTCTCACGTCAGAAAGAGCTATCATCGTCCCGTGCTGAAGGACATAACCTTGCACATTGACAACGACAGCTTTATTGCGATCCTCGGCAAATCCGGATCGGGCAAATCCACGCTGTTGAATATTCTCGGGCTCCTGGAGCGCTATGACGCCGGCGAATATTGGTTCAACGGCAAACCGATCCGGAACGATACCGATTATCACGCGCTGCGGCTTCATAACATCGGCTTTATTTTTCAAAGTTACAATCTGATCCCGACGCTGACCTGCCGTGAAAATATCCTCCTGCCGACGCTGTACGGTCATGTGCAAAGCCGAGACCTTCACCGGCTTGCTTCCCTGCTTGACATCGAACCGCTGCTCGATCAAAGCGTCACGACCCTGTCCGGCGGCGAAAAGCAGCGCGTCGCGATCGCCCGCGCTCTGATCCTTGATCCATGTCTGCTGCTTGCCGACGAACCGACCGGCAACCTTGATCCGAAGAATCGCGATGTGATCTTTTCCCTGCTCCGCAGCGAGCACAAAAAGGGACGCGCGATCGTTCTCATCACGCACGACGCGGCAGCGGCAAAGGAAGCCGATTCCGTGATGGAGCTCAAAAACGGAACGCTGATCCGATCGACGGACTGATATGCAGACTCCCATGGAAAAAGCCGTGAACCGCTTCGGTTTGCGGTTTTTTACAAATCGTTTTTCTTGACGGAATACGGCAAATGACGGTATAATAACGGATATGAAAAACCGCTTTCAAAACCTGAAAGAAAAGATGAAACAGCCGAAGACATGGATCGCCGCCGCGATCGTCGCGGTCATTCTGCTCGCGGGCGTGCTGTTTGCGCTGTGGTTACGGCGTCCGATCGCAAAGTACAACGCCGACCGGGACGACGCAGCACAGGTCTATTTTTCGCACCTTGCGCTTGCTGCGGACAGCAACCGCATTCTCTTTGAGACCGGGGAGCTTCCGGAGGATTATTCGAACAGCGACGAGCTGCTGAAAACGACGTCCTATGCCTATGCAACGGTGCTGAAGGTGCTTTCGGACGATTCGCATGAGGACGAACAGACAGAGAACGTGCACGTCGGTTCGCAGACGCTTTTGGTCGAGATCACGACCGGCGAATTCAAGGGGCGGCAGCTTACGGTCACGAACTACATGAGCAAGCTCTTCGATAAGCACGCCGAGGTCGGTACGTCGCTGCTTGTGTATCTTTTGGCGACCCGCGAAAATGCGGCGGATCCGGAACCTGCCCTTTCCGTTTCGGTCATGAACTACAACCGGCAATGGCTGCTCTTTGGGCTTGTCGCGATCTTTCTGCTCGTGACGGTACTCGTCGGCGGAAAGGTCGGCTTCCGGTCCATTTTGGGGCTCGGGCTGACGCTCGCCGCCGTCGTCTTCCTCCTCGTTCCGGCGCTTCTGAAGGGCTTTTACGCGATCCCGCTGACGCTGATCCTCTGCGTGCTGATGACGGTCGTCTGCTTCCTTTTGCTCGACGGACTGAGTCGCAAGACGCTTTCCGCGATCCTCGGCACCGTCGCGGGATTCTGCGTCGCCTGCCTCTTTGCCATGCTCGCAAGCAAGCTTGCGCATCTCGACGGGCTCGAATACAACGTCGCCGAGACCGACACGCTCATCCAGGCGAAGTATCAGGGCACGCTGATCAACATCCGCGGGCTGTTCGTTTCCGGCATCATCATCTCCGCGCTCGGCGCGGTCATGGACGTTGCAATGAGCATTTCGTCCTCGATCAACGAGCTCAAAACGGTCAATCCGGACATGGGCTTTTCCGCCCTGTTCAAAAGCGGCATGCGCATCGGACGCGACGCGGTCGGCACAATGACGAACACGCTGATCCTCGCGTTCACCGGCGGCGCGCTCGTCAATCTGCTCCTCATCAAGTATTACAGCTGGGATATGAAAGCGATCCTGTCGGGCGACTATATCACGCACGAGGTCATTACGGGGATTTCCGGCAGCATCGGGCTGATCCTTGCCGTGCCGCTGACCGCGCTGATCGCCGCCGCGCTATGCGGGCGCATGCAGTCGTCTCTTGAGCCCGTTCACCCGGTCGCGCAAAAGTCCGCCGACAAGAAGCGCAAGCAGTCCCGCTGACTGCGCGCAGAACGCGTCGAAGCTGCCGAGCTCGAGCACAGTGCTTTTGAACAGCATATAATCCCCGACCATCTGAAAAAACAACATCACAAAGGGCGCCGCGGCGATCGCGAGCGCCCTTGCGTTTGCGTCGCGGCAGAAAAGCGCGCAGAATACGAGCGTCGACGCGGCGATCAAAAAGCCCTGCTCAAAGAACAGCGGCAGCGCGTCGCATAGCTTCCATCCGAGAAACCCGCCGAGCAGTGCGGAAAACAGCGCGCCGAACGGGTGATCCGTGGGACACAGCGCCGCGATCAGCAGTGCAAACGCGCACGGCGCGAAGCAAAGCCGCACGGTGGGCGTCCGAAATATCGGAAGAAAGCTCAGTCCGAACACCACCGGAGCAAGGCAAAAAATCGCGATCTTTTCACGCCGAAACAACGTAAGATCGAACCATCCGCCGCCCGTGAGAAGCAGCAATACCAGGAGCAGGATCCTTGCGGTCCACATAAAAATCACATCCTACCGTTTTTCGGTTAGGATGTGATTTTCGTCTGTTTTCATGCGTTATTTTAACCGTTTGCCTTCGCCGTAGACCGCGACGATGTCCTTCGGCTCGGCGATATAGACCGCGCGGTCGAACCGTTCGCGCAGCGAAAGCCGCGCCGTATCCGGGTATTCGCGGTCGTCGATGACCACGGCGTGCAGCTTGTCGCCCTTCTGAAAGCCCGGCCTTGCGCCGAAATACAGCGCGCCTGCGGTCGTGCCGAGATAGTACCCTTCCGCAACGGAGAGGAACGGCGTCTGCCAGCCGCTTTCGATGCGCTTGTACTTGGACGCGCGGATCGACATCTGGATCACGTTCAGCATGGAAAGATGCGCTCCGCCCGCGATATCGCTGCCCAGGACCACCTTCAGCCCTTCGTCGAGCATCGTGCGGATCGGCGCGACGCCGCTGGATAAATTCGTATTCGAATCCGCGCAGTGCACGACGGTCACGCCGTGTTCCCTGATTGCTTCGCGCTCGCGTTCGTCGCTGTGCACGCAATGCGCCATCAGCGTGTCGTTCTTCCATAGCCCGTATTTTGCGTACGTTTCCCAATACTGCGCGCAGTCCGGATGCAGCGAACGCACCCATTCGATCTCGCTCGTATTTTCACTTAGATGCGACTGCACCGGCAGGTTCCGTTCGTTCGCGATCTTTCCGAGCCATTCCATCAACCCGTCCGAGCAGGACGGCGTAAAGCGCGGCGTGATGATCGGCTTCACCTGCGTGAACCGGCCGCACGCGTCGAGCCAGCGCAGCGTTTCGCGCTTGCTCTCCTCCGCCGTCTCGCAGTAATAGTCCGGGCTGTTACGGTCCATATTGACCTTGCCGACGCAGCCCGAGATCCCCGCGCGTTCGAGCTCCTCCATCAGCACCAGCGTCGCGTCGGCATGGATCGAGGAGAACATGCACACCCGCGTCGTGCCGTAGCCGACGAGCCGTTCCGCGAACTGCCGGTAGTGCATCCGCGCGTAGTCTGTGTCGGCAAAGCGCGCCTCGGTGCGGAACGTGTAGGTGTTGAGCCAGTCCAAGAGCGGCAGGTCCATGCCCATGCCGAGCATCGGATACTGCGGTGCGTGCAGGTGCATATCGCAGAACGACTGCATGATGAGCGCGTCGCCGTAGTCCGCAAGCTGTCCCTTTTTGAAGCGCTCGGGCAGCGTTTCGAAGACGCCCTCGATCACGCCGTCGGCGTTCAGAACGATGTATCCGTCCTTCACCGCTTCAAGCTTGCCGAGCGTGGGCACGGTCAGGATATTGCCGTGCAGCACGTAGTAGCGATCCTCGCTTTGCGCACGCGTGTCGATGTCAAAAAGCTCCTCGATCGGGACCTTGACGGTCACGAGCCGTTCCGGATGCCGCGCGATCACCTGACTGCCGCCGATATCTCCCGTGATCGACAATAGCTCCGGGATAAGGTCCTTCGGAAACAGCACCGGATTGCCGCGTCTGTCGCTTGCGATCGGCGCGACGATGCGCGTCGGGTCCTTCTGAAACGTCTCCAGAAGCTTTAGAACGGTCGTTTCGGTCACGCGGGGCTGATCCCCCACCGCGTACAGGATGCCGTCCGGATCACTCTTTACGGCGTCCTCCGTGCCGATCACGACGCTCGAAGCGATCCCGCGCTCGGGATCGGGGTTCTCCGCCACGCGATACTCCATGCGCTCCGCGATCATGCGGCGCTCCTCCGCGCCTTCCCGCAGCACGACGGTACGCGAAACGAACCGGTCGGAAAGCCGCTCATAGAGTTCCAGCGCGTGCAAAAGCATCGGCTTCCCGTCGATCGGATACGCAAGCTTGTCGCTGCCGAAGCGCTTGCTGCTGCCGGCAGCCGTCAATACCAAAGCAATTCTCATTTTCTGTACCATTCGCACGGTTTGCGGAACACATATTGTCCGCAATAGGGTTTGATCAGCTTCCCGTTCTCCACGACAAGCTCGCCGTTCAGGAGCACGTCGCGCGTACGTCCCGCAACTTCCACGCCTTCATAAGGCGAATTGTCGCAGGCGTGCAGGTTCGTCTTCCATGAGATCGTGTGCGGATCGTTCGGATCGAAGATCACGATATCCGCGTCGCTGCCGACCCGCAGCACGCCCTTTTTCGGGAACATGCCGAACAGCCGCGCCGCACGTTCGGAGAGAAGTAGCGCCATCTGCTCCGGCGTGATCGCGCCGGTTTTCACCGCATACGTATAGACGAGCTCCGCGCGGTTCTGGACGCCCGCGCCGCCGTTCGGGATCTTTGAAAAATCGTCCTTGCCAAGCGCTTTCTGCGCCATCGTAAACGAGCAATGGTCCGTGCCGACAAAGTCGATATCGCGTTTCTTCATGCCGTCGAGGATCGCCGCACGGTCGCGCGCCTCGCGCAAAGGCGGAGACATCACGTACTTCGCGCCGTCCGGCTCGGCGTACTGTGATACGTCGAGCGTGATATACTGCGGGCACGTTTCGGCGTAGACCTCCACACCGCGCTTTCTGGCACGCCGGACTTCCTCCAGTCCGTCCGCGGTGGAAAGATGCACCACCCATGCGGGATAGCCGGAAAGTTCCGCGATGCGCATGAGCCGCGCAACACCCTCGGCCTCCACCGCCTGCGGTCTTGTGACCGGATGCGCCGTCGGGTCCATATGTCCCTTTGCCTTTTCCTCCGCAATGCGCGCCTGCAGCACGTCGTAGTTTTCGCAATGCACGCCGATCACGCCGCCTCGCGCGCCGATGAACTTCTGCGCGTCGTAGATCTGTCCGTCGGTGACCTTCATCGCGTCGTAGACCATGTACATCTTGAAGGAGGATATACCCGCGCGGAACATATCGTCAACCTCGACTTTGCGCGCGTCGTTCCACTCGGACACCGCCATGTGGAAACCGTAATTGCATGAGCTTTTTTCGGCTTTTTTGTGCCAGAGCGTAAGCGCGTCGTGCATCGTCATGCCGTGATCCTGCGTCGCGAAATCGAGCACCGTGGTCGTGCCGCCGACGACCGCCGCCTTTGTGCCTGTCTCGAAATCATCCGCCGTGACCGTCACGCCGAGATCGAGATCGAAATGCGTGTGCGTGTCGATAAACCCGGCGAAGATAAAGCAGCCCGCCGCGTCGATCACGCGATCGGCCTCCGCTTCGATATCCGGCGCGATCTTCGCGATCTTTCCGTCCTGAATGAGCACGTCCGCTTGTTTTCTTCCGGTCGATCTCACGACCGTTCCGTTTTTGATCAGGATCCGCATACTCTCGCCTCCGCACAAACTTTTACAAATATTATACTATCACACCCGCTGCGTTTTCGCAACAGCGAATCCGTCCCGTGCGCTGTTCCATCTTTCCGAACGATGGCAGATTTTACAACAAAGTTGCATCTTTTTAACAGTTCTATGACGTTTTTGACGAATTCGGCAATTAGTATGGAAATAAGGATGAAAGGAGAATGCCCATGAAACGTATTTTTGTCATTTTTCTCGCGATGCTTTTGCTTCTCGCCTGCGTGCCGACGCCCGAGGAGGAATTTGTCGTGAACAAGGGCGACGATATTGTGGAACAGAAGCTGAACGAAACGCCGGACCCGGACAGCGGTTCGACTGCCGCGCGGCAGACCTTCCCCGACCGTTGGGACGCGGACCCGATCGCGGAAAGCGAGCACCTTGTTGTTCGTGCAGCGGCTGACGTCCGTACCAAGCCGGACGGACTATATCCGGTCTACCGCACGCGATCCGCAGCCGTCACAAAGGACATGGTCATCAATATGGCGGTTAAGTTTCTGGACAAGCCGACGGTCTCTTCGGAATCGCTGATGACCAAGAACGACTGGGGACAGGCGCTGCAGGAGTTTTTGGATATACGCTCCCGTTATGACGCGTGGGTGCAAGCCGGTAAGCCGAACGACTGGCCCGATGTTGACGAATACGAATGGACGCCCGAGGAGATCGAGCGACAGACGAACTGGTACATGGAGCAGATCAGAAATGCGCCGGCTTCACTGTCCGAACAGGCGGTATACGACTATTCCGATCTGAAAAGCGGCCAGCCGACGTCTTTCAAGCTCGCTTCGGGTGAGACTGCAAGCATTGTTTACGGCAGGGAGGGCTTCACCATCGCAAAGGGCTGCAAGCATCTGCCCAACGTCTATGACGTGTATCAATACCGCGAGGACCTTCGATGGAAAGAAGGCAAATACAAATCCTGGATGGAATCGGATCTGACCCGCGAGCAGGCGGAAGCCGTTGGTCTTGCAGAAGCGGAGAAGCTCGGCTTTTCCGGCTTTGTGATCGCCGGCGCATGCGAAGCGACGCTGTTTGACATCAAGGAAGCTTCAACGCGCGCGGTGGCCGGCGGCTGGTACCTGACGCTGAAGCGCGGCTTTGACGGATATCCGCAGCTTACAAGCCATGTCAACGCGTCGCAGAGTCTTCAGTACGGCAGCGACGACGCCTTTGCGGTCAATGCGTATATTCCGCAGGAACGGCTTCACATGTTCGTCTCCGAAAACGGTCTTCAGATGATCGATTACAACAGTCCGAAGGACGTTTCCGGGCTGGTCAATGCGAACGTGAAGCTGCTGCCGTTCGACGAGGTCAAGCAGCGCATTGCAAACACGCTGCTGATGTGCTTCCCCTACGAAAACTACGGGAAGATGACCGCTGAGCGCAATGAGAACTCGCCGCGGCTGGAAGTGGAGATCTATGACATCATGCTGACGACCTATACCCTGCACATCAAGGATGATACGGACTATTACGAAATGCCCTGCTGGGTCGTCTCGTACGACTGCTGCGATCCGGTGCGCGGCGCCGACGATTGGGAATACAGAAAGAGCTTGCGTGAGCTTGAACTGTACGACGCGAACTGCTCGCATGATGCGCTGGTCATCAACGCCGTCGACGGCAGCGTCGTTCATACGGATTATGGATATTGAGAGGTATCAGACAATGAAACGAATCATCATTCTTTGCTTATCGCTTGTTCTGCTTCTTGCATGCGTGCCGACGCCCAAGGAGGAGTTTGTCGTCAACAAGGGCGACGATGTTGTAGAACAGAAGCTGAACGAAACGCCGGACCCGGACAGCGGTTCGACCGCCGCGCGTCAGACCTTTCCCGACCGTTGGGACGAGGACCCGATCGTTGAAAATGATCGGCTGATCGTCCGGGCGAATACGGAAATCCATGTACGGGCGGACGGGCTTTACCCCGTCTATCGCACGCGGCCCACGGAGATCACCAAAGAAATGGTCGAAAACGTTGCGGTCAAGTTTCTGGACAAGCCGACGGCTTCGTCGGAAGCGCTTTTGACGAAAGAGGATTGGGGACGGGCGCTGCAATCGTATTTGGATCTGATTGCGAAAAGCGAGGAATGGGCCAAAGCGGGCAAGCCCGATGGGTGGACGGACGTTATGGACCTGAATGAAACGCCGGAAGAACTCGAGGCGCAGACGAACTGGTACATGGAGCAGATTCGCAATGCGCCGGCTTCGCTGTCCGAGCAGGCGGTCAACGATTATTCCGGGTTGGAAATGAACAAACCGCAGTCGTTTACGCTGGCGTCCGGCGACGTGGCATGGATTTCTTTTGACAAAATCGAGTATATGATCGCAAAGGGATGCAAAACCCATCCGATCATCTATGATTATGCCGATTATCAGGATGACCTGCGATGGAAAGAAGGCAGTTATCAGCACTGGATCGAAACCGACCTCAGCCGCGAACAGGCGGAAAGCATAGCGCTTTCGGAGTTGGAACGACTCGGCTACACCGGATATGCCGTCTCCGACGCTTCCACAGCAACACTTTTGGTTTGTTCCGGAGCATCGGAACGCGGCCTTGCGGGCGGGTGGTCGCTCGTTCTGAAGCGCAGCTACGGCGGGTATCCGCAGATCGCAGGCAGCGTCTATGCATCGCGCAGTCTGTACTACGGCAGCGGCGACGAGTTCTTTATGAATGAAAAGATCGAAACAGAACGGTTCATCCTGTTCGTTTCCGAAGACGGGATCCAATTCCTTGAATATCAGGGGCCGAAGGAGATCTCGGGACTGGTCAATGCAAATGTCGAGCTTCTGCCGTTTGACGAGATCCAGATGCGCATCAAAAATGCGCTTTCGGTCTGCTTCCCGTATGATAAATGGGCGACGGATCCCTCGGTCGATCCGCGTCCGGCCGAAGCGGAAATCTTCGATATGTACCTGTCTGCATTTACGATCCGGGAGAAAAACAGCTCGGATTATTATGAAATGCCATGCTGGATCGTGAACTTTGATATACTGAGCTATGTCTCCAATCCGAATTGTACATGGGATGAAATCAAAGCGTTTCGGAACGAGCCGGGACAGCACGGCGATTTTCTGATCATCAACGCCGTCGACGGGTCCGTCGTGAATACGGGTTCCGGTTGGTGAGGAGAAGCACTATGAAACGCATCATTATTCTTTGCTTATCACTTGCCCTGCTCCTCGCCTGCGTGCCGACGCCCGATGAGGAATTTGTCGTGAACAAGGGCGATACGCCGCCGATCGTGCAGCAGGGCGAAGCGGATGATAGGATCCGGGAGATCCTGAACACGGTCCCGGCGGAATGGAACGATACGTTTTCTTTTCGGGACGGGACGGTTTCAGTGACGGTTTCGGCGACAGTCTCCGTACCGGATGTCCTCCGTTTCCCGATCGTGGAGGTGAAGCCCGCGTCGATCGATCCGCAGATCGCGGCGCGGCTTCTGTACAAGCTGATCCCGGGCGGTTCGCTCCGCATCTCCGATCACGGCGGGCAGGCGTATTCCGTCGAGGACGTCGATCAATGGATCGAGGAGGTCAAACAGCAGCTTGCGCATACAGGCGAGATGTCGTTTGATTCCGATGCGGATCGCGACGCTTACATCGACACCCAAAACGCCGAGCTCGAACGCCTGTTTGAAATACGGCAGTCGGCGGTTTCCGGAACGGTCACGTCGCTCGACGCATACGAACTGATCGGTCGGTACGGCGCAACGGAGTGCCGTGTGCTGGACGAAAACGGCTTGGAGTGCGCAAACTTTATGTGGAAGCCGCAGCCCATGGATACGCAGGACAAGCGCGAAAGCGTTCTGCACATCGACAGCATAACGCCCGCCTGCGGTCTTTTGGATCACGGCGTTCAAAGCGCAGATGAGGCAAAAACGGCCGCGGATGCGTTGATCGAAGAAATCGGGCTTTCCGACCGCTACGCCTGCGTTTCGGTGATAGACGGACACAACACGGTCCGCTGTTATTACGCGCCGCAATATTGCGGGATCGCGTCGTCGCCCTTTACGGAAACGGAGGTCGACGTGAATAGCTACAGCGCGCCGTGGCCGAATGAAATGCTGCTTGTCTGCTTCTATAAAGGAGACGGCAGAACGACCGTAAGCTATGTATGCCCATCGGAAATCGTCGGTGAGCTCGGCAGCGCGGCGCTGCTGCCGTTTTCGGACATACAGTCGCAGTTTGAAAAAAGCATGAAGGCGTCCTATTCATGGCTCGACGAAAGCACGGTCTCCGCTGAGATCGCCGTTTCCCGGATCTCGCTCGGATACTTTCGCGTGCCGATGAAGGATCATCCGAACCGATACGAAATGATCCCCGCATGGACGTTTGAGGGCACGCGAACGACCCGCGAAAAAGCCGACGGCGGCGCAGAGCCGTTTGACGACGCAAACGACCTCCCGAACAGCGTGCTGATGATCTTAAGCGGGATCGACGGATCCATGCTTTACGCCGGATGAGATTCAAAGGAGACTATGATGAAACGATTGATTGTTATCCTTTTATCGCTTGCGCTGCTTTGCGCCTGCGTGCCGACGCCGGAGGAGGAATTTGTGAGTCATAAGGACGCCGACGAAATGCTGGAAAACGCAACGGTCGACGACGTGCCGGTTGTGCCGATCCGAGAACAGTACGACATTCCGGAAACGCTGACGGACGAGGCGGTTTTTGCGGACGGCGCGTTTACGATCCACATCGACGCGCGCGTGGAGGTCCCGGACGCGAACGCGATCCCGATCCTGCGCGTCGAGCGCGACGTCGTCGATCAAAAGACGGTCTCGGCGATCTTCAACCGGCTCTGTGCGGGACGGACGCTGTATCGCTCCGGCGACAGCAGCATGACCAAGACGCAGATCGCGGAACGGATCACGGAGCTTCAGACGGCGCTGGAGGATCCCTCGCTCAACGCCGATATCCGCGCATTCTTTGAAGCGCAGATCGCTTCGCTAAAGGAGCAGTTTCCGACCGCGCCGGATTCGGCGGACGAGCTGACCGCGTCCGACGGCACGATGTACTCCTATCCGTGCAGGGACAATCCGGATTCGCCGGAATTTCTGCGGTACGGGCTGCGGCTGCAGACAAGCGACAACCTTCCCCCTCTGTTTTTCGACGTCCGCATCACCGATCCGGACAACCCGAACACGACCGAGAACGGCAAAGACGCACAGAAAAGCTCGTATCTGAGCTTTATGGATGATCGGAACCGCGCGCACGGCGGCGACGGACAATCGCGGATCGCGATCCGGAACCCGGACGAGCCGACCGAGCTCGGCGATTACCCGCAGGTGACCTATATGCCTTCGCAGGCGATCGAAGACGCGAAGCAATTCCTTGCCGATGTGGAGCAGAACGATATCGCGCCGGATGCAATCGCGTTGGTCTTTGACGGTGCGCAGACTGCCTTCGGCTACCGGATCAACTTCGTGCGCGCCTTCGACGGCATAAACGGAACCGCCCTGCATGCCGCGACGTATCTGGACATGAACGAACGCTATGCCCCGGAATGGGACTATGAGGAAATCGAGCTGTATATCGATGCGCAGGGCGTCTACAGCTTTACATGGGGCTATCCGGTCCGTGTGACCGAAACGCTGAAGGACGCAACGAAGCTGCTGCCGTTTGAGAAAATAATCGAAACGTTCATGAGCCGGATGTGGACGGAAAACGCCGTCTGGATCGTGACCGATCTCGCGTCGGCGGGCGGCGACGAGCAGGGCTTCTGCACCACCGGGCTTGATTTCGAGATCACGCGGATCACGCTTTCTTTACAGCGCGTCATGGAGCCGAACCGGTTCGATTCCGGCATGCTCGTCCCGGTCTGGAACTTCTGGGGCGTGAAACGCACGATCGACACGCATAAGACGACCGGCGAGCAGAAAACGATCGTCCGCGACGATCGGATGACAAATCCGTTCCTGTCGATCAACGCGATCGACGGCAGCGTGATCGACCCGCGGGTCGGATATTGAAAGGAAAATCTATGAAACGAATCATCATTGTATTGTTGTCCCTCATTCTGCTTGCCGCCTGCGTGCCGACGCCTGAGGAGGAATATATCGTCGGAAAAACACCGATCGAACCGACAAAAGCGGACGCGATGCAAAGCGCCGAGCCCGCAACGGACGCCGAACCCGCGCCAAGCTATTATGAAGAAAGCATCCCGGTCGACAAGGGCGCTCTGGCCGAAATACGCTTTGCGGCGGAGCTTGAAAACGCGGACATCCAGACCTGCGCCGTCTATCCGCTGACGCCGGTATCCTTCGATGCGGAAACGGTCGAACGGCTGATCGCGGCGTTCGCCCCGGAAACGCGCATTTCAATCGGCGACGGATCCATGACGCTCCGGGACGTCGAACAGGCGATTGCGGAGACGCTGGACCATATCAACAATGTCGACACAAAAGAGTTTGAATCCGAGGCGGACAAGGCGCAGTACCTTCGGGAAGAACAGGAATTTTTGGCCGAGATGCAGCAGGCGTATCGCGATCTTGAGAACGTGACCGTCGAATTTGTCGACGCCGCCGCGCTGACCGCGCGGGACAAGGTCGATTTCCGGCTCGTCGACGCTTCCGATCGAACCGTCGCGCAGGGAAAGATCACCTGCGGGATCGAAGCGGGCGATCCGCGCGCGAGTTTATTTGAGATCTGTCTTACGGAAGAAAACGAGGTCCCCGGGGATCTTGAATGGCCGGACGCGGATGCGGTTTGCCCGATCTGCGAATCGTTTTTGGCGTCCGCAGGCGTCGACGGCTTTGCGTTCAACGAAATAGCATCCTCAAGGGAGGTTGTCTATACGCGCGGCGCGGGATCCCTTCCCTATGCGGCTGCATACGGCATCACCGCGCTGCAATGGCGGGATTATGACGACGGAGAGCTCTTTCCGGAGCCCGCCTGGATGGATGAGTCCATTACGTTTTTCTGCAAGGGCGGGCGCGTGGCGAGCGTGACATGGCTGTCCAGATCGGACGTCGGGCAACCCACGCAGGACGTCCCGATCCTGCCGTTTTCGGATCTGAAGCAAAGGATCGTGAACGGTCTGACCTACCAATGGAGCATGCCGCTCGACGAAGCGGAGCAGTCGCAGCGCATTGAGATCAGCCGCGTGCAGATCGGCATGAAGCGCGTTCCGGTTTACGGCGCCGTGCGGCAGTATCAGCTCGTCCCCGTCTGTACGGTGATCGGACGGTTTGTCATCCGATACCGGTCCCCGGAGGACAATCCGCAGCTGATTCTGGATGCAGACAATGAATGGTACGATCAGGAAAACGTGCTGCTGGTGCTGAACGCGGTCGACGGCAGTATTATCGGATAAAGGAAAGGAGAACGAAATGAAACGATTGATTGTTTTTCTTTTATCGCTTGCGCTGCTTGCGGCCTGCGTGCCGACGCCTGAGGAGGAGTTTATCGTGAATAAAGGCGACGGCGTGCTGACGGAAAAGATCGCCCAAAAGCCCGTTGCGGAAAAAGCGTTTGAAGCGCCGCCACGCGTGGACGAGACGCTCGAAGCGGATCACCTGACCGTGGAGCTTGCTGCCGAGGTCGTATTGCCGAAAGGTGATCGATACCCGGTTGCGGAGGTCGTGCGGAAGGATTACAGCGCGGCATGGGCGCGGGATATACTGACGGGGATCGCAGATGGGAAAATGCTGCTGGTGCGTGAAAGCGAAGCCGGGTCGAACATGACGCGCGAGGGCATTTTGCGTGAAATTCAGGCGGTGCAGAACAGTCTGGAGAGCTTTGATGAGCTTTACGGGAATCTTCCGGCATCGGAACAGGCGGAGATGCGCGCGCAGTTGAATGAATCATTGGAAGCTTGGCAGGCCTACTGGCGTGAAGCGCCGGAAAGCACGGACGGCATCGAAGCGGATCTTTCCGATACGGCATACAAGGCGCTCGGACGCATGTCTGCGGAAATCGACTGCACGCGGCCGGAACGCGCCTATCACTCGCCGATCGAAGCGTACAGCACCGGAACGGTTACGTTCATGAATATGGATATGACCTACGGGGAGACCGAACAGCACGGGCCGGTGACCGGACCTCTGCCCGGTGTGGCGCTGACCGAAACCGAGGCGATCGAGGTCGCAAAGTCGTTTTTGCAAAAGCTCGGCGAAACCGGACTGGAACCCGTGCTTGTATTGGATGCGAACGGGCGGCGGTACGGTGATGATCCGCGCGACGAGCATGCATATGCGATCTGGTTTACGCGGCCCGTCGGCAATATGCCCGGCGCAATGGCGCACAGCCAACAGGATATTTACGGCGTCTATTCGCAGAACGGCGGCGATCGGGCATACAGCGAACCATGCGATCAGGAGTATGCGTATTTTCTGATCCGCGATTCCGGCGTCAACTGGTTCGATTGGGTTGCGCCTTCGGCGGTGACCCGCATCGTCAATGAAAACGTGGCGCTTGTACCGTTTGACACGATCCTCGAAACATTCCGCAAGCAGATCGTCGTGGAGGCGTTCCCCGCGCTTGAGGAGGCGCGCGTGAACGCGGGGCTGCGCGATAATATGACGATCACCGACACGACGCTTTGCATCGACCGGATCGCGCTCGAAAGCGTACGCATCCGCAAGGAGGGCGCGACCGGAACCTTCCTGCTTGTGCCGACGTGGACGTTCTACGGGCGCCTGGTACTGCACGGGGAAAACCTCGGCGACCTCCGCTTTGCAGAATGGACCATCGAAGAAAACGGCGACGCTGTCTGGTACGTCCCGGGCGGCTGCTATCTGCAGATCAACGCGATCGACGGCAGCGTTTTGAATCCCGCGCTCGGGTATTGAACAAAACATGCAAAAACGATCCCTGCGCGGGGATCGTTTTTCTTATGCTTTCACATATGGGAACTTCTTTTCGAGGAAGTATCTGTAGTCAGGCGGCGCGTCGCGATACTCGTCGAAGGTCGTCCGATACAGCCATTCCCGCATCTTGTCGGGCATCTCGGCATATCGCAGGATGACGATCTTCCCCTGTCTTTCGGCTTCCAGCATCTCGGCAAGCGCGTCGGGAACGAATTCGCAGGAAACGGCCGGAACCGGGGTTTCGGCATAGAACGCGTTGCGGATGTTCGGATAGGACTTGACCGTTTCGGAATCGTCAGCGGTATAGATATAGCCCGAAACGCCCTTGTACGTTTCCTCGAGCGCATTTTCGTAATACTCCTCGAAGCGCAGCAGTCCGTCCTTTGTAAAGCCGTAGCTTGCCCATTTCTGCCACTTCCCCGTGTGGGCGAAGCCGTCCTCGCGGCACGTCTTTTCGACGGCGTTGCTTAAATACACGAGCACATTTTCGCGCTTGTCCGAAAAATAGATACGCGGCGTACCGTCGTTAGAGATCCGCGGCTCGAGCGTTTGGATGCCCGGCGTCTGTGATGCGTGATAGAGCATAAACCCTTCCTTTCCCGTAATGAGCCGAACGCCACGGTTTTTGATTCCGAACCGGATCACAGGTCGAACGCCGCTT
>JAFZIH010000151.1 GCA_017554455.1 Clostridia bacterium | reverse complement strand
ATGCATAACCACATCTACAGCGCGTTTGCGCGCGGGCTTTCTATCCGCGGCTACAATCCGCATAACTTCAACGACATCTTAGAGGGCATGTGGTGGAAGATCGACCGCTGCCTCACGAAGGAGAACGATTATCTCTCCGCAAAAGCCGTTTACGCGGACTGCATCAAAAACGGCGTGACCACCGTGTTCGACCACCACGCAAGCTTTTTCGATATCCCGGGTAGCTTGGACGAGATCAGCAATGCCGCAAAGGAGTTCGGCGTGCGCACCTCGCTATGCTATGAGGTTTCCGATCGCGACGGCGAAGAGAAGCGCATGCAGTCGATCCTCGAAAACGAGCGCTTCATCAAAAAAGCGGCGAAGGACTCGAGCGACATGCAGAAGGGCATGATGGGTCTGCACGCGGCGTTTACGCTCTCCGAACAGACGCTCGATGACTGCCTCGCCCACGGCGGAAAGGAAGCGGGCTTCCACGTGCACTGCGCGGAGGGACCGGGGGATCTGCAGGATTCGCTGGACAAGTACGGCAAGCGCATCATCACGCGCTTCTATGACGCGGGCATCCTCGGCAACAAGACGCTTGCGATCCACTGCGTGCACATCAACAAAGCCGAAATGGAGCTTTTGAAGGCCACGGACACGGCGGTCGTGCACAATCCGGAATCCAACATGGGCAACGCGGTGGGCTGCGGTCCGGTCATCCATATGAAAAAGCTCGGGTTGCTTTTAGGTCTCGGCACCGACGGCTACACAAACGACATGCTCGAAAGCTACAAGGTGGGCAATATCATCCATAAGCATTATCTCTGCGATCCGACGGTCGCGTGGGGCGAGATCCCGGATATGCTCTTTAACGGCAACGCCGAGATCGCGGGACGGTATTTCAACGCGCCGCTCGGCGTATTGAAGCCCGGCGCGTATGCGGATATCATCGTGACGGACTACGATCCGCTGACGCCGATGGACGGGAACAACGCGAACTCGCATATCCTGTTCGGCATGAACGGAAGGTCCGTCGTCACCACGATGTGCAACGGCAAGGTGTTGATGAAGGATCGCGAACTTTTGGTCTGCGACGAGAAGGAACTTATGGCAAAGTGCCGCGAGAGCGCGAAAAAGCTCTGGGCGGCGGTCAACGCATAAAAAGGAGGCAGCTATGTCCGATCGAATGACGCCGATCCCGTTTCGGGAATTGATGGAGTGGGTCCTTTCCGAGTACAAATCCGGCAGCGTGTTCGGGGTAAAGCGCCCCTATAAGCCCGTGCCGGGCAAGCTTTTGTCGATCTTCGGCGAGACGCTCGAAACGCCGTTCGGTCCCGCCGCGGGTCCGAATACGCAGCTATGTCAGAACATCCTTGCCGCGTATTACGGCGGCGCGCGCTTCTTTGAGCTCAAGACCGTGCAGATCATGGATGGCGACGAGCTTGCCGCGTGCATCGGAAAGCCCTGTATCGTGGCAAAGGACGAGTGCTATAACTGCGAGTGGTCGACCGAGCTGACCGTGCCCGAGGCGCTTTGTGAATACGTCAAGGCGTGGTTCATGCTGAAGCTCTTTACGAAGGAATTCGGCTGGGGCGATCCGAACGGCTTCATCTTCAACATGAGTGTCGGCTATGACTTCGCAGGCATCACTTCCCCGAAGATCGACGCGTTCATCGAGGGGCTGAAGGACGCGAGCACCACCGCGATCTGGGCGGAGTGCATGGAATGGACGCGGGCGAACCTTTCGCGCTTTAATAACGTCGACGAGGCGTATCTCAAGGGGATCAACCCACATGTGTGCACCTCGATCACGCTCTCGACCCTGCACGGCTGCCCGCCGCAGGAGATCGAAAAGATCGCAAGCTATCTCATCGACGTGAAGCATCTGCACACCTTCGTCAAGTGCAATCCGACGATTTTGGGCTACGCCTACGCGCGCAAGACGCTCAACGAGCTCGGCTTTGACTACGTCGCGTTCGATGAGCACCATTTCAACGAAGATTTACAGTATAAGGACGCGGTGCCGATGTTCAAACGCCTGCTCGCGCTTGCGGCGAAAAACGGCGTGACCTTCGGATTGAAGCTAAGCAACACGTTCCCGGTCGACGTAAAGCAAGGTGAGCTTCCGAGCAATGAGATGTACATGTCCGGGCGGTCGCTGTATCCGCTGACGATCGAGATGGCAAAGCGCATGAGCGAGGAATTTGACGGCAAGCTGCGGCTCTCGTTCTCGGGCGGGATCGACGCGTTCAATATCGCGCCGCTGTTCGAGGCGGGGATCTGGCCGATCACCCTTGCCACGACGATCTTAAAGCCCGGCGGCTATCAGAGATTACAGCAGCTCGGCGAGATCTGCGGCGCGCTTCCTTATGAGCCGTTCACCGGCGTAAAGGTCGGCAAGGTCGCGCTCCTTTCCAAGCAGGCGCGCGCGTCCGTACGCAACACAAAGCCCGTGAAGCCGCAGCCGGAGCGCAAGATACAGGACAAGGTCCCGCTGTTCGACTGCTTCACCGCGCCGTGCACGCACGGCTGTCCCATTCATCAGGACATCCCGCAGTATATCGAAATGGTCGGCAAGGGAAACTATGACGGGGCTTTAAAACTCATCGTCGAAAAGAACCCGCTGCCGTTCATCACCGGCACGATCTGCCCGCACCATTGCGCGGACAAGTGCACGAGACATTTTTATGAGGAATCCGTCCGCATCCGCCGGGCAAAGCTGACCGCGGCACAAAACGGACTGGACGCGCTTCTGAAGAATTTGAAACCCGCAGAGCCGAACGGGAAAAAGGTCGCCGTGATCGGCGGCGGTCCCGCGGGTATGGCCGCGGCGTTCTTCCTCGCACGGCAGGGCGCGTCCGTCACGCTGTTTGAAAAGCGGGAGAAGCTCGGCGGCGTCGTGCGATACGTGATCCCGGAATTCCGTATCGGTTCTGAGGCGATCGACAGCGACGCGAAGATCCTTGCGACCATGGGCGTCGACATTCGTCTGAACACGCCTGCGCCGGACGCGGACGCGCTGTTTGCCGAGGGCTATACCGATCTCGTCTACGCCGTCGGTGCGTGGGCGGAAGGAAAGATGCACCTTGAAAAGGGCGAAGCGATGAATGTCATCCGCTTCCTCGAAGAAAGCAAGGCGGGAACGCTTTCGGATCCCGGTGAAAACGTGATCGTCATCGGCGGCGGCAACACCGCCATGGACGCTGCGCGCGTCGCAGTGCGTACAAAGGGTGTGAAGAACGTGCGGCTCGTCTACCGCCGCACCGCGCGCTATATGCCCGCGGACGAGGAGGAACTGGAGCTTGCCAAAGAGGACGGCGTGGTATTCTGCGAACTGCTCGCGCCGGTCGCGTTTGAAAACGGAACGCTGCTCTGCAATGTGATGAAGCTCGGTGAGCCGGACGCATCCGGCAGACGTTCCCCGGTCGAAACAGGCGAGACGGCTACGCTCCCGTGCGACACGCTGATCGCGGCGGTCGGTGAAAAGATCGAGGCGGAACTGTTCGCCGAAAACGGAATAGAGCTTACCGAACGCGGCAGGGTGAAAACGAACGCGAACCTCGAGACGAGCCGCGCGCACGTCTACGTGATCGGCGACTGCAGCCGCGGTCCCGCGACCGTCGTGGAAGGCGTTGCGGACGCGCGCACCGTCGCGGACGCGATCGTCGGCAAATATACCTACGAGATCTGCGCATGCGGGCAAACGACCGAGGCGGCGTGCTTTGAAAAGCACGGCATCCTGAAGGATTACGAGCAGGCGGAGAAGGAACGCGAGCGCTGTCTGAACTGCGGAACGGTCTGCGAATGCTGCGTGCAGGTGTGTCCGAACCGCGCAAACGTCGCGATCACAGTTCCCGGCAAGGAGAAGCCGCAGATCCTGCATGTCGATCGAATGTGCAACGAATGCGGCAACTGCCTCGTGTTCTGCCCGTACGACTCGAAACCGTATAAGGAAAAGTTCACGCTGTTCGCCACAGAAGCCGAATTCGACGGATCGGAGAACAAGGGCTTTTTGCCGATTTCGGACCGTGTGGTCAAGCTCCGTCTCAACGAAGTCAGAACGGTCGATCTCGACCGCGACGCGATCGATCCGGACGCAAAGGCGCTGATTGAAACAGTATTGAAAGATTACCATTATCTGATCGGATAAAAGGAGTACAATATGGCGACCTTTACGGTCAACGGGCGGGTCGTATCCTGCCCCGAAAACAAAAAACTGATCCGCTTCCTGCGCGACGATCTGCATTTGACGAGCGTCAAAAACGGCTGCTCGGAGGGTGCGTGCGGCACGTGCACCGTGCTGATCGACGGCAAAGCCGTGAAAGCGTGCGTCCAGCAGACCGACCGCATGGAAGGAAAGACGATCGTCACCTGCGAGGGATTGACCCCACGCGAGCGCGAGGTCTATGCCTATGCGTTCACGGAAGCGGGCGCGGTGCAGTGCGGCTTCTGTACGCCCGGCATGGTCATGGCGGCAAAGGCGCTCATTGACCGAGAGCCAAACCCGACGCCGTCCGACGTGAAAAACGCGATCCGCATGAACATCTGCCGCTGTACCGGTTATAAAAAGATCGAAGAAGCGATCCTGCTTGCCGCAAAGACGTTCCGCGAAGGCGCGGAGGTGCCGAAGCGCGTTCTGAAAGGGATCGTGGGCGAAAACCTCAACCGCGTCGACGCGCCGGGCAAAGCGCTCGGCGACGCGAAGTACGCCGACGATCTTTATTTTGACGGCATGCTGTACGGCACGGCAAAGCGCAGCGACTACCCGCGCGCAAGGGTGCTTTCGATCGACGTGACGGAAGCGGAAAAAGCGCCCGGCGTCGTGTGCGTGCTGACGGCAAAGGATATCCCCGGCACGCAGAAGATCGGACACTTGAAACAGGACTATGACGTGATGATCCCGGTCGGGGCGGTCACACACTTTTTGGGCGACGCGATCGCGTTGGTCGCCGCAGAAACAGACGCGCAGGCGCGCGCGGCGGCGGCGCTTGTCAAGGTCGAATACGAACCGCTCGAACCGGTTCTCGACATGATGAAGGGATTGAAGGACGAGATCCTTGTACACGCCTCGAACGGTACAAACGTGCTCTCGCATGAGCATCTTGTCCGCGGCAACGCCGATGAGGTCATCAAAAACAGCAAATACGTCGTGACGCATCATTACAGTACGCCGCCGACGGATCACGCCTTTTTAGAGCCAGAATGTGCCGTGGCGTATCGCGAGGGCGACGGCGTGCGCATTTTCTCCGGCGATCAGGGCATCTATCAGACACGCAAGGAATGTGCGCAGATGCTGGGGCTTCCGCAGGACAAGGTCCGCGTGACCGCCATGATGGTCGGCGGCGGCTTCGGCGGCAAGGAGGACATGAGCGTACAGCATCACGCGGCGCTGCTTGCGTGGCACACGGGCCGACCCGTCAAGGTCGCGTTCACGCGCGCGGAGAGCATTCTCATCCACCCGAAACGCCATGCGATGGAGATGGAGTTTACCACTGCCTGCGACGAAAACGGCTATCTTACCGCCATGAAGGCGACGCTGATTTCCGATACGGGCGCGTATGCCTCGCTCGGCGGACCGGTGCTGCAGCGCGCGTGCACGCACGCCGCGGGACCGTATAACTACCAGAACGTCGACATCGACGGCAAGGCGATCTATACGAATAATCCGCCGGCAGGCGCGTTCCGCGGCTTCGGCGTGACGCAGAGCTGCTTTGCGACCGAGTGCAATCTGAACGAGCTTGCGAAGATGGTCGGCATTTCGGCGTTCGAGATCCGTTACCGCAACGCGATCCGCCCGGGACAGGTGCTGCCGAACGGACAGATCGCGGACGAGACAACGGCACTTAAAGAAACGCTTGACGCCGCGCGACCGATCCTTGCGCGCGATCCGAAAGCGGGCATCGCCTGCGCCATGAAAAACGCGGGTCTCGGCGTCGGCATTCCGGACACGGGACGCTGCCGCATCGAAGTCAGGGGCGGGGAGGTATATCTCCATTCGTCCGCCGCGTGCATCGGGCAGGGTATGGGCACGGTGCAGACGCAGATGGCGGCGGAGATCCTGAATATTCCGCATGAAAGGGTGCATTACTGCACGCCGGACACCGCACTTGCGCCGGATGCGGGCAACACCACGGCGTCCCGGCAGACGCTGTTTACGGGCGAAGCAGTTGTGCGCGCCGCAAAGCAGATCAAAGAAGCGCTCGAAACGGAGGACTCGTGGGACGCTTTGGAGGGACGGTCGTTCCTTGGCGAATACACGGGCGTCACCGATAAGCTCGGCAGCGACAAACCGAACCCGGTCTCGCACATCGCCTACGGTTACGCGACGCACGTGGTCGAGCTGAACGACGACGGGACATTAAAACGTGTGACGGCGATCCACGATCTCGGTGTGGCGGTCAATCCGCGTTCCGCCGAAGGACAGATCGAGGGCGGCGTCGTCATGGGGCTCGGTTATGCGCTGACGGAGGATTTCCCGTTAAAGGACGGAAAGCCGACCGCAAAATACGGCACACTGGGACTGTTCCGCGCGGATAAAACGCCGGAAGTACAGGCGATTCTTGTGGAAAAAGCGAAAAAGGACGGGCTTGCCTGCGGTGCAAAGGGCATCGGCGAGATCTGCACGATCCCGACCGCGCCGGCGGTGCAGAACGCATACGAGAATTACGACGGGGTGTTCCGTACGACGCTGCCGCTTCCGAATACGCCGTACAGCCGTAAATAAATGAAGGTATTGATCCGAACCCATGCATCGAATACGAACGCTCATCATTTGTATATTGATCCTGCTGCTTGCGCTGCCGGTTCTGTCCATCCGGGCGGAAACGGAGCAGGCGGAGGACCTGACCGATTCGTTTCGGTTTGATTTCGGCTCGGACCCGGACGCGGCAAAGCGGATCCTGCGGGATCGGAAGCAGTATTACACCTTTCGCGCGGATGAAGCATTTACGCTGACTTGGGATACGGAGGTGCGTGACGCGCGGCTTTGCATTTCCTGGCAGGAGCCGCCGGAGAATGTCAGCGTCACACAGTACGCCGCAGACGGTACGGCGCTGCTGACCGAAACGCTCGTTCCGCATCCCGACTCGGTCATTCCGCTGCTTCAGGATGCGAGAAGCGCCGTCGTGCAGGCGGGAGAGAACGGTATGAAGGTCCTTTTCTGCGCTGTGCTCGGTCCGGGCGAGCTTCCGGAACCGTTTCACGAATGGCAGGAGACGCCGGATCATCTGGATTATCTGCTGATCTCGACACACCCGGACGACGACGTGCTGTATCTCGGCAGCATCGTTCCGACCTACGGCGCGGAGCAGGGGTACGTCGGAACGATCATATACGTCACCTGTCAGAACCGCACCCGCGCGGACGAGGCGGAAAACGGCGCGTGGGCGATGGGGCTAAGATACCGTCCCGTGTTCCTCGGCATGAAGGACGTTGACAACAGCGCAAATAAAAGCGCCAAGGAAAAGTTTCAATACAGCGAACTGCTTGTAAACACCGTGCGCATCTACCGAAAACTGCATCCGCTCGTCGTGTTTGCGCAGGACCTGAACGGCGAGTACGGACATTGGCAGCACAAGCTGACGGCAAAAGCCGCGCGCGAGGCGTTTTCGCTTGCGGCGGACCCGACGTTTGATCCGGATTCCTATGAACAGTACGGCGCGTGGCAGGTGCAGAAGCTGTATCTGCATCTGTATCAAAAAGACAAGCTGACGGTGGACGCGCACGCGCCGCTGTCCTTCTTCGACGGCAGGGACGCATACGACGTCGCCTGCGAAGCGTATCGGAAGCATGAGACGCAGCAGCGCTTCCGGTTCAAGGTGCGTCGGGACAACGGCGCCTATGCGTTCAACCGCTTCGGCATGGCGGAAGGCGTCGTTCCGGCAGGGACAGACGTGTTTGACGGGATCGATGAACGGCTTCTTTCAAACTACGTCGAGCCGACGCCGACGCCGATACCGACGGAAGTGCCGACGCAGGAGCCCGCCGAAACGCCGACACCGGCCCCGACACCGACACCCGCACCGGTCACGCCCGCTCCGACGGAGAACGTTCGGGAAACGGTTCCAAAGCCCGCTGCGCAGGACCTTCGGCCGCTGCTTTGGATCGGCATCGTCACCGTGGCGACGGCTGCCATCGTCGGCGTCACCGCGTATTTCTGGACAAAACGGCAGCTTTCAAAGCATCCGCCGGATGACAAAGAATAATCACGGACGCAGTGCGCTCTTTCGCGCTGCGTCCTTTGTTATGTGCGGACTTTCTTCTCGAGGAAGGCGACGGCATAGTACATCAGCGCGGCAAGGATGCAAAGGACCGTGACCGATGCCATGACGAGATCGAGTTTGAAGACCTGCCCGCCATAGACGATGAGATAACCGAGTCCCGCCTTGCTGACGAGGTATTCGCCGACGATCACGCCGACCCAGCTCATGCCGACCGAGATCTTGAGCGCGGAAATGAGGTCCGGCACACCTGCGGGCAGAACAACCTTTGTAAAGATCTGCAGCTTCGTTGCGCCGAGCGTGCGCATCAGGAGCTGCTTTTCGTCTGTCGCGGCAAGAAAGCCGTTCAGCACCGTCACGGTCGTCACGACGAGCGACACGAGCACGCCCATGACAACGATGGACGCCATTCCTGCGCCGATCCACACGATGAGCACGGGACCCAACGCGATCTTCGGCAGCGCGTTCAGAACGACCAGATACGGATCGAGGATCCGGTTCAGCTTCGGCGCCCACCAGAGCAGCACGGCAATGAGCGCGCCGAGGATCGTACCGAGCAAGAAGCCCAGCACGGTTTCGAGAAGCGTCGTGCCCACGTGCAGCCAGAGCGAGCCGTCCGCGTAAAGCCGGACGATCGTGGCGACGACGCGCGAGGGAGAGGAGAGAATGAACGGATCGAACCATTTCAGATCCGCGCCGAGCTCCCACAGAAGCAGAAAGCCCAGAAGGACCGCGATCCGGCACAGGACGACGGCGCGCGCGTCGCGGCGGACGCGGCGAAGATACCTTGCGTGCGCTTCGGAAACGGCGATTCTTTTCATGGTCTGAGCTCCTTCCAGATCCGGTCGAAATAGTCGTGGAATTCCGGCTGACTGCGGCGAACGAGCGGAGACATATCCGCGGGGAAGCCGATCTCGACGATCTTTTTGAGCCGTGCGGGACGCGCGGAAAAGACAGCGACGCGGTCTGCCGTCGAGACCGCTTCGGAGATATCGTGCGTGACGAGGATCGCGCTTTTGTGCTCGCCGCGGATGATGCGGTAAACCTCGTCAGAAAGGTTCAGGCGCGTCTGATAGTCAAGCGCGGAAAACGGCTCGTCTAAAAGCAACAGGTCCGGCTCGAGCGCGAGCGTGCGTATAAGAGCGACCTTTTGCCGCATGCCGCCCGAAAGCTGCTGCGGCTTATAGGTCCGAAATTCGCCGAGCCCGTATTTGTCGAGCAGGGCAAGCGCGCGCGCCTTGCTCTCTTCGGTCAGCCGATGCTGCACCTCAAGCCCCAAAAGCACGTTCTTCTCCACGGTGCGGTGATCCAGAAGATGATCGCGCTGCAGCATGTAGCCGAGCCGCAGACCTTCGCGCGAAAACCGCACGCTGCCTGCGGTGGGGGAAAGCAGCCCCATGATGAGCGAGAGCACGGTGGTCTTGCCGCAGCCGGACGGGCCGACCAAAGCAAGAAACTCGCCGTCGTATACGGTCAGATCCAGGTTTTGTATGGCAGCCGTTTCGCCCGCGACCGTATGATAAGAGAGCGAAACGTCGGAAAGCTTCATCAATTCGGATTGCATACCCGATCTCCTCACTTTGCTGATAAGATATCGTATTCCGATTCTTTTCGCCGCGTTCCGTCACAGATTTTGAGAAGGGAGCGTATGATACAGAAAAAGAGGAGGGATTATGCATGCGGAGAAGATGCGAACGGAAATGCAAAGCAAGGCGGCTGATGCTTGTCGCGATCGGCGCGGCGGTAGCGGCGCTGATCTTTTATTGTGTACCGTGGTGGGTATTTCTTGTGATCGGCGTCATTTCGCTTTTGGCGGCGGGGTGGATGCTGCTGCGCGAATAAGTACGAATTAACCGATTGTTCACCTTCCGCACGCGTTCGTTGTGGTATACTGTACTCTGTAAAGGTATATCGGAGGCGAAAATGCGGAAGCTTTGGAAAAACAGACCGATGTGGATCGCGCTGATCGCGATCGTTCTTCTGGTCGTCCTCGCGGGGTTCACTGCAAACGGCAGCGGCGCGAAGGACGGGCTGTTTCGCACGGCGCTTTCACCGGTCGCCGCGTTTTTGCATACCGCCGAATCGGAGGTCGCGGACTTTTTCGTGCGCGTGTTTACACCTTCCGAGATCAGCGAGGAGAACGCGCGGCTGAGGGAGACGGTGCTTTTGCAGGAGCAGAAGCTTGCGCTTTTAGACGAGACCGAGAAGGAAAACGCGCGGCTTTCGGAACTTCTGAACTTTACGGAAGCGAATCCGAATCTGCGCTTTGTCACGGCGTCGGTGATCGGACGCGACAGCAATCCGTATATCGACACGATCACGCTGAACGCGGGCTCGCGCAGCGGCGTGACCGAAAAGATGGCGGTCATCACGCCGGACGGCGTCGTCGGCCGCGTTTCCGAGGTCGGTCCGAACTGGTGCAGGGTCAAAACAATGTGCGACGATAAGATGCGCATCAGCGTGATGGTGCAGCGCACGCGCGACGAGGGCATGCTCGGCGGACGCTGCGAGTCGGACGGCGAACTTGTCGGAACGTATCTGTACTATCTGCCGGGCAAGGCGGACGTGCGTACGGGCGACACGATCCGCACAAGCGGCATCGGCGGATTTTTCCCGAAAGGACTGTACGTCGGAACGGTCATCGAGGTCAATGAGGAGGGCAAGGGCACGCATGACGCGATCGTTTCGATGGATATTGATTTTCTGCATCTGGAAGAAGCGCTGATCGTGGTCGGCGTGGATGAGGCAATCGGATGAAGCGCCGGCTTCTGTTGATCCCCGCGGCGCTCGCTGCGCTCTTTCTGGACGCGTTCGTGCTCCCCGCACTTTCGAGCAACGGGATCCGACCGCTGTTCACGCTGTCCCTTGCAATGGCGGCGACGGCTGTGACGGCGGTGCAGGACGGCATGCTGATCGCGATTTTCGGAGGACTGTTTACAGACCTTTTCTGCAATCCGTATCTCGGACTTTCGGCGGCGGCGTATCTCGTTGCGGTCGTGATCACGTATGGGTTCGTGCGGAAAAATGAGCAGCGGCGTGCGCTGCTGCTTCTGTTCGCGCTGATCGGCGCGGTCGCGGCAGAGCTGATCATCTTCGTGTTTTCGCTTGCGATCGGCGCGCGGTTCGACGCGCATCGGCTTCTCTCCGCGACGCTCCCTTCGATCATACTGGAAGCGATTCTCACGTATCCCCTTGCGGCACTGTACCGCAGCAGGGAGAAAGGCAATACCCTATATAAATGAAACGCGGTGAAAAGGGAAAACTGAACACGCGTATCTGGATGCTGATCGGCGTCTTCATTGTCATGCTCGGCGTGCTTTTGATCTTTCTGGACAAGCTCGCCATCCGCGAAACGGAGGCGTATTCGGCGGCGGTGCAGCAGACGACCGAGGTCACGACCTATCAGTCCGGCAGCCGCGGGACGATCACAGACCGCAACGGCGTCGTGCTTGCCTACGACGAAACGACCTACAACGTGCTCTTTTACCGCGATCCTTCTAACCGCACGCCCGTCGACAGCGCGCGCTATACGAATTCGCTGATCGAAGCCATCCGCATCATCGAGGAAGGCGGCGGCAAGACGATCGACACGTTCTATATCAACATGCTGTCCGACGGCACGTTCGTCTACGATTTCCGCACCTCGGATGCCTCCGTCGCCGCCGCACGCAAGCGGAACTTTGTCGACGCCTGCAATTTCAGCAATCCCGACCTTTCCGCGGAGGAGGCGTATCGCATCCTGCGCAATTCCTGGTGTATTCCGGACGATATGCCGTTCGACGAGGCAAAGAAGATCATGTCGATCCGGCAGGAAGCCGTCATGAACAGCTATCGCGCGTTCGAGGGCGTCCGCATCGCGTATGACGTGTCGCTTGCGGTCGTGACGGAGCTCGACATGGCGAGCGACCGTCTCACGGGCATTCTCACCGAAAAAAGCAGCTATCGCGTGTATCCGTACGGAAATACGGCGTCGCATATCATCGGGTATCTCAGTAAGCAGGTCACAAAGGACATGACCTCCATCGGCTACTCCTACGAGGACTATCAGCCGTTCGACGCGAAGGGGAAGGAGACCCAGAACATGCTGGATCTCGGGTACTCCTACAACGATCTCGTGGGCATCGCGGGCGTGGAAAAGACGATGGAAGCGTACCTCACGCCGCATCTGTACGGACGGCTCGGCACGACGCGCATCCTGAAAAACAAACGCGGCGCGATCGTCGAGGTGCTTGACTCCACGCAGCCGACCGACGGCATGAACGTGCAGCTTTCCATCGACATCGAACTGCAGAAGGTCTGCGAGGAAGCGCTTCGGGAAAACATTGCGGAGACGCGGAAAAAACAGGAGCAGAAGATCGCGTCCAACCGCAGCAAGTATGAATCGCTGACCGCCGGACACCTGGAGAACATCAAACTGGCGGAGACCGGCGCGGTCCTCGTGATGAACGTGAAGACCGGCGAGCTTCTTGCACTGGCGTCATACCCGGATTACGATCCGAACATGTTCACCGACGGGATCGACGAAACGGAATATGAACAGCTCTTCGGCACAAACAGCAATCAGCCGACGCTGAACCGCGCGATCGGCATCCGCACCGCGTCCGGATCGGTGTTCAAGATGGCGACGGGGTTTGCGGGGCTGATGGAGGGCAAGCTCACCACGACCGAGACGATCTCGGACCACTCGCCGTACTACTACTTTGTCGACGATCCGACCACCAAGGTCGAGCAGAACGCGCCGAGCTGCTGGACATCGAATCCCGCGAGCCATGCGAATCTCACGCTTTCGCGCGCGCTGACCGTTTCGTGCAACTATTTCTTTTACACGATTGCCGACCGCGTCGGCATCGAACGACTGGACCACTGGGCAGGCGAACTCGGCATGCGGGATACGACCGGCGTGGAGCTGCCCGGCGAGCTTTCCGTGCAGATCGGCGGTCAAAAGGCACGCTATGACTGCGAAAAATCGCTTTCCGAACAGACCTCGGCGCTTCCGCGTCTGATCTATAACCGAATCTATAATCTGCTGCGCTCGATCTCAACACAGCGAGAGATGAGCATTCCGGACGCGAAGCTCAGATCGTGCGCCGATCGGCTTTTGCGGCTGATGGACGGCGAGCAGCGTGAGCGCGGCGCGGAGATCCGCGGGATCCTCAAGGAGGAACTGAACATCCCGACCGGCGTATCTTACTCGCACACAAACTGGATCGTTTCGATCTCGACCTGGCTTGAGGAGCTTCGGTGGAAGCCGACTTATACGATCCAGACGGGCATCGGACAGGGCGTTATGCTGGTCACGCCGATCTCGATCGCCCGGTACGTTTCGACGATCGCCAACCGCGGAACCGTGTATCGCACGACCGTGGTCAAAGAGATCGACAAGGCGGACGGGACGGCGTATTACCGGAATCAGCCGGAAATCGTCAATTCCATCGAAGCGCCGGACGAGTACTGGGACGCGATCCTTCAGGGCATGCACGGCGTGGTCTCGCCGGAGGACGGCGGCACCGCGTCCTCGGTCTTCTCGATGGCGTTTGCGTATAAGGGGTATCTCGACCGCATCAGCGGCAAGACGGGAACGGCGCAGACTTCCGCTTCGAACAACATTGATATCGAGAATACGTGCTGGTTTGCGGCGATCACCCCGCGTGAGGATCCCGAGATCGCCGTCGTCGTGTTCATTCCGAACGGACTGTCCGGAAGCTCCGGCGCGGTCGCGATCGAACGGATCGTGACCTACTGGTATGAGCGGCAGGAAGCGGCGCAGGAATGAGTTGCAACAGAAATGCAAAATACTTATGAAATTTTGTTGAACAACGGGGAAATTTGCTTGCGCATTTTTCCAAACCGCGATACACTTTCGGTATGGAAAAGCAGAAGCTGACGATTCCTTACATCATTCGCAATTGGAACGGGCTCACGGTCGCGCAGAAACGCGCGGCTTTGACCGTGCTGTTTTTTGCTGTTGCATTGCTTCTGATCGTCATCGCGCTGATCATCGGGATCTCCTCGTGTTCGTGTGCGGGCAAAGCACAGAACGCGGAGAAGCCGGTTTCGGAGCTCCCCGTGCTGCTTCGCGCGCCTGTACCGGAAGCGACGCCGGAGCCGGAAGACATACAGAATACCGGGGACTCGGACGGTTCGGACGAGCCGTATGAGCCGACCGACGTGTCGGTCAATCCCGGCGACAATCCTGTGACGTATACGTACGTCGCACTGAAAAAACACGACAAGGGCGAGGACGTCGAGGAGCTGCAGGGACGGCTGATGGAGCTCGGATACCTTGAGCTCGACAGTCCCACCGATTACTACGGCAATTCCACCGAATACGCGGTCGAGTTGTTCCAGCGGCAGCACGGCCTGAAACAGGACGGCGTTGCGGGCGAACAGACGCAGGCGCTTCTGTACAGCAGCGAAGCGCAGCACTATATGCTGTTGGAAGGCGCGGAGGGACGCGACGTCAAAGTGCTGCAGGAGCAGTTGGTCGAGCTCGGCTATTTGGACGAGAGCGACGTCGACTGTGTGTACGGCGAAAAGACCGTCGAAGCAGTCAAGGCGTTCCAGAAACGCAACGGGCTTTCCGTGGACGGCAAAGCCGGTGAAAAGACGCTTGAAAAGCTGTACAGCGATGAAGCAAAGATCTCCAAGACGTTGGAAGCGAAGCTGAAAGAGGAAGCAAAGGCGACTTCGAAGAGCACACCGAAGTCGACGCCGACGCCGAAACCGAAGAAGACAGCGAAAGCCACATCAAAAGCGACGTCCAAGTCGACGTCGAAGACAACGTCCAAGACGACGTCGAAAGCGACGGCAAAAGCGACGGCAAAGGCCACGCCGAAGCCCACGCAGAAGGTCACGCCGACGCCGAAATACGACACCAGGATCGATACGTGCATCAAGGTTGCAAAGTCCAAGATCGGCTGCGAGTATATTCTCGGCGACAAAGGCCCGAATTCGTTTGACTGCTCCGGCTTCGTCTATTACTGCCTGAAGCAGGCGGGCGTCAGCGTGAGCCGTATGGATGCCAGCGGCTTTTCGAAGGCAAGCAAGTGGAAGAACATCTCGAGCATCAGCGATCTTCAGAAGGGCGATCTGGTGTTCTTCTGCAACGAGAAATCCAGCCGCGTCAGCCACGTGGGCATCTACATCGGCGGGGGAAAGATGATCGACGCGTCAAGCTCGGAAGGCAAGGTCGTGGAGCGGTCGGTTTCCACCAACTACTGGAAAAAATACTTTGTCAACGGCAGACGACCCTGGAATTGATTGCTCTTTACGCATTTTTTACAAAAAACCGGCAGGAAAATCGCCGGTTTTTTTGCACTTTGCGAAAGAATATGATATAATACATCCAAAGTTAAAAATGGGGATGGGATTATGGATACGAAAACGATCATGCAGCAAATCGAACTCGTTCTGAAACGCGACGCGCAGGTCTCTCTGAAAGAGGCGACGGTGCAGCAGCTTCATGCCGCGCTTGCGTCGGTCGTGATGGGCGCGATCGCCGATCCGTGGTACGAGAGCCGCCACGCGCACGAACGGACCAGAGCCACCTATTATTTCTCGGCGGAATATCTGGTCGGGCGCATGGTTTACAACAACCTCTTCGCGCTCGGGATCCTCGATGAAGTCAAGAAGGAATTCGCAGACCGCGGACTGGACCTTGCGGCGTTTGAGGATATTGAGGACGCGGCGCTCGGAAACGGAGGCCTCGGCCGCCTTGCCGCGTGCTTCCTCGATTCCGCGGCGACGATGAACCTGCCGCTCGACGGCTACGGCATCCGCTATAAGTACGGCCTTTTCAAACAGACCTTCACAAACGGCTTCCAGACCGAAAGCGCGGACGACTGGCAGCGCTTCGGCGATCCGTGGAGCCGCCGACGCGACACACACGAGGTGCTCGTGCAGTTCTCCGATCAGACCGTGCGCGCCGTGCCGTACGACATGCCGATCATCGGCTATCACACCGACAACATCGGCACGCTGCGTCTCTGGCAGAGCGAGGCGGTGCAGGACTTTGACTTCCAGAAGTTCAACGATCAGGAATACGCGGTCGCCGTGCTCGAAAAGAACGCGGTCGAGGACATCACGCGCGTGCTGTATCCGAACGACACGACCACGGCGGGCAAGCGCCTGCGCTTAAAGCAGCAGTATTTCCTGTCCTCGGCGTCGCTGCAGGATCTGATGTTCCGCTTCAAGCGCGAAAACCGCCCGATCACGGAGTTTTCCGAACTCGTTTCCATCCAGCTCAACGACACGCATCCGACGGTCTCCGTTCCGGAACTCATCCGGCTTCTGATGCTCGAAGGCCTCAGCTTTGACGATGCATTCAACATCGCGCAGAAGACGTTCTCCTACACGAACCACACGGTCATGCAGGAAGCGCTTGAAAAGTGGGACGTCAACCTGTTCAAGGACCTGCTGCCGGAGATCTACGACATCATCTGGCGCATCAACACCAAGCTCTGCGGCGAGATCATGGCAAAGGGCAGGGACTGCGAGCCGTATGCGATCGTGTCGAACAACATCATCCGCATGGCGAACCTTGCCGTGTACGTCTCGAGCTACGTCAACGGCGTCGCGGAGATCCATACGCAGATCCTGAAGGACGACGTCCTGAAGATCTGGTACGAGGTCTATCCCGAACGCTTCCAGAACAAGACGAACGGCATCACGCAGCGCCGCTGGCTGGGGCTGTGCAATCCGGAGCTTTCTAAGTACATCACCGAACGCATCGGCGGCGGCTGGATTACCGACCTCGAACAGCTCAAGGGCTTGAAGCAATTCCTGAGCGACAAGGATGTCGACGAATTCATCGAGGTCAAGCGGGAAAAGAAGCGTCAGCTGCGCAAGCTGATCCGCGAGCGCGAAGGCGTCGATCTGCCCGAATCGTTCTGCTTTGACGTGCAGGTCAAGCGCATGCACGAGTACAAGCGTCAGCTTCTGAACGCGTTTGCGATCATGGACATCTACTACGGCATCAAGGACGGCCGCATCAAGAACTTCACGCCGACCGCGTTCATCTTCGGCGCAAAGGCGGCGCCCGGATACCTCCGCGCAAAGGCGGCGATGAAGTACATCAATGAGATCGCGAACAAAATCAATAATGATCCGGACGTCAAGGATCTGATGCGCGTGGTTTTCGTGCACAACTATAACTGCTCCTATGCCGAGCATATCATCCCGGCGGCGGACATCTCCGAGCAGATCTCGCCTGCGGGCACCGAGGCAAGCGGCACCGGCAACATGAAGCTGATGCTGAACGGCGCGGTGACGCTCGGCACCTTCGACGGCGCAAACGTCGAGATCGTGCAGGAGGCGGGTGAGGAGAACAACTACGTGTTCGGTTACAGCGTCGACGATCTCAACGCGCTGCGTCCGCACTACAATCCGAAGGCGATCTACGACTACGAGCCGCGCGTGCGCCGCGTGGTCGATTCGCTGATCGACGGCACGTTCTCCGACAACGGCACCGGTGTGTTCACCGATCTGCACCGCTCGCTGCTGTTCGGCAACGGCTGGCAGAAGCCGGACTACTACTTCGTCCTGCAGGAGATGCTGCCGTACATCGACCGCAAACTCGACGCGCTGAACGACTATAAGGACATTCGCGCGTTTGCGAGGAAGTGCATCATCAACACGGCAAGCGCGGGCAAGTTCTCGTCGGACCGCACGATCCGCCAGTACGCGGACGAGATCTGGCACATCAAGGAGCTTCCGCATCACGACATGATCAAGCTCTGGTAAAGCGTCACGAACACGGCGGCGATCATACGATCGCCGCTTTTGCGTCCCGAAAACTTTGAAAAAAACTGGCAGAACAAGGAAATTGTTGCAGTTTAGATACATTTTGGACGCAAATATGTGCTATAATGAACACAAAAGTAGGAAAAGTATGCCTGTATTGGGGGAGAAAGACCGATGAACGATCCGAAATCCATTCTGGACGAACTGAAAAAAGCCGTTGTCGGAAAGGACAATGTGCTGATCATGGCGCTCTTGGCGATCCTTGCGCGCGGACACATTCTTTTGGAGGACATTCCCGGCGTCGGCAAGACGACGATGGCGCTTGCGTTCTCAAAAGCGCTCGGGCTCGAGTATCACCGCGTGCAGTTTACGCCGGACGTGCTGCCGAGCGATATCGTCGGATTCTCTCTCTACGACCGCGAGCGGGGCGAGATGGTCTACAAGCCCGGCGCGATCCTGTGCAATCTGTTTCTTGCGGACGAGCTGAACCGTGCAACGAGCCGCACGCAGTCCGCGCTTCTGGAAGCCATGGAGGAGGGCAACGTGACCGTCGATGGCGTCACGCATCCCGTTCCCGATCCGTTCGTGGTCATTGCGACGCAGAATCCGGTCGGCGCAAGCGGCACACAGCTTTTGCCGGATTCGCAGCTCGACCGCTTTATGGTGCGTCTGACGCTGGGTTATCCGCGTCCGAGCGACGAGCTGGATCTATTGAACCGCAAGCAGAAGGGCAATCCCTTGGACGGCGTGCGCTGCATCGCGGACCGCGAGGGACTGAAGCGCATCCGCATGTCGATCGACAACACGTTTGTCGACAAAAAGATCATGGATTACGTGATCCGTCTGTCGAACGCAACGCGCGCGCACACCTCGGTCCTGCAGGGCGCAAGCCCGCGCGCGTCTATCGCAGTCGTTTCGATGGCGAAGGCGGCAGCGTGGGTGCAGGGGCGCGATTACGTGATCCCGAACGACGTCAAGCTGATCTATCCCGCGACGATCACGCACCGGCTGATCCTGACCGCCGAAGCCAAAGCGTCCGGGCAGACCGGGGAAACGGTCCTGAACGACGTCATGGCGCATACCGCGCCGCCCGCCGTGCGCGGATGATTCTCCGACGGCTGACATACGCCGCGACACTCATCGCGGCGGCAGCGCTGCATCTTGCTTACGGGCAGTACGTAACGTATTATTTACTGCTTTTTTTGCTGTCCCTTCCGATCCTTTCGCTCCTTCTGAGCTTGCCGGCGATCCTGTTTTCCAAAGCGGAGCTTTCGGGCGGCGCCGACGTACAGCGCGGACGACCTTCCGCCGTGCGGCTTCGCGTTTCCTGCCGGTTCTTTTTGCCGCCGGATCTCTATAAGGTCCGGATCGAGCACCGAAACCTGTTTCTTGAACAAAAAAGCACGCGGATCAACGTGCACATCGACGGGACCCAAAAACGCGAAGAGACGTTCACACCGGATACCGACCGGCTCGGAACGCTCTCGTATCGCATCCGTTCGGCGCGCGCGTGCGATTATCTCGGCCTGTTTGCGATCCCGATCAAACGCAGCGGAACGGTCGCGCTGACGGTTCTGCCGAATACGGAAGAGCCCGTCCCGATGCCGGAACTGCTGGAAGCTTCCGGCGTTACGCTGAAACCGAAGCCGCTCGGATTCTCCGAAGAACACGAACTGCGCCCGTACCGCGAGGGCGACGCGATAAACCTGATCCATTGGAAGCTGACCGAAAAGATGGACGCGCCGATCGTGCGGGAGCCGCAGGAACTGCTCCGCAAAAAAGTCGTTCTCTCCATGGATCTGTATGCGTCGTACCCGGAACAGCAAAGCGTGATCGAACAGCTTTGCTTCCTTTCCGATCTTCTGATTAAAAACAAGATGCCGTACACGCTGCAATACGGACTTCGCACCGTGCACATCGGCGGAGAAGGCGATCTGAACCGATTCCAAAAAGCGCTGCTTTCCGAGCCGTGCCGCGACGAAAAGGCGCAGGCCGTGGCAGGCGGGAGCGACACGCTCGTCTATAAGATCGAGCCGAAGCGGGAGGTGCGCGCATGAAAAAAAGCGTAAGCATCGTATTGAAGGGCTTCGGCGACGCCGTACCGATCGCGTGCGGTATGATCGCGTGCACCTGCGCCATGATGACGGCCTATGAAATCGGGTTTTCCCGCACGCCGCTGATCCTGTTCTGCATCTTCTCCGCGCTGCTGCTGTCGTTCTGGATGAACGTGCCGAAGTACGGATTCGGGTTCGGCGCGCTCTTCCTGTCCTTTGTGATCATGCTCTGCGCGTTCCGCATGAAGCGGATCGGAGACGGCGCGGTTTCGCTGATCTATCGTCTGCTTTATGAGCTTCCGAAGGGGATTTCGGGGCTGGTCGATATGGACGCGCTGACGATCGCGGCTGAAAAGGTCGCGAATCCGGAATCGTGCATCTCGCTCTTTTTGATGCTGGTTGCGGCGTTCTTCGGCTTTATGCTGGCGTTCTCGCTGATCCGCAGCAAAATGGTGCTTTTGCCGCTTCTGATCCCGCTTCCGATGCTGCTCGTCAGTCTCGTTTATACGAATCGCCCGCCCGCGCTGTGGACCATGGCGCTCCTTGCGGTGTATATGGGATACGCATTGCTCGGGAACGGGCTTCGGAAGGGCGATTTCAAACGGCACGGACTGTTTACGGCGATCCTTGCGCCGCTGCTGCTCATCCTTGTGCTGCTGATCGCTGCGATGTTCCCGCAAAAGGACTATACGCCGCTTTCGGCGGAGCGGCGAAAGGCGTTCTTTTCCGAACGGTTCGGTCCGATCGTCGACGAGGCGATGTCCTGGTTCGGCGTGCGGAATCCGAAAAACGTCGACCTGAAGGACGAAGACGAGCGCGAAGAGGACGACACGAAGCTGTTCACGGTATATGCGCGAAAAGGCGTTCATCTGCTGCGCACGCATTCCTACGGCGTTTATCGGAACAATCACTGGATGAACGCCGACGAATATAAGGGCGAATGGCATTCGATGCAGGCGCTCGGACTTCGTCAGGAAAAGACCGACGCGACGATGTGGATCTACGAATCGCTTTCCGGCGAACGGATCGCGCCTTATGCATGGACGGACGAACCGGTGACGAGCGACGCGGACGAACAGCCGGCAAGACCGGTGGCGGAAGAGTCTTTCATACGCTCCTACGGATGGCGGGATTACAGCTGGCGCTATGTTTCGCGATATCGGACCGAACCGGGCGAAGTGACGGAGGAGGAGCGCGACTATTACGAGAACTTTGCTCTTAAGCAGTACGTGATGCCGGACGGTGAAGAAAAAAGCGCGCTTCTGGACATACTGAACGCTGCGGGGATCAAAGATACCGGCGACGCGCAGGAAACGGCAAAAACCGTCGCCGCGTTCGTGCGCGGTTCCGGCACGTACTCTTTAAAGCCCGGGACCGTTCCGAGAGGAAAGGATTTCGTTCTGTATTTTCTGACCGAAAACCGTAAGGGGTACTGTGTCCATTTTGCAAGCGCAACGACGGCGCTTTTACAGGCGCTCGGATATCCGGCACGGTATACGATCGGTTACTACGTCGATATTCCGGAAGAAATGAGCCGACAGGGTTTCGACGTCACCAGAAACGACGAGCACGCGTGGGCAGAGGTGTATATCCTCGGACTCGGATGGGTGCCGATCGAAAGCACGCCGGGACGATACGACGCGCAGGATGAAAACAGCGAGCAAACGCAGACCGGACAGCAGCCGACCGCGACGCCGAAACCCTCAAAGACGCCGGAACCGACACCTGCGCCTACGCCGAAAGCACCGACCGAAGCGCCGTCCGATCCAACGGCGGAACCGACGCCGGAAAATACGACCGAGCCGCACGAGACGGAACAGCCGACGCCCGCGCCGCAGGGACAGAACGAAAACGGCGAACCGCCGCAGGGCGGCGGAGAGACCGGCAAAAAACGCGGGAGCGCATGGTGGATCCTGATCCCGGTCTTGCCTGCGGCATGGGTCGGAACGGGACTTTTGTTCCGAAGACGCAGGGAACTGCGTTTCCGCGATCCGAACGTGAGACGCTCGATCCCGGAGATGGCGTATTACCTCGATCGACTGACGCGCTTCGGCGTAAAGAAGGATCCGGAAGTCGACGAATGGGCGTTGGAAGCCGCGTTCTCGAACCATAAGATGCAGGAGGAGCACAGAGCGCTTTTGCGTATTGTGCACGCGGCGCAGAAGGCAGTCTGTACCGATAAGCCGGCGCTTCGATTCCTTCTCAGATGGGTGCTGTATCTGATCTGACGCTTTTTTGACCGAAGGGCTTGAAAACGCACGGCTGGTATGGTATAGTGCACAAGTTGGAAATGGGATAAACCATACTTCGGACGGACGTCCGGAAGAACATATAGGGAGCAAAAAATGAACAAAAACGGGGAACCGCGCTTTAAGGCGCTTCGCATGATCGCGACGATCCTTGCGAATCTGACCGCGATCCTGTCGGCAAACTACATCGTCTTTTACATTCTGGATCATTTCAATCCGGGCTTTCACTTTGTTGTCAGGTCGGAGTTTTTCCTCACGAAGTATCTGCACGTCGTGATTCCGATCCTGATGGTCCTGACGGCGCTTCTGTATCTGCTGGTGTACACGGCAGGCGGCGCAAAACTAAAGCGCTTCAATAAGGCGCGTCTGATCCGGATCCTTGTGATCGACGTGATCCTTGCGGGCGCATTTGCCATGACCGTCAACGCGCGCGCGTTCGGCTGGGTGAAATGGCTGAGACCCAAAGAGGAAGCGCCTGTCGCCATCGCGACGCGCGTCCCGACGGCGGAACCGACCCAGGCGCCGACGGCGGAACCGACTGCAGAGCCGGTCGAAACGCCCGCGCCGGACCATACGGAAACCGCTGCGCCTGCACCGAACGAGCCGACGGCGGAACCGACGCCGGAGCCCACGCCCGAGCCGACGACGATCCCGGGACTTCTGGGCGACAAGTTTAAGGAAAAGTTCTCGGAAGGTGAGCCGGTCGTCACGGAGCCGAACACGAGCGAGACGCTTGCGGACGGCACCGAAAAGACGCTGATCTATACCTACGCGGGGCAGAAGGTCGCGGTCGAGCTGTACCACTATCAAAAGGGCAAGCTCGAATACCAGATCGCGGATCTGTACGTTCGCGACATTGAAAAGCTTGCTGCCGTATACGAGAATGATCAAGACAATGCAAAGTATCTTCCGGATTTTGCAGAGAGCAGCAACGCGATCATTGCGATCAACTCCGATTATTTTTCCAACAACGCGACCGATGCCGGTCTGATTATCCGCAACGGTATGAAGATTCGAGACAAACAGTGCAAGCATTCGGATCTCCTCGTGATCTATCAGGACGGCACTGCGCGCTGCTTTGACTGCAAGCAGGACAAGATCGATAACAACGAGATCCTGAGCAGTTACCCGTATCATTCGTTCTATTTCGGCCCGTCGCTTCTGGACGCGGACGGAAATGCGAAGACGAAGTTCAATTCTACGTTGATGCCGAGTAATCCGCGCACGGCATTCGGTTATTATGAACCCGGACATTACGCATTCATCGTGGTTCTCGGCGATCGCGGCATGAAGGACTATGAGGGAGACAGCCACGGCGACGGGAAATCGCCCGGAATGACGCTGACCGAACTGTCGGCGCTCTGCGCATCGCTCGGAATGAAGGTCGCTTATAACTTCGACGGCGGCGGATCGAGCGGTATGTGCTGGAACAAGACGATCTTCGGACATAACAGCCGCACCACCGGCGACATTCTCGCCATCGTGGATTGACAGGAGGGTTAAGGAATGAAACGTAAAACAGTTTTGACCGTCGTTGCATTGATCGCGCTTTTTGCCGCGCTCATCTATCTTGCGGTGCTGGCGCTTGCCGAGTTCGGTATTCTGCCGCAGGAACAGACGGAGAATACAATGTTCGTGACAGGGTATCTCTTCCTGCCGCTGCCGCTCGTCGGGCTGCTTGCAGGCGTTCTGCTGCAGGCATATTCGGTCCGTTCCGCAAAAAAGAAACGATAAGCGATGATGCTTCAAACCGCCGCGGATGCGGCGGTTTTTTATAATTGAAAACTTGTTGAAAACTTACGCGAGATCGGCGGTTTTGTCGGGTGGTTTCGCTTGACCGTGACACGGAAAAACGATATACTGTATTTGTGAGATTTTACGGAAACGGAGAAACGATTATGCTGGATATAGCGATCATCGGCGGCGGACCGGCGGGACTGACCGCGGGGCTGTACGCCGTGCGCGGCGGCGCAAACGTCTGCCTGTATGAAGAAATGTTCACGGGCGGACAGATCGTGAAAACGCACCGGATCGACAACTACCCGGGCATTTCGGACGGGCCGGACGGATACGCGCTTGCGGCGCGGTTCGAGGAGCACGCGGCGGCGTTCGGGCTGAAGATCGAATACGGTCCGGTCTCGGAGCTTGTGCTCCGTGAGGACCCGAAACATTTTATTTTCAACGGAGAACGGATCGAGGCAAAGACCGTGATCTTAGCCACCGGCGCATCGCCAAAAACGCTCGGTATTCCGGGCGAAAAGGAGCTGACCGGACACGGGGTTTCTTACTGCGCGACCTGCGACGGCGCGTTCTATAAAAACCGCACGGCGATGGTGATCGGCGGCGGCGATACCGCGATCTCCGACGCGCTGTACCTTGCAAAGCTTTGCAAAAAAGTCTACGTCATGCACCGGCGCGACGCGCTCCGCGCAAGCGCGATACTTTCCGACGCGGCGCTGAAAACGGAGAATATCGAATTTATCTGGAACAGCGTGCCGGAAGCGTTTCTCGGCGAAAAGAAGCTTGCGGGCGTTCGGTATAAAAACCGTGTAACAGGCGAAGTTGCCGAGATCGAAACCGACGGCGTGTTCGTCGCAGTCGGCGTGGTTCCGCGCACCGAGCTGTTCAAGGATCAGATTGCGCTTGCGGAGAACGGCAGCGTGATCACCGATGAAAAGATGGAAACGAGCGAAAAGCGCGTTTTCGCGGCGGGCGACGTCAGAAACACCCCGCTTCGGCAGGTCGTGACCGCCTGTGCGGACGGCGCGATCGCCGCGACCTACGCATTGGAGGCAAGCCGTGTTAAGTGAAGCAAAGAGAGCCCAAGCGCTCGATATTCTGAAAGAAACGTATCCGGACGCGCGGCCCGCGCTGCATTTTTCGTCCCCGTTCGAACTGCTCGTCGCGACGATGCTTTCTGCGCAGTGCACGGACAAGCAGGTGAACAAGTGCACCGATGTGCTGTTTCCGAAGTACAATACACCGGAAGCGTTCGCGGCGATGGATTTTGAAACGCTCGAGCCGTATATCAGAAGCTGCGGCTTTTACCGCATGAAGGGCGAGCACATCATCGAGATGAGCCGCATCCTTTTGGAAAAGTACGGCGGCGAGGTGCCGAGAACGCGCGAGGAACTTACAACGCTTCCCGGCGTCGGCAGAAAGACGGCGAACGTCGTGCTTTCAAACGCGTTCCATGTTCCCGCGATCGCGGTGGATACGCATGTGTTCCGCGTCGCGAATCGCATCGGATTGACCGAGGCAAAGGACGTGGAGAAGACCGAACAACAGCTGATGGCGCACATCCCCGAAAAGGACTGGGGCGACGCGCATCATTGGCTCATCTATCACGGCAGACAGGTCTGCGCGGCACAGCGGCCGAAATGCGCGGGCTGTCCCTTAAAGGAGATTTGCGAACATGCAGTTCATTGACAAGGCAACCATCCACATCAAGGCGGGCAACGGCGGCGACGGCTGCGCCGCATTCCACCGCGAAAAATATGTCATGAAGGGCGGACCCTCCGGCGGCGACGGCGGCAGGGGCGGCAATATCGTGTTCGTCGCGGATCCGCAGCAGTCCACGCTTTTGGATTTCAAACGCTACCGGCATTTCCGCGCGCAGGACGGCGAGCAGGGACGCGCGGAACTGATGGCCGGCGCAAACGGCGAGGACCTCATCATCAAGGTCCCGGTCGGCACGATCGTGCGGGATGTCGAGACCGGCAGCATTGTCGCGGACATGAGTGAGCCGGGGAAGACCCGCATCGTGCTGTACGGCGGCAGAGGCGGCAAAGGCAACGCGCGGTTTGCGACGGCGACGAAACAAGCGCCGCGCTTTGCGCAAAACGGGATCAAGACCGAGGAGCGCACCGTCGAACTGGAGCTCAAAACGATCGCGGACGTCGGCATCATCGGACTGCCGTCGGTCGGGAAATCCACGATCCTTTCCGTTCTGACAAGCGCGAAGCCGAAGATCGCGGCGTACCACTTCACAACGCTGACGCCAAACCTCGGCGTGGCGACGCGCTACGACCGCTCGTTCGTGATGGCGGACATCCCCGGGCTGATCGAAGGCGCGGCGGAAGGCGCGGGACTCGGGCATGATTTCTTGCGGCACATCGAGCGCACGCGCATCCTCGTGCACGTGCTGGACGCATCGGGCAGCGAGATGCGCGATCCGCTGGACGATTACGAAAAGATCAACGCGGAGCTTTCTAAATTCTCCGATGCGCTTGCGGTGCTGCCGCAGGTCGTCGCGTGCAACAAGATGGACATTCCCGGCGCGGACGAAAACTTCGACCGCATCAAGGCGGCGCTGGAACCCGAAGGCGTGCCGGTGTTCGCGGTGTCGGCGGCAACGACCGAGGGCTTCGGACCGATGCTCGACCGCATCGTGAAGATGCTCGATGCGCTCCCGCCGGTGCGGGTCTATGACGAGACCGAGCTGCTCACGGGCGCACAGTATGAAAAGGGCTTCACGGTCCACCGCGACGACGCGGGCGTATTCGTGGTCGAGGGCGGCGACGTCGAGCGCATCCTCGATACGACCGACCCGGAGGACGACGTTTCGATGCGCCGCTTCCAGCAGCTTCTGATCAAAACGGGGATCATCTCCGCGCTGCGCGAGATGGGAGCCAAGGACGGCGACACGATCCGTCTCGGCGAATGGGAATTTGATTTTACGGATTGAGAAAGGATAAGAATATGACAGGAAAAGAACGTGCGGAACTCCGCAAACAGGCGAATACCCTTACCGCGATCTTTCAGATCGGCAAGGAAAACATCACGGAACCGCTGATCGAAGCGGTCGACGCGGCGCTTAAAAAGCGCGAGCTCATCAAGCTTTCCGTGCTGGAAACGAGCGAGCTTTCCGCAAAGGAAGCGGCCGAGCAGCTTGCGGCGGCGACACAGGCCGAGGTCATCCAGTGCATCGGCAGAAAGCTCGTGCTGTATCGCGAAAAGGAAGAGGAATGATCCATGCTTGAGATCAAAAACCTCGTCAAATCCTATGGAAACGGGCCGCGCGCGGTCGACGGACTGTCGCTTTCGGTTGACGCGGGCGATATTTACGGATTCATCGGGCACAACGGCGCGGGCAAAACGACGACGCTCAAATGCATTTCGGGCATCCTGCCGTTCGATGAAGGCGAGATCTTCGTCGACGGGATCGATATCCGAAAGGACCCGATGGCGGCGAAGCGCATCATGCGCTACATTCCGGACAATCCGGACCTCTACACGTTTCTGACCGGAGAGGGATATCTGAACTTTCTCTGTGATATCTACGGCATCGATGAAGCGACGCGCCGTGAGCGCATCCAGAAATACGCCGCGGCATTTGAGATCGAAACGAAGCTCGGCGATCTCGTCGGCTCCTATTCGCACGGCATGTGCCAGAAGCTCGCGCTGATCGGCGCGCTCGTTCAGCAGCCGAAGCTTCTGATGCTCGACGAGCCGTTCGTCGGGCTCGATCCCAAAGCGGCGCACACATTGAAAGGCATCATGCACGAGCTCGTGGAAAGCGGCAGCGCGATCTTTTTCAGCACGCATGTGCTGGAGGTTGCGGAAAAGCTCTGCAACAAGATCGCGATCATCAAAAACGGCAAACTGATCGCCAAAGGTTCTATGGATGAGGTGCGCGGAGATCAGTCGCTTGAAGAACTGTTTCTGGAGCTGACGGACAAATGAAGGCGTTCCGAACACTCGTAAAGCTGTATCTGGACAGTATCTTTCGCGTGTCCGTGATGCGGTATTCCAAAGAAAGCAGAGAGCGAAAAAATGCCGTCATGGGCGTTGTCGCGATCGGGCTTATCGTGGTGACTTACGGCGGCATGTCCGGTACGACCTCGTATCAGATGCTCAAAGCCGGCGTCGATCCCGCGGTGCCGTTTCTGATGATCGCTACGATGGCGAGCTTATTCGCGCTTGCGATGGCGTTTGCGCAGGGCGGGGCAACGCTGTCCGGCTTCGCGGATTTCGATACGCTCATGGGTATGCCGATCCCGATTTCGCTGATCGTGCTTGCGCGGTTCTTCGCGCTGTATTCCGTAGAAGCGTTGTACTGCGCGGCGTATCTTTTGCCGTGCGGCGTGGTGTATACCGTTCTGTGCAGCCCGGCGTGGTGGTTCTGGCCCGTGTTTCTTGTTGCGCTCTTGCTGCTGCCCGTCGTTCCGGTCGTGATCGGAAGCGGTGCGGATCTGCTGCTTTCCGCAGCGTTCGCAAAGAGCAAGTATAAAAAGGGCGTGACCTCCGCAATCAAGATGATCCTGCTTCTGGGGTTCGTCGTATTTGCGTACATGTTCCCGCAGATCAGCAGCAGCTTTATCGCCGCGCCGGAAAAGGCGGTCTCCGCCGTTTCACGGATCTATCCGCCCGCGCAGTGGTTTGCGAAGGGTGTCACGGGCGTTCCGCTGCATGCGCTGCTGTTCTGCTTCGGTTCGGCGGTGCTGTGCGCATTGTTCGTGCTGATCCTCGATCGGTCGTTCCTCCGGCTGCACGACCGGCTCACCGCGGGGTATCACGTAAAGAATTACCGGCTCGGCGCGCTCAGACGCAGCGGTACGCTGAAAGCGCTGTTTCTGATCGAACGGAAGCGGTTTTTCGGCAGCACGGCGTGGGTCGTCAATACGGTCATCGGCTCGGTGCTGATCGCCGTGCTCGGCGTTGTCGGCGCTGCGCTGTCAAAAACGGTCATTCCGTTCCTGAAAGCGGTGCCCGTGACCGGGATCGCACCGATCGCGATCACAGGGATGCTGATCTTCTGCGCGACGATCTCTCCGACGACCTCCTGTGCGATCTCAATGGAGGGAAAGCAGATCTGGATCGCCAAAACGCTGCCGGTTTCCGCAAAGCGTTGGCTGTCGGCAAAGCTTTTGATGAATCTGGCGCTTGTGGGACCGTCGCTTCTGCTTGCGATCACGCTGCTTTCGATCGCATACCGCAGCATGCTGACTGCGGTCGACGTGCTCGGCGTTGTTGCTGCGCCGATCGCGGCGCTGCTGTTTTCCACGGTGTTCGGACTGTACGTGAACGCAAAGATGCCGCGGCTCGATTGGAAATCGGATACCGAGATCGTGAAACAGAGCGGCGCGGTGCTCGTGATGGTGCTGATCGGATTCGGACTGGTCGCGGTCTCTGTGCTGCCCGCGCTGGTTTTCGGGCTCAGATGGCTCACGCCGCTGATCGCTGCGACGCTTTTCTGCCTGACGGCGGGCGTGTACGGGACCATGATGAAAAATGCGGAACAAATTCGCTTGAATTTGTAATAATTGCGTGACAATTATGACACATTGATGGTATAATATGTGTGTCGAAATCTTTTTTGACGCTTCTGCGGCAAGTATGAAAGAGAGGTGATCGGGAAGTTGGATCTGGAAGCCATTTTTTACACCATTATCGGCGCGCTCACAACGCCGAGCGGCCTTGCGAGCTTCATCTTTGACGTGCTGATCATAGCCATCTTCCTGTATAAGATTCTGGAATGGACGAAGGAAACGCGCGCATATCAGGTCATAAAGGGGATCGGGCTTCTGTTCCTGTTCTCCGTTTTAGCGCGCGTACTGAATCTGTGGACGGTTTACTGGGTGCTGAACAGCACGTTGGCAAGCGGCTCGATTTTTATCATTCTGTTCATTCTCTTCACGCCGGAGATCCGGCACATGCTGAGCAGGATCGGTACGAACCGGCTGACCCGGCTGCTCGGCGCAGACGACGAAATCGAAGCGCGCCGTCTCATTCAGGACGTGAAGCGCTCGATCCTGCATATGTCCAAACGCCGTGTCGGCGCGCTGCTTGTGTTTGAACGGCGTTCCGGGCTCGGCGATATCGCCGCAACAGGCATACCGCTGAATGCGGAATTGTCCGGTGCGCTGATCGAGAACATCTTTGAACCGAACACGCCGCTGCACGACGGCGCTGTCGTGATCCGCGGCATGACCGTGGTTGCTGCAAGCTGCCTCCTGCCGCTGTCCGACGATACAAAAGTCTCGCGCGAACTCGGCACCCGCCATCGCGCGGCGCTCGGCGTTTCCTCTGCGGCGGACTGCGTCGTCATTGTCGTTTCCGAGGAAACCGGCGCGATCTCCATTGCAAAGGAAGGCAGACTGATCCGGTATCTCGATGAAAAGGCGCTCACGAATACGCTCGAAGGACTGCTGATCCAGGATCAGGGCTTCGTGCTTCCGTGGAAGAAAAAGAAAAAGGCGGCGGAGGTATGATATGACAAAACGGCAAAAGTTTTTCTCCGCTGTCGGGCAGTTTCTGAAAAACGTCTTTACAAGGAATATCCCGCTGAAGATCATCTCGCTGGTGTTTGCGCTTCTGCTCTGGGGGTACGTGCTTTCGGAGGTCAAGCCCATTTACGTCAAGAAGCTCTATGGGATCGAGGTCGAACTGCTGAACCGGGATAAGTTGATCGAAAACGGCTGGATCGTGGTCGAGGATGCGAATTACGAAACGCCCACGGTCGACGTGAATCTCGAAGCGACCATAGACAATCACAGCAGGATCAATACTGACAACGTCCGGTACGGCGTGGATCTTTCCGGCATTACGACCAGCAATCAGGATCCGGACGAAATGGACGTCACGCTGAAGGTCAGCGCCATCGAGATCCCGAGTTTCTGTGAGGAAAAGAAGATCTCGAACAGTGAGATCACATTGCATATCGCGCGGGTTTCGAGCAAGGACATCCGTTCGGTCAAGGTCAAGACGACCGGCAGTTTTCCGGAGATCCGAAATGTCGACGGAACGACAGAGGGCTTTGAATACACGCTCACGAAAACGGTCTCCTTAAAATCGGTCTTCGGCAGAAAAGCGGAGATCGATGAGATTTCCAGCGCAGAGGTGGAGCTTGATCTCAGTACATTCACCGATGCGGAGCTTGCGCAGGCGCCGGACACCTTCTCGAGAACGCTGCCCGTCGTTTTCCGGAACGAATCGGATGAGATCCTGAATACCAAAGCGACGACGGATGTTGAAGTGACGGTGGAAGGGATCGAGATCCACCGGTATAAGGAAGTCCCGGTGAAGATCAACCTCTCCGGTGAGGACGTGATCGATACGGACGTTTACAATTATCTCTGCACGTTCGCGGACGGTACGCTTCCCAAGACGGTGCGCATCTACGGATCGGCAAAGGATCTTGCCAAAATCGATTCGATCAGCACCGAAATGATCTTGCTCGACCTGAAATCCACAGACAGCGGCAACGAATTGAAGGTCATTCGCGAACAGGACCTGAACGCCAGTACCGATCCGACCGTGCTGGATCTGAATCTTACGCGGGACAGGGTCACCATGAAGGTCGACCTCGACGTTCCCTCCGGCGTCACGTGCGAACAGAAATCGACGCTGATCAGAGTGGAGATCTGGAAGCTTGCGGCCGATGAGAAGGAATACGACGTCGCGGTCGAATACGGCGATCCGGATGAAGGGATCGAAGTGAAAGATCGGTCCGAGACGATCCGGATCAAGGTATCCGGCCTGACCGACGCAATGGCTTCGTTCGATCCGGAATGGCTTTCGGCAAGCGTCGATCTGCACCATTACGGGCAGGGAACGCAGGAGATCCCGTTTACGCTTCGCTGGAACGGCGCGGATCTGTATGTGCAGAACTATCTCCTTACGGAGCCGGAGAGCGGCGGAGACCCGGTGATCCGGATCCTGCTGACCGCAAAGGATGGAAAGCAGTATCAGATCGAATTGGAGACGAAGACCGTCAAGGTCATTCTGGAGGAGATCCGGGTCGAAGAACCGGAGGGATAAACCGAACGGCATGAAAACCGTTTATCTGCAGAATTTACGAAAAGAGCTCGATGCGACGGACGAATCGTTCGCCGCTTCGTGCTGTAAAAAGCTCGGTGTTCCGCGGGATGCGCTGATCCGTATACGCATTGTGCGGCAGGCGCTCGACGCGCGCAAGAAGCAGGATATCTTTCATTGCATCCATGCGGAGCTCACGCTGACCGACGCGGCGGCAAAGCGCGTT
>JAFZIH010000150.1 GCA_017554455.1 Clostridia bacterium | reverse complement strand
GTTCCGACCAAGAAAAAACAGACGTCAACGTGGTTTCCACATTGACGTCCGTTGGAGACATGGTAGCGGCGATCCGATTCGAACGGATGACAGGTCGGGTATGAACCGACTACTCTGGCCAACTGAGTTACACCGCCATAGCAGAGTTATTATAGCGGATGATTCCCGATGTGTCAAGCGTTTTTTACAGCAAAAAGTACGGGATCAGGCCGCCGACGACCAAACTCAGGGCGTTTGCGGTGATCGTGAACAGCAGAAGCCGCCGATGACTGATCTCCGGATACTTTTTCTTATAAAAGGCGTACTCGATGAACACGACCGCGATCTCCAGCGCGACGAGCACGATCCAGTAGCTGAGTCGGCCGAACGCGTACGCGATCAGCAGCAGGAGATTCATGATCGGATTGGTGATCGCGTTGATCGCGAAAACGTATTTGACCGGACGAATTTTAAAGCACAGCGCGGTAAGCCATTCCATCAGGAATGTGACGGCGAGCGGCATGAAAAACGCGGCAAACACGTACAAAAGGAGCCACGCGCCGCAGCTTAAGCACGCCTCCCCGATCCCGCCTGTGCAGGAATCCGCGCCCTTCGGCTTTCCGGCCGTGAGCACGTTCGTTTCGCCGTCGAACGTATAGCTGCCGTAGGGCTCGATCGCGGCGGCGTTCGTCTGCGTTTCCGTTCTGTCCGGCGCGAGAAGCGTCAGATAAAACTGCTTTTCATCCTCTGTAAACCGGACGCCGATCTTCCAGCTTTTCGCGCTGCCCGTCGTATAGGTCTCGCCCTGCCGGAGCGAGCCGTTCTCATGCAGAAAGAACGCCGTGACCGTCGTCCTTTCCGGCACGTTCTGCAGATAGACCGAAAGCTCCCACGGATCCGGCGCGGGCGCGTTCGCGCTCGCAGCATGCGGGATGAGCATGAGAAGCAGCGCTAACAGAAGCAGGATGCAGATCCGTTTTTTCATGGGCGTTCCTCCGGGCGTTTTTTTCAGTATAACATACATGCCGAACGCATGCAAGCGCCGCCTGCGGATCATATATTATCTTACTGTCCCATAAAAGGCCTTTTCTTTTTTTGTAATTCTGTTATACTGTCCGTATGCGAACATATGTTCGTATAATCCGCAGGAAAGGAGAACGGAAAAGTGTGTGTAAAAGAATGGAAGCGGATTGCGGAGTGGGAAGCGACGCACTATCGGGAGCGCAAGGCGTTTCTGAAGGGCGTTCGGGACGCGGCGTGCGCGATGACGGAGCGCGCCGCGCTGTATGAACGATGGGTCAAAGCCGTGGAGTCCGTACTCGGGTATCTCAGGCAGCACGATTCGGAGCGGGAACGGTTTTTTCGGCTGTGCTACGGGATCGACGGCGGTAAAAAGCGATATGACAGGGAAGGACTGGTCTCCCTTACCTTCACGTTTCATGTTTCGCAGTCGACCCTGTATCAATGGAGAAACGAAGTGCTGTCGCTGCTGCTGATCGCCGCGGCTGAGACGGGTGCACTGAAACTGTTTCATACCGGTTCGAAAGAATGAAAAGGTGCAAAAAGGGCTTTGGGATCGTTTCCCGACGTCCTTTTTTCAAATATGCAGAACAATACGCACGCTGCAAATCCGCATACATCATGCACGCGTTTAACCGTTTATGTATTTACATATATCCCATATATCGTGTTATTTGGGTGAAAATATGAATTATACATTGCGTATTCAATCGTGATATACCGCATATGCAAGGGCGCAAAAACGGTGGATAACTCCGAAAAAACCAGTGTTCCGTGCCCTGAATTGTGGATAACTGTGTGGACGGTGTGGAAATGTATACGATTATGCACCCTTTTTCGGGGGAATGAATATTCACGCATGGATGCGGTCTTTGTCGAAAAAGCCCGATGAACAGGGGTGATTCCGCATCGGACGCAAAATACCGTTTATGCATGCCTTTTTCGTCCGAAAACATGCGAACTGCCCGTATTCTCTGCCTTTTTGCGGCATTTCTGCCGCTGTCCGCCGCCGCGTCCGAACGGACGCCGTCGTATCCGACCGCGACCCCTCCGAAGTGACGATCAAGGGGCTGAAATCCGACTGAAAAACGGTCCCCCGACGCAAGCGGAAGACCGTTTTCTGTTTTGTTTGATCAATCCCAGATGCGATACGCCATCAGGAAGTGCTCCTGCCAGTACTTGCTCTTCAGAATGTTGGTCGACGTGATGCGGACGTGTCCGTCCGAGGAGGATGCGTCGATCATCTTGCCGTCGCCGAGATAAATACCGACGTGACCGGTCGCCATAGACGAGCCGACGAATACGAGAACGTCGCCGCGCTCGATGGAGCTCATGGAATTGATACGCTTGTACTTCGAGCACGAGCGCCAGATGATGCTGGTCATATAACCCTGCCGTACGCCCGCCTGGTTCAGACACCAGTATACGAAGCCGGAGCAGTCGAATTGGTTCGGTCCCTTTGCGCCGCGCACGTACCGGCAGCCGATCTTGCTCTCGGCGATCTCGATGAACCGTTCAACGCCCTTCGAATTTGAGATCTTGCCGCCGCTGCCGCCGCTGCTGCCGCTGCTGCCGCTGGGCTTCGGCGTCGTTTTGCTTCCGCTGCTGGGCTTCGGCGTCGCCGTCTTCTTGACGGAAGCCGTCTGTGCAGCTTTCGCCTTTCCGCTTTCCAGCTTTTCGAGCGTCTTCGAATTGATCTCGCCGCTCTGCGAAATGCCGTTGCGCTTCTGGAACGATTTGACCGCCTCGACCGTGGTCTCTCCGTAATAGCCGGTGACCTGGCTTGCGCGGATATAGCCGAGCTTGTACAGCTTCTGCTGCGCCGCGCGGATCGCAGAGCCGCTCATGCCGAGACGCATGGCGTAATGGACCGCGTCCTTGCTGTCGATCTGCTCCATCGTCGCGGGGCCGAGACAGCCGTCGCGCACGAGGCCGTTCGCCTCCTGGAACGTCTTGATGGCGGAAACCATCTTATTGTCCATCTTGCCCGTGCAGGCGTAGTCACTTGAAAGATACCCGAGCATCTGCAGACGTTTCTGATAGGAAATGATATTGTCGTCCGAATCGCCGGCTTTGTAGCTGTTGCTGACGACGTCGCTCGAATACAGCGTGTTCAGCGTCTTTGCGCCGACCTTGCCGTCGACCTTCAGACCGTTCGCGCTTTGGAACGACCGTACCGCCGCGGCGGTCTTTTCGCCGAACGTGCCGGTGCGGCTGTTTTTGTCGAGGTACGCAAGCTCGTACAGACGGTCCTGTACCTCCTTGACGTCGTCTCCCTCGTCTCCCTCCTGCATGACGTATTCATGGGCTTGTCCGCTGACAAGCAGCGCATAGGTGGTTTCGCCCACGATGCCGTCCGGCAGAAGATTGTTATGCTTCTGGAACGTGATAATCGCATCCTGCGTCTGGTTGCCGAAATAGTCGGTCGGTTCGTCCGGGTCCATGTAGCCGAGGTCCATCAGCGTTGACTGGACCGTCAGGATCAGCTCGTCGGTATCGCCTTTTTTCAGCATTTTGCCGTTCAGATAATTCGTCGCATCCGCGGGATCCGGCGTGACTGTCGGCTCCGGCGTGTCCTGCGGTTCGGCCGTCGGCGCGGGCGTCGGGAGCGGGATCTCTGTCGCATCCGGAACCGTCGGATGGTTCACGACAACCGTATCGTTTGAAAAGCCCGGGTCCGGACGCGCGGGCTGAACAACCGCGACCGGTTCCGCGCCCGCCTCTGCCCTGCGGCCCGTTCCGCATCTTGCGATTGCAAGCGAGCCGCTGACGATCCCGATCAAAAGACCGATGAGCAGCACGACCGTGACCGCAATGAGCAGCACGCGCAGCGGTTTTTTCGGAATGATCTTTTTGAATTGTTCCCGGAGCGTCTCAAAGAGCACCTTGCCGGACGTTTTTTCCTGTTGTTCCATAGCTGTTCCCTCAGCTCATACGATACCACATAAATGTGTCATAAATGCGTAGAAATTCAAAACGATTCCCGCTTTTTATCCCTGCGGATAGGTGGAAAGCGCCGAGAGCAGTTCCTCACGGATCTGCGCCCGCCGCCACGCCGGCGCAAGCAGCGTCGTATGCTTGAGATTCCCGACCAGAAACCGGTGCACCGTCTCCCACGGCGCGTCGATCTCCGCGCGGATTGTTTCGCCCTCCGGACGCATCCGCACAGCGTCCCCGAACGCGTCCAGAAGCGCGCCTGCAAGATGCTCCGCGCAGAGCACGGTATGCTGTTCCTTTACGTCGGTCAGATAGATCGTACGGTTCACGTATGCCTCTACGTTCAGCCCGTCCCTGCATTCGATCAGCGTCTCCGCAGGGCGCGAAGGCGCGTCGGTCGGCGTGACCTGCTCCATGAGGTCGCAGCGATAGTGCAGAAGCCGTCCGTAACCGGACATGGAGACGATCACGTAGTAATACCCCTCCGCAAGGAAGAGCGCGTACGGAGACACCGTAAACGGCGTTTCCAACTGCGGTTTTTTTCTGCCGTTCGGCTGCACGACCGTATAAAGAAAGCTGATCTGTACGTTTTTCAGAATTGCGTCCTTGATAAGATCGAGCGTTTCGAATACGTTTTCCGGCTGTTTTCCGGTCTCCGCTTCGGAGACGTAGACCGGCACGAGGTCCTGCAGCCGTTCGATTTCGCGTTCCGTGCGTTCGGAGCGCGGCGCACGAAGATACGCGTCCAGCGCAACGGGATTGTGCTCGTGCTGCACGGAGCCCGCGTCCGTTTTGAGATAGTAGCCCTTGCCGTTCTCCTGATACGTGGAAAGCGGAAAACCCATCTCCTGCAAAAGGATCAGATTACGTCCGACCGCCTTGCGCTCGGCGATCATGCCGTGATCCTCCGCAAGATATTCGATGATATGACGCGTCGAAAGCGGATTCGTCTTGCCGGCATGCTGCTCCAGTACGCGCAGGATGCACAGCGACAACGCTTTTTTTCCTTTTGTTTCTGCCATAATGAATTCCCCTCAATCCTCGTAATAATCGCCGCGTCGGTAATCGTACAACACGCCTTCGTATTTTCTCGGCTCCTCCAATACCTTGCCGCAGCCGATCGCAACGCACGCGACCGGATCCTCCGCGACGTAGCACGGCACGCCGATCTGTTCCGCAATGTACTGATCCAGACCGAAGAGCTGCGCGCCGCCGCCGGTGAGCGTGATGCCCCTTGACGCGATATCACCGGACAACTCCGGCGGCGTCTGTTCGAGCACGTCTTTCAATGCCTCCGCGATCGACAGAAGCGGTTCCGCAAGCGCATAGGTGAGCTCGTTCGACCCGAGCTCCATCGAGATCGGAAGCCCTCCGCCCAAAGACCTTCCGCGCACCTCCATCTTCAATTCGTCCTTGCGCGGAAACGCAGACGCATACGCGATCTTGAGCTCCTCCGCCGCGCCCGTGCCGATCACAACGCCGTGCTGCCGTTTTAAGTACCGCACGATCGCCGCGTCGAATTTGTCGCCGCCGACGCGCAAAGAGTCGTGCCGGATCGCCTTTCCCATCGAAGTCACGACCATATCGCACGTGCCTGCGCCGATATCCAGAACGATGTTCGCCTTCGGCTCGGTGATGTCGAGCCCCGCGCCGATCGCCGCCGCGACGGGCTCTTCGAGAAGGAACGTATACCGTGCGCCCGCGCCTTCGGTCGTTTCGATGACCGCGCGCTTTTCCACCTCGGTCGCCATCGACGGGACCGCCACGACCGCACGCGGTTTAAAGAAGATGCGGCTGCCGACGATGCGGTTGAAAAACAGCGTCAGCATGCGCTCCGTCGCGTCAAAGTTCGCGACTACGCCGTCCTGCATCGGCCGGATGATCATCAGGTTCTCCGGCGCTCTGCCCACGAGCTCCTTCGCCTCCTGACCGATCGCAACAAGCTTGCCCGAGCCGCGTTCGACCGCGGCGATATTCGGCTCACGCAGTACGATGCCCTTGCCCCGTACGTACGCGAGCACATTGCTCGTGCCGAGGTCCAATCCGATATCCGATGAATGAAACAGTCCCATATCGATCCTTCCGCCGACAGTTCGGCCTCTTATACTTGTACCATAATTGTACCATGCTCTTTTCCAAAACGAATGACGAAAGTGTAAACGAATATCTTGCGAAATGTGAATTTTCACGGTATACTGGGGTCTATGGAAGAACTTTTTGCAATCAGACAGGCAGAATTTATTGTAAGTGCTGGGATCGACGGCAGCTACCCCGCGCCGCATCCGTGCGAGATCGCGATCGTCGGCAAGTCGAACGTCGGCAAATCGAGCTTGATCAACCGTCTCACAAACAACAACAAGCTTGCGAAGACCTCGGCAAGCCCGGGTAAAACGCGGCTTGTCAATTTCTTTCTGCTGAACAAGGCGTTTTATCTTGTCGACCTGCCGGGCTACGGCTTTGCGAAAGCTTCAAAGACCGAGCAGAAAAGCTGGGGCGAACTGCTCGAACGGTATTTGCAGAGCGGACGGGTCAAGCATCTTCTGATGCTCGTCGACATCCGTCATGCACCGACGCAGGATGATCTTCAAATGTTCCGCTATCTGATCTACTACAATATCCCTTATACACTCATCGCAACGAAGGCGGATAAGATCGCAAAATCGAAACGAAAGCCGGAAGCGAACAAGCGCGCAAAGGAGCTCGGCGCGCCGCCTTTTGCGATTCCGTTCTCGTCGGAAACGGGTGAAGGCAAAGCGGAGCTTCTTAATCGGCTCGGTCAGATCTTCCGCGACTGTGAAACGATTGAAAAAGAATCTCAAAAAGAATAAAAAAAGGGCTTGACAGAACACGCATCTCTTTGCATACTATGCTTTGAAATCTACAAGCGAGGTATTCAAAATAGGTATGCTCAGAAAATGCCCGATTTGTGAACTGAATTATATCCGCGGAAATGAGACCATGTGCCGCACCTGCGCGGCGGAGCGCACGCACCGGTACGCGCCGGCTGCCGACGACGAGATCATTATGTGCAGCGAATGCGGCGAAAAGCCCGCGCTGCCCGGCTATGAACTCTGTGAAGATTGTCTGAAGGAACAGAAGCGGCAGGCAAATCTTGAGATTCTTGCGGATAAGGTCCGTGCCGACGAAGCAGACGATCCGCTCGAAGAGGATATTACCGAACCCGCCGACGAGGATTGACGGAAACCGTCGTTTATTACTTACCGAACCGATCAAAAAGGAAGAAATTCTTCCTTTTATTTCTTTGAAGGAGAG
>JAFZIH010000149.1 GCA_017554455.1 Clostridia bacterium | reverse complement strand
TGTTATGATGGCAAAGCGCAAGATGTCGCTGAATACGCTGTCCGAAAAGGTCGGCATCACGCTTGCGAATCTGTCAATTCTGAAAAACAACAAAGCAAAGGCGATCCGCTTCTCCACCCTCGACGCGATCTGCAAAGCGCTTGACTGCGAAGTCGGCGATATCCTTGTCTTTGAAAAGGATAAGGAACCGGATCAACGTCACAGTTACGGCTCCGTCGTCGATCTTTCAAAGGAATGATTTCAAATGAAAAAGTTTATTCTGCTGCTGATAAGCTGTCTGCTGTCCCTCAGTTGCGGCTGTTTCGGCAAACACGGAATGTATTCTTCAAAATTTGCATCGGATCATTTTTACGAAGAGAAAGACGCGCTTGATCGTGCTGCTTTATGGATGATTGATAATCCGAATGTCGTGTATATACTGAGAGGAGAAAACACCCATTGGGATGATACTCGGTGCTATGAGCAGGTGGATATCTGCTCCGTTTATTCAAAGGAGCCGTTGACACAGGAAGAAATCTCTGGTTTGAAAGCGGAAGTGATTCCTGCATTTGACGATCCTATACTGGAATCCATCAGAGAGATTCCGGAGAGCTTTGCAAAATACATTTGGTTCGTCTACAACAGCGATATTTTCGATACTGGATACCAAATCTGTAAGGAATATGACCGATGCGGCAACGGATCGCTTACGGATTGGAGTTATTACCACGACATGACCGATCTCGGCGAAGATTGGTTTGCAGTAGGATACGGAGGTTGACATGAAAAAGATTATTCTTCTGCTAATGATCTGTCTGATGTCGCTCTGCTGCGGCTGTCAGTTGGGTGGTATGTTCCTCGGAGGACTGTCCTGTATCAGCGACAGCGCACACGATAACCTGACCGACCGGGACGAAATCGTTGCCATGTATCATGATAACGAAACTGCGTTTCTGAAAGCGGCTGAAACGAATTCTTTTGATGATTTGCTTTCGATTTACGGCGTGTCGCATGTATATGTCCATGATAACGGAATAGTTGAAATCTCCTGCGGCGGAAAAGGCATGGGCTCCAATACACACTATTACGGCATTTACTATTCCGAGACAGATGCTATGCATGCACCCAATTGGGACGATCTCGATCCCGCGACTTTGACACCCCAGGGCGAAGGTTTCTTTTTTAAGGATTCTTATGGTGATGATACGTTTTTCATTGAACCGCTCGGTAATCACTACTACTATTATGAAGAGCATTATTAAGTCATGTCACTGAGAAACTTATATAAAACTTTAATTTGCCTAATGCTGTCAGCTTTGTCGGCATGCACGCTATTGCCTTTGCCTACGTTGAATGAATCGATCATTCCGGAAGGATATATCGGCAAAGAAGAGCTCTTCGATAAAGAAGGCTGGCAGGACTTTACAGATTACTGCAAGTATGTGTACACGGATGCGACGGCTTTTGAAACGAACTTGCAGTTTCAGACCGTGACTGATTCGGATACCGAAAATATCGTCGGTTATTTTGAGAACTTTCAAACATGGATGGAAACGGAGAATCGTCTCGGTGAATATGATTTTGACACGGGCTGCATCACGCCCGGAGACTACGTACATATCGAAACAAAAGAAGGTACACCGATCGGAACAAGCGGAAGCAAATACGATAAATTCGACAGCTATACCGTTTATTTCTTTGATACGGATTCCAATACGCTATACTACATTCACAACAATATTTGACAAGGATATTTCGAAATCTAATAAAAACAGCGACGGATCTGTCAGAAAGGATGGAACATGGAACAAATAGAAATTATACAAGAAGAAAATCCAAATGAGAGCATGAGAAAACGCGCTGCCGGGTTTGTGTATGCGATCATACTGACCGTTGCGGTCTATCTTATATGGACGTCGATCTTTCACGAGAATACGCTCCTGTTCTGGATCACATCCGCTTCGCTGTTTGCGGCAACGCTCATCCTCGGCTTGCTCTGCGGCGCGAGGCCGGGATTTGTGACGATCTTTTCGCTCGTATCGGGTGTGATCTTTTCCGTGTACGCATGGATCAACGGGCTGTTCTTTGAAACCGCCTACGTCTACGCGCACGCGATCCTGATCGCATATGCGTTCTTTGCGCTGTCGCTTTTCGGAAACCATAACAAGCGGCTTCGCACGGGAACGTTCATACTGGATGCGATCAAAGCGATTTTCGTCTATCCGTTTTTTTCCTTTGCCGCGTATTTCCTTTCGCTCTTTCATTGGAAAACGCGCTCAAAAAAAGTCGGTATGGCCGTTTTGTATGCAGTCATCGGCATTGCGGCGGCGCTTGTGCTCGGTCTGATCGCGATCTCGCTTCTCTCCTATGATCCGCGTTTCGAAGCGCTGATCAAAATCGATTTCACACTGGAGGACGTCCCGGAAGCGATCCTCAAACTGATGATCTCAATACCGGTCGCAGCATTACTGTTTTCCGTATTCTGTTCGTCGAAAGAACGTAAGCTCGACGGCTTTTCCACACAGGAAAAGGCGGATTCGATCGGCGCACGCATCAAAAGGATCCCGGCGATCGTGTTTCTCATCCCCTCCCTCACGCTGCTTATCATTTACGGACTGTTCTTCTTTTCGCAGTGGACGTTCTACATGGGCGCGTTTTCCAGCATGCTTCCCGATGAGTATACGGCGGCAGAGTATGCAAGGAACGGGTTCTTTGAACTGTGCGCCGTCGCTGCGCTCAACGCGCTGTTGTGCACGTCCTTTACGATATTTGCAAAGGTGTCCGGCAATGCTCTAAATGTCGCAAAGAAAGCCGCAAATACTCTGCTCGCTCTCGCGACGCTGATCCTGATCGCGACGGCGTTTTCGAAACTTGCGCTCTATATCGAGCGATTCGATCTTACGTATACTCGGTTCTTTGTTGCAGTCCTTCTGTTCCTGTTTACGGTCGGTTTTATCACGCTGATCCTTTCGCAGTGGATCAGACGCGTTCAGGTTTTGCCGGTATTGACCGTCTGCGTTGCCGCGATGCTTCTCATAGCACCTTTTTGCAACGCGCGCGGAAGGATCGCCGCCTATAACGTCGACCGGTATCTGGAGCGTGCGCAGCAGAACGAACCTGATAACCGTATCGATACTGAATATCTGATCTACGAACTCGGCGACGCGGCAATTCCCGAAGCGATCCGTCTGCTCGAATCCGACAAGCTGGATCCTGCTGATGCTGCAAACCTTCGACATTTGCTTGAATCGAAATACTCTGCGCTGAAAGAGCTTGAAAGCGCACGGCTTACGCTCGCAGGCAACAAGGCGCTGCAGGCGTTCCGTTCCTTCTTTGAACACAATTAATTCGGATCAAACGATAAAAATGCCGCGGATCGATCCCGCGGCATTGATTTTTTGAATATGCAAGATGTGTTTATTCTTCGACCTTTTCTGCCGGTTCTGCTGCAGGAGCTTCCTCCGCAGGCGTCTCTTTTGCAGGTTCTTCGTCGCCGATCAGTTCCTCATAGAACGCTGCATGGACAAGCCCCAGAAACAGCGGAAGGAGAACGATCACGCCGATGTAAAGCAGAACAAATACAATGGCAAAGAAAACGCCGACGTATCTGATCGCACTGAGTCCTCCGAGAATCGCGAACACGACGCCGATCGCCGCGCCGACGAGGAAGTCCGCAAGGAACATCTGCCACTTGTGTCCTTTGGTCTTTTCAATCGACAGTTCTCTTGCCTGAATCGCGTTGAGTTCAGGTTTTTTAACAAGGATGTACGGGACGAGCCCATGCTCGTAACCCTTTATGATCGCAAACACCGGTCCGACGATCGGGATCAACGCCCAAAGGAAGATCCAAAGATACGACCAGCCCATGCCGGTCAGAACGCGTTTGATGGTACCCCAATCCTTGAACGTGTCGAACAGTTCATAGCAGTAGACCTGTTCTCTGTGATATCCCTTGAGGAAGATTGCCGCAAGAGAAACGTTGAACAGCATAGCAACTGCAATGGCAAGCGCCGGGATTGCAAAGCCGGCCAACATTCCGCCGACGCAGATCAGCAAAGCGCCGAGAAGGGAAATGCCCCAAAGCCGAATGGGCTTCTCTATCAATGCTTTGAACGCTTTCGTGTAGATCCTCCAGAAGAGAGGACCGCCCGGTCCCTTTGCCTGCTTCTGTACGGGAACCACATTCGAATTTGTCGCTGTTCCGCAATTCGGACAGAACGCTGCCCCATCGTCGATCTGCGTACCGCAATTTCTGCAAAAAGCCATATCATTACCTCCTATCAAACATTCAGCTATTTGCCGATATGATTATACAACACACGTTAGAAAAATGCAATCGAACGATATATGAATCAAACGAATACGGTCGATCTTGCAATGGAAGGTCACACTTTTCTCTCGTCGAAATCGATCAAAATCGAGCTGCGTTTCGGGATCAGCTTGCGAAGCCGCACGCCCGCGGCGTTGAAAAGACGCTTACTGGCGCGATTCATAGGCGTATTGTTGTACTTGTCGGAAAGGTAAACGACCTCCTTGATGCCGCACTGGATGATCGCCTTTGCGCATTCATTGCACGGGAAAAGCGCGACGTAGATACGGCAGCCCTGCAAAGAAGCGCCGTCGTTGTTCAGAATCGCGTTCAGCTCCGCATGGCAGACGTACGGATATTTCGTATCGTACGGATCGCCCTCGCGGTCCCACGGGAACTCGTCGTCGCTGCAGCCGATCGGAAAGCCGTTATAACCGACCGACATGATCTTGTTGTTCTCGTTGACGATGCAGGCGCCGACCTGCGTGCTCGGGTCCTTGCTGCGGTACGAGGACAGCAGCGAAACGCCCATAAAGTATTCGTCCCAGGAAAGATAATCCGTACGCTTGTTCATAAGATCCCCCTTATACGGTTTCGATGGTTTCCGGCGCCTCCAGCGGAAGCGTCGGAAGTTCACTCAGGTTATGCAGTCCGAACTTATGCAAAAACGTGTCGGTCGTGGCGTAGAGCATCGGCTTTCCGATGACGTCTTTTCTGCCGACTGCGGCGATCAGTCCGAGCTTTTGGAGCTGGCTTACGGCGTATTCACAGCGCACGCCGCGGACCGCTTCGATCTCCGCGCGCGTGACCGGCTGCTTGTATGCGATGACGGCAAGCGTTTCCATGATGGACTGCGATACGCTCTTTTTCTGTTCCGGCTGCAAAAGCGCTTCGACGTATGCGATATAATCGCTGTTAGAAACGAGCTGTGCGGTGTCTTCGGTACTGAGCAGGCAGATCCCGCGTCCCTCCTCGCGATAAGTCATTTCCATTTCATACAGAAGCGCTTTGACAGACGCTTCGTCCTGTTCGAGCACGCGGGCGATCTCTGTGATCAGGACGGGCTCTCCCGCCACGAACAGCATGCACTCTATGATTGCCGCTTTTTTCTTTTCCATCAGTCCTCTACCTCATCCATGTAGACGGCTTCTCCGTCGCCCTCCTGAAGCGCTTTTGCGCGGATATAGATCGGCGCAAACGTCGCGCCCTGCGTGATATGCACTTCGCCCCTTGCGAGCATTTCCAGAAGCGCCATAAACGTCACGACTTTCTCCATGCGCGAACTTGCGTCCGTGAACAGATCCGCAAAGCGCACGCGTCCTTCTTTCAGTTTTGTACGCAGATGCACGACGCGGTCGCGCACCGTAAACGTATCGGGCCGTACATTCTGTGTCCTGTCGACCTTCTCCTCCGTCTCGTTTTCGCGATTTAAGATATCCAGAAACGCCTGATACAGATTGTCGATCGTAGCGTTCGGAAGTTCGAACTTCTGCGGCGGCAGCACAACGTCCTCCGGGAGCCGCGTGAAAGACTTCTTTGCCGCTTCAAAGCGTTCATGCAGCTCTTCGCTCGCCTGCTTGAACGCTTTGTACTCGCGCAGCTGACGGATCAGCGCTTCCTTCGGATCCTCCTCTTCCTCATCTTCCGCAGGCGGACGCGGCAGCAAGCTTCTCGATTTGATCAGAAGCAGCTGCGCCGCAACCGTCAGAAACGAGCTTGCGCGGTCCATGTCCAGATCGGAAAGATCGTCCATGTACGCAAGATACTGCGCGGTGATCTCGGACACGAAGATATCCTCGATATTGATCTCCGCCTTGTCGATTAGATGCAGCAGCAGATCGAGCGGTCCTTCAAATTGTGAAAGCGAAACGCGGTATTCTTCCATAGGTTCAGCCAATCATAAAGGCAATCCTTATCAATTTGTCTATGATCCACGACGTCAGCTGTGAGATCGGATGGAATCCGGTCACGCGGCAAAGGATCAGGATCCCGATCAGGATATACTGTCCGTATCTGCGCAGGAACAAAAATACGTTCATCGGCAAACGCCGCGCGAACAGCAATTCAAAGATATGATACCCGTCCAGCGGATAGAACGGAAGCAGATTAAATAGCATCAGAACGACGTTCAGCGATATTCCGTATTCAATGATCCGCATCAAAAGTCCGTTTTCGAGCCATGCGTAGGAACCGAACAGATACATCCGGCACAAAGGGACGTACGCGATCGCGAACAGGATCGCAAGCAAAAGGTTCATCGTGACGCCGGCGAGAGAAACGATCGCCTCGCCTTGCTTGTAGTTGCGATAATTGCGGGGATTGACCGGAACGGGCTTTGCCCAACCGAAACCGATGAACAGGATTGCCAAAAAACCGATCGGGTCGATATGCTTCAGCGGATTCAGCGTCATTCTGCCGAGATTGCTTGCGGTATCGTCTCCGCACAAATGCGCCGCATACGCGTGTCCCCATTCATGCAGCGTCAGGCTTAACAGCATCACGGGCAGCACGCATCCGAGAAGCTTCAGAAATTCGAGCGGATCGCTCATCAATAAACTCAGATTCATCAGTATCATGCAGCTATTATAACCGAAAAAGCGGGGTATTGCAAGTGCAATTCCCCGCTTCTTTATCCGCTGACAAACGATGAAAGCACTCGTTTCAGGATCTCCGAAAACCCGCTTGCTCGTACCGGAATCTTCGGATACAGCGCCGCTTCCAAAAGCAGTATTCCGTCCGCGTCGTAAAACGCGATACTGCCGACCGCGTGCTCGGGATCCAGCGGCGCGGTAAGGATATCAGGCAGATCGAAGCGCTTCTGCGGCTCACCGTTGCTCTTTTTCATCAACAGTCCAAAGCTTTCCCTTGCGTAAAGGTCGATCGAATCGACGTCTCCTCCCTCGACCGGGTACGATTCAACGACCGGCTCGTCGGGATCGCAGATCGTGTAATACTTATAGTTCGCAAACGCTTCCTCGAACAGTTTCGACGCCGTTTCGAATCTCGTCTTACTGTTTTGCGCGCCGGTCACCGCGCAGATATACGTCGCTTCCCCGCGTCTGCACGCGAAGACGCCGCAGTATCCGTCGGACTTTGAGCTCCCTGTGAACAGACCGATGCACCCCGGCAGCGTCGTAAGGAGCTTATTTGCCGTCGCAAGTTCCGTTTTTCGGCCGTCCGCGTGTTCCAGGACATAATACTTTTCCGAGCAGTATTTCAGAAACGTCGGGCTCTCCGCCGCCGCTTCACCGAGCAGGATCAGTTCTTTGCAGGAGAACGTCATATACGTACCGAGACACTCCGGCAGTTTCTTATCGACGCCCGCCGCGCGCATGGTAAGCTCAATGTTGTTCAGGAAAACGTCTTCCGAACCAAACGCGTGATCTGCAAGCGCATAGATCGCATCGCCTGCAGAGATCATGACCGCCGCGAGCAGCAATTCCTTCACAGCAATGGTCTCACCTTTTTTGAGATAAGCGGACGGTCCGCCCTGCGTCGCGGCGTTTGCGCCGACCGTAACGACCGCGTTTTCATCGAGCAGACCTTTATCGACGGCAAGACAAAGTGTCAGCACGGCAGGCAGCTTTGTAAGTCCCGCCACGTTCTGCCATTCGTCCGCATTGCTTTCCGCAATGATGAGATCGGAATGTATCGGGCGAATGCAGTAACAGAGCGTCGGACCGTCCGCCGATGCAATCGGCATGATAAGAATCAAAAATGATATTGTAAGTAAAACGGAAATGAGTTTACGCATAACTTGGCCCTCCCCAATCAGCATATGAGCAAGGTCAAAGAATAAGACGCCGCAATAAACGGCGTCCGGTTTTAATTCTTATGAGCATTATACTGATACAGCGTACAGACCATGCCGCCGTTAGAAAGCTTTCTGCGGCGATCCGCAGGCTTCCCGTAGACGGCTTCGAAATCGCGGTTTGAGGTGATTACGTTGATCTGCCAGTCCGGGATTCTTTCGAAGACCGTATGCATCTCGCGATACAGTGCTTTGACCGCTTTCGCGTCGGAAAGGCGTTCGCCGTACGGCGGATTGCAGATCAGTACGCCGTTATGCCATTCGGTCGCAAGTTCTTTCACCGGCCGCACCTGCCATTCGAGCATGACGCCGGCTTTTTTTGCGTGCTTTTTGCAGAGATCGATGCAATGCGGATCGATATCGCTGCCCATGATGCAGAGTTTGTCGTTTTTACGTGCGTCCTTCGCTTCTTCGCGCGCAAGCGCAAATACCTTGGGATCGACGAATCTCCACTGTTCCGCGGCAAAGCTGCGTCCGAG
>JAFZIH010000148.1 GCA_017554455.1 Clostridia bacterium | reverse complement strand
GAAAGCCGCGACAATGAATTCATCTCGCAGGGCAGCGTCGGCGATCTTGCGGTCGCGCCGAAGGACGAGCTTTTGATCGGGCTGTACGACGCGGCAAAGGATGTGCCGGTCGGAAGCGTCGGAACGATGAAAAGCGAAAAGGACGGCAAAACGCTGTTCTGCCTGTTCCTGCGCGTGGAGGGCGAGACCGGCGTCGTCGATATCGACCGCTATCCCGGCGTACGCGAGCGCATCGTTTCGCAGCTTTTAGGTACCAAGTGCATGGACACGCTCCGCGAAACGGTGAAGGATCCCGCGGTCACGGTCCGAAATGAGGACGCGATCGACGCGGTCGTTTCCGCGATCGGGTAAGAGCCAAAAGAAACAAAGAGGAGGCGAAAACCTCCTCTTTTCTGTTCGGTAAAGTTTATTGTTTCAGCTCCAACGCGCGGCGGTAGACCTGCTTTTTCGGTAAGGAGAGACGTTCGGCAGCGATTGCCGCGGCGTCCTTGACCGATTCGGTCTTCAATAGATCCGTGAGCAGCGCGTCGAGATCCGGCGCGGTTTCTTTCGTCTTTTGCCCCGGAACGAAGCAGATCACACATTCGCCCTTCGGCTCCTCCGAAAAGCGTTCGATCAGTTCGGACAGCGTGCCGGTCACGACGGTCTCAAACTTCTTGGTAAGCTCCCGAAGGACCGCCGCGGGACCGTCGCCGAAGCGGTCCAGTAGGTCGATCAGCGTTGCCTGCACGCGGTGCGGGCTTTCGTAGAGAATGACCTGATGATGCACGGAAGCGATCGCGTCGAGCGTTTCGCGGCGCGGCGCGCTTTCCCGCGGGAGAAAGCCGAAAAAGCTGAACGGCTGCGCGGGCAGTCCCGAAAGCACGGCGGCGATGACCGCGGCGCTCGGTCCGGGGATCACGGTGTGGGGAAGGCCTTCCTTCTGGCACGCCGCGACGAGCATGGCTCCGGGATCGGAAACGCCTGGCATGCCCGCGTCGGAAACGTAGGCGACGTCGCGACCGCCTTTGAGAACAGCGACGACCTCGTCGGTGCGTTCGCGCTCGTTGTGCGTGTGCAGGGAGCGGGTCGGTTTTTTGATGTTGAAATGATTGAGAAGCAGTCCCGTATGGCGCGTGTCTTCGCAGTAGATCACGTCGACCGCGGACAGGACTTCGACCGCCCGCGGGCTGAGGTCGCCGAGATTTCCGATGGGCGTTGCGACAAGGTACAGCATCAGCGCGTCCTCGTGCGGAGATTGTCCCCGCGCAGTATGACGATCGAGGTCAGCGCGCCGTCCATCATGCGGCTTGCGACGCGTTCGCCGTAGCGTTCAAACAATCCCTCGCGGTCAAGGTTAGAGATCAGAACCGTCGGCAGCAGCGCGGCGGCGCGTTCGTTGAGAATACGGAAGATCGTTTCGACCGTGATGTTCGGGACCATCGGCTCTGTGCCGAGATCGTCGAGGATCAGAAGCTCTGCGGAAAGATACGTTTTGAGCGCGTCCTCTCGTGATTCGAGCGCGTTTAGAACGTTCTGGATGCACTGATACGCCGTCGCCTTCAGCGTGCGGACGCCCTTGTCGATCGCGGCGTAGGCGATCGCGTTGCCGAAAAAGCTCTTGCCGAGACCGCTTTGCCCGAGAATGAGCATGTTCGGTTTTTCCGGGCGAGGAAGCGCTGCGACGTAGCGCTCGCAGAACCGCTTCATGCCGAGGCCCTGCTTTTTCTGCTCGTTGTTCGGATAGATCGATTCGTTGAAATTTGCGAAAGTTTCGCGGTCGTTGATGCGAGAGGCGGACAGCATCATTTCCTGTTCCTTCTTCAGGGCGCATGCGCAGGGCTTGCCGGTTTTGCCGTCGACGCCCGTGTCACGGCAGACCGTGCAGGTATAGATCATGTCGAGATAGTCGGATTTCAGCCCCATGGAGATCAGGAGATTCCTGCGTTCCGCTTCGATCTGCCCGAGCCGCGACTTCGCGGCGGCATAGGAAAGCTTTCCGGCGGCCGCCTGCTGCATGACGCGTCCCGGTTCCTCGTTGAGCGCACGGAACCGCGGCTCCTTCGCTTCACATTCCGCAACGCGCTTCTGCCAGAGACGATAGTTTTTGTCCCGGAGATCGCTGTAATAGCGTTTCAATTCGTTCGTCATACGTCCTCGTTCAGGTCCACAACCAGCTGGTTGAAATCGTCCTCGGAGATCGGCGTCTGCTCATAGAGCAGCGCGGCGTTCTTTTTCTTCTTTCCGACAGGCGCCGCTTTCGGCTTTTTCAGCGCTTCTTCCGCCTGTTCAACGGTTTCGATATGCGCGTCCGCCCATTCGGACAGCATCTTTTTCAAAAGCCCGAGCGCGCGCTCCGCACCGGCGCACTCGTCCGCGGCAAGCAGGATCGCCTCGCGCGAGACGCCCTTTTCCTCGCGGAACATGCGTAGCTGCGCGATCGTCGTTTTGTCCGGCGCGCCGATCTTGCCGAGCCGCGCATAGACCATCCGCGCAAACTCGCGGTCCGCGCTCTGCTGCTCCGCAGCGGCGTCCATGGCCTCCACGCTGGTGACCTTGTTTTCCTTCATCTCGGAAAGGCGATCACTTAGGATCGCGAACGTCGGCGAAGCGACGTCCGTCATGCGCGCCGCGGCCGCAAGGATCGTTTCCGCGTCGAAGCCGAGCTCGTTTGTCCAGCGGTCGTAGAGCGCCATTTCGTCGACGGTCGGCGGACGGCGCTTGTTCCAGCGGCGCAAAACCTCCGCCGCGCCGTGCTTCTGCACGCGGTAATCCGCAACGTACTGCTCGGCGGCGGCCTGCGTTTTGACGCCCCGTTCGCTCCATTCCTGCGCGACGGTCAGGACGTAATTCGCGGAAACGCGCTTGCCCTTCAGCTCCATGCAGTACGCGACGAGCGAGAGCACAGCGCCCTCCTCGAGCCCGTAAAGCTCGATGCAGTCGTACATCGCTTTCATTTCCCGGAGATCGAGCGAGCGCGGGGACAGCAGCGCGTTGAGCGATTCAATGAATCGGCGGTACTTCACCGGCGTCGCCGTCGTCACGGCGGGCTGTTCGGTGAGCAAATATTCCACGGTCAGCGGTTCGTCGCTGCGGATGCGCACGAGCCCCTTTGCCTGCCAGTACACGAATGCGCAGCGGATCTGCGCTTCGGAAAGACCGAGCGCGTCGCTCATGTCCGCGTCGGAAAGCGAGGGATGATAGCACTGCATCAGCCCGTAGAGGTATACCTTCACAAACATGCCGTCCGCTTCGGGCATGTATTCGAGAAGAAACAGATTGTCGATCGGCGTCAGTTCGCGCCGCGCCGCTTCTGGCGAAAAACGGATATTCATAGCTGTATTATAGCACGGGAGGGGAGCCGATTGCAACGGGGGACGGGAATTTCGGTACAAGTAAAAATAACTGGCATTTTCCGCGGACAGGCACTATAATATAAACCATGAACAGAAGGAAGAAACAGAAACAAAATCCCGTGATCGTCATGACGCTCTGCGCCGTGCTGCTGGCGCTCTGCGTGCTGCTCTTTCTGCTGATGCGCCTGGTGCTGAGCGGACGGGAGATCAAAGCGGAATCCTGTACGCCGGCGGAGGCGGGCAGTATTGCGATCCGAACGCCCGCGCCGACGATCCTCGATCTGTACGCGTACTTCGACTGGACGGAAACGACGACGATCAAGGTCTATGACCATCGGGCGGACAAGCTTGTCGACATGGACCTTGAGGAATACATCGTCGGCGTCGTGTCCGCGGAGATGCCCGCATACTACGACTTCGAGGCGCTGAAGGCGCAGGCGGTCGCGTCGCGCACCTACACGCTGTACAGCATGGCGCACGGCGGCTGCCACACGAATCCGGACGCGGACGTGTGCACGAACAGCAAGTGCTGTCAGGCGTTCTCGACGCACGAGCGCATGCAGAACGCATGGAAGGACGATTACGCAAACAACTACAACCGCGTGGCGCAGGCGGTCATGGAAACGGCGGGAGAGGTGCTCATCTACGACGGCAAGCTCTGCGACGCGCTGTACCACGCCTGTTCCGGCGGGCAGACCGAAAACTCCGAGAACGTCTACGCGAACGCGCTGCCGTATCTTCGCGGCGTGGACAGTCCCTATGAGGACCCGATGCGCGAGGAGGACGTGGACTTCGGCACGGACGCGCTCGTCGAGCTGATCGCGGCGAAGTACCCGGAAAGCGGGATCACCAAGGACAACGTCCGCGACGGGATCGCGATCGAAAAGGCGTACGAGAGCGGGCGCGTGGAAACGCTGCGGCTCGGCAAAACGAAGATCACCGGCAAGCAGGCGCGGAACCTGTTCGGACTCCGGAGCACGATGTTCACGGTTGCGTGGACGGAAAAAGGGATCGTTTTTCACGTGAAGGGCTACGGACACGGCGTCGGCATGAGCCAGAACGGCGCGAACGGCATGGCGAAGCACGGCTCGGACTACCGGGAAATTTTGTTCCACTATTATACGGGCGTTTCGATCGCCTCCTACGGCGCGGACGGCATTACGGAACAGGCGACGCCCGCGCCGGAGAGCACGGGAAATCCGTTCGTACCGGAGGGATAGCATGGAACGCTGGGAATGGCTGATCGAAGGGCGGACGGGGATCTTTCAGGATCCCGCGCACGGCTGCTTTACGGAGGACCCGATCGCGCTCGTGCACTTTGCGCGGCTCGGGGAAAAGGATACGGTGCTGGACCTCGGCACGGGAAACGGCGTGATGTGCCTCTACGCGATGGCGCGGTACGGCGGCAATTATACCGGGATCGACATCGACGAAGCGCAGATCGCGCTCGCAAAGCGCAGCGCCGAGCGGAACGGACAGGCGATCCGGTTCCTCGTGCTGCACGCGGAGGACGCGCCGGACGCGCTTGGACACGGTCTTTTTTCGCGCGTGCTGATGAACCCGCCGTACTTCACGACCGGCGAACCGGGACCGCGCGCGATCGCGCGGCACGCGGACGATTCCCTGCTTTCCGACTGGTGCCGCGCGGTGTTTCTGCTGCTCCGTAACGGCGGAACGGTTTCCGTATGCTACCCCGCGGACCGGCTTGCGGCACTGTTTCGCGCGCTGGACGAAAACCGGCTTGCGCCGAAGCGCATGGAGCTTCTCATGCGCGGATCGCGCGCGCGGCTTGCGCTCGTCGAGGCAAAGAAGCTCGGCGGGGACGGTCTGACCGTCACGGTTGCACCGAACAAGCGACCGCAGGAGAAGCCCGCGCTTCCGAAAGCCCGCCAAACGCTGACGGTTTAGCGCCGTTCAAGGATCGTTCACGGCTTTCCCGCACAACGTAAAATCTCATCCGTTGCATTTCCCCTCCGTATAAGGCAAACTGTTGCCGATGGGAGGGGAGTTTTATGTTGACGAAACAGGATCGGTTTTTTGCGTACGGCGGCGCGGAACGCATGCCGCACAGGGAAAGGGACGCGTCCCGCACGGCGGGGGAACTTTTGTTGCGATTCGGGATCACGCCGCATCTTTGCGGCTTTGAACCGCTGTGCGAGGGCGTGCGGATCGTCGCGGAACGGGAACGGGAGCGCGAGCGCCCGCCGCTCGTTGAACTGCAGCCCGCAGTCGCGCGGCTTCTCGGCGAACAAAGCCAAGAGCACGCGATGCGCGACGCGATCGGCGTCGGCTTTCTCGGTCCGGATGAGATCCACGCGCGGCTCTTTCCGTTCTCGGACCGTCCGGGCAGCGCGGAATTCATCTGCACGCTCGCGGAGCTGGTATGCGACAGAATCACGCAGCAATAGGAAAAAAGACAGCACCCGCGCGGGTGCTGTCTGCATATACGGTTCAGTCTTTCATCTCGGCTTCGATCGCTTCCGCAACCCGCGCCGCGATCTCCTGTGTGGAGAGATCGGCGATTCTATCGGGTGTGAGCACGTCGATAACCTTGAACGAGACCTTCGTGCCGTGCCAGATCACCTGCTTCAATGCCTTCTCCGTGTTGCGGCTTGCAGCGACGACGATCGGAACATTTGCGCGCTTTGCGATCGAGAAGGACCCGGCGTGCAGCGGAAGAAGCGGCGCGTCGGTCTTGTTGCGCGTGCCCTCCGGAAAGATCGCGACGGCGGTCTGCTCGTCCTTCAGAATATCGACGGCGTGCAGGATCGTTTTCAGCGCAGCCCGGTTGTTTTCGCGGTCGATGAACGGGAAGCCGCAGATATGCGCGTACCGCCCGAAGACCGGCATGTCTTTCACTTCCGGCTTGCAGATATAGACGATCTCCGTGCCTTTGAGAAGCGAAAGGGGTATGAACGGGTCGATCATGGAACGGTGGTTTGCGACGAGCAGAAAGGGCTTCGTCCGGTCGATGCGGTCGAGCCCTTCCGCGTGCACGCGGATCCGTCCGACGATCATTGCAAACTGCATCGTTTCCGCGACGAACCGCCGCATGCCGTGATGCACCTTCGTGACCGGCTTCCGCTTGTCGATAAACAGCGAGATGAACGAAAACAGCAGCGCGTACAGGATCACCCACGCAACGTACGCCGCAAAAAACAGCAGCGGGATGCGCAGGACAAACGACCACGTCTCGCACGGACCGAACGCAAAGGACAGCCCCGCGGCGGTGCCAATGGAGAGCAGCAGGATCAAAATCCAGATCAGCATTTCGTTACCGCTCCTTTCGATTTATATTATAAAGGCATCGGGCGGTTTTTTCAATGCTTTCCGAAAGTATAAAAAGGAGGGGAGACCTCCTTTTCATTCAGCCCGCACTTTCACCCTGCGTCAGGGCGATGAGATTTCGTAAGAGCGTGTCGAGCAGCGCGCGGATGCGGGTCTCGAGCTCGCCCGAGGGCTTCGGCGGACGTCCGACGTGCGGCGAACAGGGATCGCGCACGAACGGGTCCGGCACGCGGTGTCCCTGTTCGATCAGCGCGCGGCGCGCGGCACACACCCGCTCCGGCTGCGTTTTCAGTAGCGCGCGATATTTGTTCTGATAGCGCAGCATGCGGCGCGTGTCGCCGTTTGCCATCGCGAGCGTGCAGGCGCGCACCGACTGTCCCTTCGAAAGCGCAAGCAGCACCGCATTCAAAAGTCGGTCGGTCTCCTCTTCGGAGAAGGGGGAAAACGCCGGTTCGGCCCTTTCGGAGGGCTTCAGCTGCGTGTAATAATGGTTGCGGACGCTGTTCGGCCTTCGGTGGGTCGTTTCTGCAACGGCGTCGAACGCGGTCTTTAAGGGCTTACGCGATCGCCGCGCGTCGAGCACGCGCTCGAGCAGCGCCGCGTCCTCCTGTTCGGTCCAGCCCGTATGGGTTCCTTTCATGGTTTCACCTCCTTTGATTTGTACGGAGTATGGACGTATTTGTTGCCGCCTATACAATGTATGCGCACAAATCCGGCGTCAGTAAAAAAATATTTTCATTTTGTGAATTTTCCGCTTGACATATTGATTTGGATTTGATAATATCCGATATTGCATTATGATGCCTATACTGTGGGAATATGCCCCCAAAGTCTACGCGGATTGAAATAAAGCGAGCCATTCGGGACTGAAAAACACAGGAGGTAAGGAATATTGCCACCTCCCCGGGCGGGGGAATTCGCCCGAAAAAAACAGCAGCAAGGAGAGAACGCAATGATGCATGACGTCAAGATGGGAAAGCGCGTCAGAAAGAGCTTTTCGCACATTTCGGAAGTTCTGGAGATGCCCGATCTCATTGAGGTGCAGAAGAATTCCTATTACCACTTCCTGAAAGAAGATCTGCGCGAAGTCTTCAACGACATTTCGCCGATCGTCGACTTTTCCGGAAAGCTCATCCTGGAGTTTGTGGATTATCGGATCGATCTCGATAAGCCCAAGTACTCCATCGAAGAGAGCAAGAGCCGCGACGTGAACTACGCGGCGCCCCTGCGCGTGACCGTGCGCCTGATCAACAAGGAGACGGGCGAGGTCAAGCAGCAGGAAGTATTCATGGGCGATTTCCCGTTGATGACGCCGCAGGGCACGTTTATCATCAACGGCGCGGAGCGCGTTATCGTTTCGCAGCTCGTCCGTTCCCCCGGCGCATACTACGCATCCGCGAAGGATAAGCTGGGCAAAAAGGTCCTTTATTCCAGTCAGGTCATCCCGAACCGCGGCGCGTGGCTCGAGTACGAGACCGACTCGAACGAGATCCTTTACGTCAAGATCGACCGTCAGCGCAAGGTGTTCATCACCTCGCTTTTGCGCGCCATCGGCTACGGCACGAACGCGCAGATCCTCGATCTCCTGGGCGAAGAGGACCGTCTTTTGAAGACGCTCCAGAAGGATCCCGGCAAGTGCGAACTGGACGGTCTCTTTGACATCTATAAGAGACAGCGTCCCGGCGAGCCGCCGACAGAGGAAAGCGCAAGAAACCTTCTGCACGGTCTGTTCTTCGACAACCGCTACGATCTCGCGCGCGTCGGCCGCTATAAGTATAATAAGAAGCTCGCGCTCAAGGCACGCATTCGCGATCAGATCGCGGACGAGACCGTCGTCAATGAGGAGACGGGCGAGATCTTCGTCGAAGCGGGACAGAAGATCGACAAGGCGACCGCGGAAGCGATCCAGAATGCAGGCATCAACGCCGTGTGGATCCGCAACGAGGACGACGTGCGCGTCAAGGTCGTCGGTAACTTCTTCGCGTCCGCAAGGGGCTATCTGCCCTTCGAGCCGATCGAGGCGGGTCTCAACGAGGACGTGCATATTCCGACGCTGAAAGCGATCCTGAAGCAGGCGGCGGAGGAGGGCGTCGAGGGCGACGCGCTGAAGGATTACCTGCGCAAGCGCTACGACGAGCTGATCCCGCGCCACATCGTCCCGGACGATATGGTCGCGTCGATCTCCTACCTCATGAACCTTGCCTACGGCATCGGCAAGACGGACGACATCGACCACCTCGGCAACCGCCGCATCCGTTCGGTCGGCGAGCTTTTGCAGAACCAGATCCGCGTGGGTCTCACGCGCCTCGAGCGTGTCGTGCGCGAGCGCATGGGTCTGCAGGATATGGACGTGGTCATGCCGTCGAACCTCATCAACATTCGCCCGGTCACCGCGGCGATCAAGGAGTTCTTCGGTTCGTCCCAGCTCTCGCAGTTTATGGACCAGACGAACCCGCTTTCGGAGCTCACGCATAAGCGCCGTCTTTCGGCGCTCGGCCCGGGCGGTCTGAACCGCGACCGCGCAACGTTCGAGGTCCGCGACGTTCACTACTCGCATTACGGCAGAATGTGCCCGATCGAGACGCCTGAAGGTCCGAACATCGGTCTTATCAACTCGCTGTCCACCTATGCGCGCATCAACGAGTACGGTCTGATCGAAGCGCCGTACCGCGTGATCGACAAGGAAAACCGCATCGTCACCGATGAGATCGTGTATCTCACCGCGGACGAGGAGGACGGCGCGATCGTCGCACAGGCAAACGAGCCGGTCGACGAAAACACGCATTGGTTCAAGAAGGACCGTCTCATCGCGCGTCAGCTCGACCAGATCATCGAGGTCAAGTCGAACGAGGTCGATTACATCGACGTCTCTCCGAAGCAGCTCGTTTCCGTCGCGACGGCAATGATCCCGTTCCTGGAGAACGACGACGCGAACCGCGCGCTGATGGGCTCGAACATGCAGCGTCAGGCGGTCCCGCTTCTGAAACCCGAAGCGCCCGTCGTGGCGACCGGCATGGAGCACAAGGCGGCCGCGGACTCCGGCATCACGGTGCTCGCGCAGTGCGACGGCGTCTGCACGTACGTCGACGCGGACACGATCGAGATCACGAGCGACGCGGGCGTACCGTATCGTCATAAGCTTCTGAAGTTCCGCCGTTCCAACCAGGGCACCTGCCTGAATCAGCGCCCGATCGTGGAGCACGGCGAGCGTGTGAAGAAGGGCGACGTCATCGCGGACGGCGCGTCGACGGAAGGCGGCGAGATCGCACTCGGCCGCAACATCCTGATCGGCTTCATGACGTGGGAGGGCTACAACTACGAGGACGCGGTCCTGATCTCCGAAAAGCTCGTCAAGGAGGACGTGTACACGTCGATCCACATCGAGGAGCACGAGGTCGAAGCGCGTGAAACGAAGCTCGGACCGGAAGAGATCACCCGCGACATCCCGAACATCGGCGAGGACGCGCTTTCGCAGCTCGACGAGAACGGCATCATCCGCCCCGGCGCGGAGGTGCGTTCGGGCGACATCCTGGTCGGCAAGGTCACCCCGAAGGGCGAGACCGAGCTCACGCCGGAAGAACGCCTCCTGCGCGCGATCTTCGGTGAAAAGGCGCGCGACGTGCGCGACACGTCTCTCAGAGTACCGCACGGCGAGGGCGGCGTCGTCGTCGACGTCAAGATCTTCACCCGCGAGAACAAGGACGAGCTGAGTCCGGGCGTGAACCAGATGGTCCGCGTATACATTGCGCAGAAGCGCAAGATCTCCGTCGGCGACAAGATGGCAGGCCGTCACGGCAACAAGGGCGTTATCTCCCGCATCCTCCCCGAAGAGGATATGCCGTTCCTGCCCGACGGCACGCCGCTGCAGATCGTTCTGAATCCGCTCGGCGTTCCGTCCCGTATGAACATCGGTCAGATCCTTGAACTGCACCTCGGCATGGCGTGCAAGAAGCTCGGCATCGAGATCGCGACGCCGGTCTTCGACGGCGCGACCGAGCAGGACATCAAGGAGCTGCTCGTGAAGGCGGGCTGCGACGAGGACGGCAAGACGATCCTGTACGACGGCAGAACGGGCGAACCGTTCGAGAACCGCGTTTCGGTCGGCTACATGTACTACCTGAAGCTGCATCACCTTGTCGATGACAAGATCCATGCGCGTTCCACGGGCCCGTACAGCTTGGTCACGCAGCAGCCGCTGGGCGGCAAGGCGCAGTTCGGCGGACAGCGCTTCGGCGAGATGGAAGTCTGGGCGCTCGAAGCGTACGGCGCGGCGAACACCCTGCAGGAGATCCTCACCGTCAAGTCCGACGACGTCGTGGGCCGTGTAAAGACCTACGAGAGCATCGTCAAGGGCGAGAACGTGAAGCCCTCCGGCGTGCCCGAATCATTCAAGGTCCTCATCAAGGAACTCCAGTCGCTCGGCCTCGATATGCGCGTTCTCGGTGAATCGCGCGAGGAGATCGAGATCGGCGAGGACGACGATGAAGAGACCCGCTTTACCGACAATATCAACATCTCCGGACTCGAGGATACCCCGATCCAGCCGATGGAGGATGAGGACGAGGACGAAGAGGATATCGACGATATCGACTTCGGCGGCGACTTCGACGAGGATTCCGACATGGATGACGCGCTGATGGACGACGAGTTCGACCTCGGAGATGATATGGATCTGGACCTCGGCGACGAGGACGATCCCGAATAACGTGCGAAAGGAGACAGCAAATGTTTGATTTAACGGAATTTGATGCTCTTAAGATCGGTCTGGCTTCCCCGGAAAAGATCCTCGAGTGGTCTCACGGCGAAGTGAAAAAGCCCGAAACGATCAACTATCGCACTCTGAAACCCGAAAAGGACGGCCTGTTCTGCGAACGGATCTTCGGACCGACGAAGGACTGGGAATGCCACTGCGGACGCTATAAGCGCGGCAGATACAAGGGCATCGTCTGCGACAAATGCGGCGTTGAAGTCACGCGCGCCAAGGTGCGCCGCGAGCGCATGGGTCACATCGAGCTGGCCGTTCCCGTTTCCCATATCTGGTACTTCAAAGGCATTCCGTGCCGCATGAAGATGCTGCTCGACATGAGCCCGAAAGAGCTCGAGCAGGTGCTGTATTTCGCGGCGTACGTCGTCATCGATCCCGGTACGACCACGTTCCAGAAAAAGCAGGTCATCTCCGACAAGGAGTACCGTGAAGCGCAGGAGCAGTTCGGTGAAAAATCCTTCCGTGCCGGCATGGGCGCGGAGGCGATCCGCGAGCTCCTCTGCGAGATTGACCTTGAAAAGCTCGACGCAGAGCTTCGCGACGAGGTCGAACACAGCGGCGGACAGAAGCGCGCAAACGCGGTCAAGCGTCTCGAAGTCGTCGAAGCGTTCTTAAAGAGCGGCAACCGCCCCGAATGGATCATTCTGACGGTCCTGCCGGTCATTCCGCCGGAGCTTCGCCCGATGGTCCAGCTGGACGGCGGACGGTTCGCGACGAGCGACCTCAATGACCTCTATCGCCGCGTCATCAACCGCAACAACCGTTTGAAGCGGCTCCTTGAGCTCCGCGCGCCGGACATCATCGTCCGCAACGAAAAGCGCATGCTGCAGGAAGCGGTCGACTCACTGATCGACAACGGCCGCCGTTCCCGCCCCGTCACGGGTCCGGGCAACCGGCCTCTCAAATCGCTGTCCGACATGCTGCGCGGCAAGCAGGGACGCTTCCGTCAGAACCTTCTCGGTAAGCGCGTCGACTATTCCGGCCGTTCGGTTATCGTCGTCGGTCCGGAACTCAAGATGTATCAGTGCGGTCTTCCGAAGGAAATGGCGCTGGAGCTCTTCAAGCCGTTTGTAATGAAGAAGCTCGTGAAGGGCGGCTTCGCGCAGAACGTCAAGGGCGCAAAGCGCATGGTCGAACGCGGCGCGACCGAGGTCTGGGGCGTGCTCGAGGAAGTCATCAAGGACCATCCCGTCATGCTCAACCGCGCGCCGACGCTGCACCGTCTGGGCATTCAGGCGTTTGAGCCGGTCCTCGTCGAGGGCCGCGCGATCAAGCTGCATCCGCTCGTCTGTACCGCGTTCAACGCGGACTTCGACGGCGACCAGATGGCGGTTCACGTACCGCTTTCGGTCGAGGCACAGTCCGAAGCACGCTTCCTGATGCTCGCGTCGAACAACATTCTGAAGCCGCAGGACGGCAAGCCGGTCGTCTGCCCGACGCAGGACATGGTCATGGGCTGCTACTACCTCACGCAGCAGCGCGACGGCGTCAAGGGCGAGGGCAAGGCGTTCTCCTCCGAGGACGAAGCGATCATGGCGTATCAGACCGGCGAGGTCGCACTGCAGGCAAAGGTCAAGATCCGTCTCCGCCGTGAATGGCAGGGCGAAACGATCTACAAGGTCTGCGACACGTCCGTCGGCCGCGTGCTGTTCAACAACGCGATCCCGCAGGACCTCGGTTTTGTCGAGAGAACCTGCGCGGACGATATGTTCAAGCTTGAGATCGACCACCTCGTGAAGAAGAAGGATCTCGGCAAGATCGTCGACGCGTGCTACAGAAAGTACGGCCCGACGCAGACGAGCGAAACGCTCGACCGCATCAAGAAGCTCGGTTATTCGTATTCCACCCGCGGCGGCATCACCGTCGGCTTCCAGGACATCCGCGTTCCGGAAGAAAAGAAGGCGCTGATTTCCGCGGCGGAGAAGCAGGTCGTCGAGATCGACAACTACTTCCGCATGGGTCTCCTCTCCAACAAGGAGCGCAGAGCCCGCGTCATCAAGGTCTGGGAAAAGACCACCGAGGACGTCACGAACGCCTTGATGGATTCGCTCGACCAGTTCAACCCCATCTTCATGATGGCGGACTCCGGCGCGCGCGGCAGCTCGGCGCAGATCCGTCAGCTCGCCGGTATGCGCGGTCTGATGGCTGACCCGTCCGGCGAGATCATCGAGGTTCCGATCCGCGCGAACTTCCGCGAAGGTCTGTCCGTTCTGGAGTTCTTCATCTCCTCGCACGGCGCGCGCAAAGGTCTTGCCGACACCGCGCTTCGTACCGCGGACTCCGGTTACCTCACCCGCCGTCTCGTCGACGTTTCGCAGGACGTCATCGTCCGCGAGGTCGACTGCTTCGCGGAGCGCAACGACACGCCGCGCGGCATGATGATCTCCGCGATCGCCGACGGCAGCACGGTCATCGAGCCGCTTTCGGCGCGCATCGAGGGCCGCTACGCGATCGACCCGGTCTTCCATCCGGAAACCGGCGAACAGCTCTGCGAAGGCGATCATATGATCAGCCACGACGAAGCGCTTGCGATCGAAAAGGCGGGCGTCAAGGAAGTCTACTGCCGTACAGTCCTGACCTGCCGCAGCGAGCACGGCGTCTGCTGCAAGTGCTACGGCGCGAACCTCGCGACCGGCGGTCACGTCGACATCGGCGAAGCGGTGGGCATCATCGCGGCGCAGGCGATCGGCGAACCGGGCACGCAGCTGACGATGCGTACGTTCCACACCGGCGGCGTTGCGTCCAGCAAGGACATCACGCAAGGTCTTCCGCGTGTTGAGGAGCTCTTCGAGGCGAGAAAGCCGAAGGCGCTCACCACGCTCACCGAGATCTCCGGTACCGTCCACATCGAGGACGGCAAGCACAACGTCATCGTGACGAACGACAAGGGCGAATCCGTGAAGTATCAGATCTCGCTCGACAGCCGTCTCAAAGTCACCGAAGGACAGCACGTCGAGGCGGGCGACGAGCTCAACGAGGGCTCCGTCTACCCGAACGACATCCTGAAGATCACGGGCGTCAAGGGCGTGCAGGCGTATCTGCTCAAAGAAGTCCAGAGCGTCTACCGTCTGCAGGGCGTTGAGATCTCCGATAAGCACATCGAGGTCATCATCCGCCAGATGCTCCGCAAGGTCGAGATCGAGGATCCGGGCGATACGGACCTGCTGCCCGGCGAACGCTGCGACAGCTTCCGCTTCGAGGAAGAGAACGAAAAGCTCATCGAGCAGTATGAGACCGCGCTTGCGCTCGCGCAGGAGAACGGCACGGAAGAGCCCGCAGAACCGGTGCTTGCAAGAGCAAAGAGAAAGCTGCTCGGCATCACCAAGGCGGCGCTCGCCACCGAATCGTTCCTGTCCGCGGCGTCCTTCCAGGAGACCACGCGCGTGCTGACCGAAGCTGCCATCAAGGGCAAGATCGATCCGCTCGTCGGCCTCAAGGAAAACGTCATCATCGGCAAGCTGATCCCTGCCGGCATCGGACTTAAGCGCTATCGCAACGTCGAAGTGACCGAAGCGCAGGACGTCCCGTCGGACATGGAGTAACGCCATGGATGAACGCAAGCTGACCGATACCGAATGCACGCTGTACGGGACCAAATCCTGTGCGCTGCTGAATATGCAGGACTGCGACAAGTGCCCGTTAAAGGGCCGCGTCGCAGATCCCGCGATCCACGACGATCTGAAGCTGTTCTGCGATCTCCAGCCGGAAGGCACCGTGGCGCAGCTCTTCGAAAGCGAGACCTGCACGCTGTGCAAGGACGAGCCGAAGGGAAAGCCCACGGGATTTGCCGTGTTCGACATGGCGCATACGGAGCCGAAAAAGCTCGCGCAGCGCAAATGGCTTCAGAAGCAGGAGACGGGCTTCATGGTCCCGCTGCAGTTTGCGTGCTGTTCGAAGTGCCGCCGCAGGATCCTGCTCCGTGCGTACCTTCCGCTGATCACGCCGATCGTTCTGACGCTGATCGTGCTTCCGTTCGTAATGATCGAGCACTTTGCGCAGACGATGCGGCAGGCCGCGGGCTGGCTGCCTCTCGCAGTCGTTCTCGCGGCGATCGTCGGGGGATACGCGGTCGGAAAGCTTCTTTCGTACCTCTACGGACGGAAGATCGAGACGGAACTGTACGTCGACGTGCGCACGCACCCGATCGTCACGGAAATGATCGAAAAGGGCTGGCGTCCGCTGTTCAACGACCGGACCCCGCACCTCGCGTTCACGAAAAAGCGGATCGACCGGGGACTCGGCACCGCGCCGCGCGCCGTGTACGACATGCCGGACTGTGAAGCGCCCGCGTCCGAAGAATAAAAATTTCGGATTGACAAGCGAAACATTTTCTGTTACACTACCTATTTGGCGGTGTTTTGAGAAAGACACCGCCGAAACCCGCGTTTTTCGGACGAAAAGCGCGTAAAAACCGGACAATATCCTCTGAATTGGGTTGCAGAGGGATTGATTTATAAAAGATTAAAGATATATTTTTAGGAGGAAACATCTGAATGCCGACCATTAATCAGTTGGTTCGCAAGGGCAGACAGCCCGTGGAATACAAGTCCACGGCGCCCATTCTGAAGCAGTGCCCGCAGCGTCGCGGCGTCTGCACCGCAGTCCGTACGATG
>JAFZIH010000147.1 GCA_017554455.1 Clostridia bacterium | reverse complement strand
TCCCGGACGGACGCCGAATGGGAAGCGATCTTTGCACCGTACTTTACGGTCGAATCCCTGACGTACTTTGCATGGCAGGGGGAAGCCGAAGAAAAGAGAAGACTGTTCCGCCTGAAAAAACGGCAATGAACGCAGAAAAAAAGGAGTATTATTATGGATAAGAAAGAATTAAAGGCATTGCGCCGCCCGTTTCTCAAAGAACTGTTCCGAAAGAACAAGTTCAATTTTGTTTTGACGCTGCTCGCTTCGCTGCTGTCGGCGGGTTCCAGCCTCCTGATCTCATGGACGCTCAAGGGCGTTTCCGATCTGATCTCCGGCGATGGTTCGATCGGTTTTTGGACACTGCTTCTCGTCGCAGGCATCGGCGTCGCGCTGCTGATTCTGGCGTGGCTGCTCGACCGGACCTTTCTCTCCGAATTCCGCGCAAAGGCAATGCGGCAGTACCGCGAATACGTCTTCGACCGATTGATGGAAAAGGGCATTCAGGCGTTTTCCGGCGAAAACACCTCGCTCTATATCTCCGCGCTTTCTAACGACGCGAACACCATCGAGCAGGATTATATCAGGAAACTGCAAAAGGTGGTTGAGGTCGCCGTTACATTTGTCGGCGCGCTGGTCATGATGATATGGTACAGTCCGCTTCTGACGCTGATCGCGATCGGCTTCTCGCTTCTTCCCATCATCGTTTCCGTCGTGCTCGGAAATCGGGCTGCGGTCGCGGAAAAGCACGTTTCCGACAAAAAGGAAGGATACACCGGCTTGCTCAAGGACGTTCTTACGGGCTTTACGGTGATCAAGAGCTTCAAGGCAGAGAAAAACATCTCCGGCATCCATGACGGGAGCAACAACAGCGTCGCCGACGCGGCAAAAACGCGCGACAAGGTCAGACTCAGCGTTGCTTATGCCTCGGGGCTCGCGGGCGGGATTCTGCAGTTCGGCGTGTTCTTCGTTGCCGCCGCGCTGGCGCTTTCCGGCAAGGGAGGCATCACCGCCGGTACCGCGATCGTCTTTGTGCAGCTGTTAAACTACGTGCTCGGACCGATCGAGTTTTTCCCGGAGTTCTTTGCCGGCATGAAGTCCTCGTATGCGCTGATCGACAAGCTGGCGGCAGCACTCAACAAAAACATCCCCGACGTGGGTGAGCCCATCGAGCCGAAGCTTATGAAGGGCATCGAGATCCGCGATCTGAACTTTGCGTATGAGGAAGGCAAGACGGTTCTTTCGGACATCGATATGGACATGAAGGCGGGCGGCTGCTACGCGCTCGTCGGCGGCTCCGGCAGCGGCAAATCGACGATCCTGAACCTTTTGATGGCGTCGTCCGAGAACTATAACGGCGAGATCCTGTATGACGGCAGGGAATTAAAAGGCATTTCCGCAAGCTCGCTTTACGATCTCGTTTCGATCATTCAGCAGAACGTGTTCGTGTTCAACAGCACGATCCGCGACAATATCACGATGTTCTCCGAGTTCCCGAAGGAGGAGGTCGACCGCGCGGTGCGGCTCTCCGGTCTAAGCAAACTCATTGCGGAGAAGGGCGAAGGGTATCTTTGCGGTGAAAACGGAAGCGGGCTGTCCGGCGGCGAGCGGCAGAGGATCTCGATCGCTCGTGCGCTTCTTCGCAAGACCCCCGTGCTGTTCGTCGACGAAGCGACGGCGTCGCTCGACGCAGAGACCTCATTCGAGGTGCTGGACGCGATCCTGAACCTTGACGGCTACACCCGCGTGATCGTCACCCACGACCTCGACGAGAACATCCTGCGCCGCTGCACCGGTCTCTTCACGCTGAAAAACGGCGTGGTCGAGGAGCGCGGCACCTTCGAAGACCTCATGGACGCGAAGGGATACTTCTACTCGCTGTTCACCGTCTCGCAGAAATAAAACATCAAAGCACAATAACGGAGAGGGCGTTTGCTCTCTCCGTTTCTCTTTCGCAAAGTCTCTTGACAAATACCCCGCAGGGGTATATGATACGGATATCATCAATACCCATAGGGGGTATCGGAAGGAGCTTTTCGTATGGAAGAAACGTGTCAGGCGTGCATGCATGATCGGAAAAAGATGCGGGATGATAAGGAAAAACGCGATCTGATGAATCGATTGAAGCGGATCGAGGGACAGGTGCGCGGGCTCGAGCGTATGCTGGAGGAGGACGCGTACTGCCCGGACATTCTCGTGCAGGCATCCGCGGTCAATTCCGCGCTGAACAGCTTCAGCACGACGCTGCTCGGAAATCATCTGCGCACCTGCGTTTCGGAGGATATTCGCTTAGGACGCGAGGATACGATGGACGAGCTGATGGAAACGCTGAAAAAGATGCTGAAGTAAGCGGAGGACGGATATGAAGCAATACAACGTGACCGGCATGAGCTGCGCGGCGTGCTCCGCGCGGGTCGAAAAGGCGGTGTCCGGCGTGCCGGGCGTGACCGCCTGCTCCGTGAGCTTGCTGACGAATTCCATGGGCGTTGAGGGAACGGCGTCGCCCGACGAGATCATCCGCGCGGTTGAGGCGGCGGGCTACGGCGCGTCATTGAAAGGCGCCGAAAAGAAAGCGTCCGGCGATCCGTCGTGGGCGGACGCGGAAGCGCTGAAGGACCGCGAGACGCCGAAGCTCGTCCGTCGGCTGCTGTTTTCCGTGCCGATCCTGCTCATCCTTATGTATTTTTCCATGGGACATATGATGTGGAACTGGCCCGCGCCGAAAGCGTTTGACAATCTCGTCTTTCTGGGGCTTTTTGAGCTGCTGCTTGCCGCCGCTGTTATGGTCATCAACGGGAAGTTCTTTACCTCCGGCTTTACGTCTTTGTTCCGCGGCGCGCCGAACATGGACACGCTGGTAGCCCTGGGATCGAGCGCGTCGTTCGGGTATTCGCTTGTTTCGCTGTTTCTGATGATCCTTGCCCAAGGGGAAGGACAGCACGACGTCGTTATGAAGCACGGTATGAATCTGTACTTCGAGTCGGCGGCGATGATCCCGACGCTGATCACGGTCGGAAAGATGCTCGAAGCCCTGTCGAAGGGCCGCACGACGGACGCGCTCAAAGGACTGATGAAGCTCGCGCCGAAAACCGCCGTGCTGAAAAGGGACGGCATCGAAACGGAGGTTCCCATCGAACAAGTGCAAGCGGGGGATATCTTTGTCGTTCGTCCCGGCGAGCAGATCCCGGTGGACGGCGTGGTCATAAAAGGTGTTACGGCGATCGACGAATCCGCACTGACCGGCGAAAGTATTCCGGTCGACAAAGCGGAGGGCGACACGGTTTCCGCCGCGACGATGAATCAGCAGGGCTATCTTGAATGTCGCGCGACGCGGGTCGGGGAGGACACGACGCTTGCGCAGATCATCCGCACCGTTTCCGACGCGGCGGCGACGAAAGCGCCGCTTGCGCGGATCGCGGACAAGGTCTCCGGCGTTTTCGTACCCGCGGTAATGGGGATCGCCGTGCTGACGCTGATCGGCTGGCTGATCGCCGGTCGTTCGTTCCCGTTTGCGATCGCCCGCGGGATCTCGGTGCTCGTCATCAGCTGCCCCTGTGCGCTCGGGCTTGCGACGCCGGTCGCGATCATGGTCGGCAGCGGCGTCGGCGCGAAAAACGGCATTTTATTCAAGACCGCCGCCGCGCAGGAAGGCGCGGGACGGACGCAGATCGTCGCGCTCGACAAGACCGGCACGGTCACGGAAGGACAGCCGAAGGTCACGGACGTGATCCCGATCGGTGTGACGCACGACGAACTTCTGACCCTCGCCGCATCATTGGAAAAGAGCAGCGAGCATCCGCTTTCGAAGGCAGTGCTTGCCGATGCGGAGGGGCTTGCGCTCTCTGAGGTTACGGAATTTACCGCGTTGCCCGGGCACGGGCTTTGCGCGCGGTTGGACGGAAAGGAACTGCTTGGCGGCAGTTTGAAATACTTTGCGTCAAAGGGTTTGGTGAACGAGTCCGCAAAGCAGCAGGCAAACGCGCTTGCCGAGGAGGGTAAAACGCCGCTGCTGTTTGCGCTGGACGGCAAGTTTCTCGGCATCATCGCGGTTGCGGATCCGATCAAGGAGGACTCCGCGCAGGCGATCCGGGAACTTCGGGGCATGGGCGTACAGTCCGTGCTGCTGACCGGCGACAACGAACGTACCGCACTGGCGATCGGCCGGCAGGCGGGCGTGGATTCCGTGATCGCAAACGTGCTCCCGGACGAAAAGGCGGACGTGATCCGACGCCTGAAGACGCTCGGCCGGGTCGCAATGGTCGGCGACGGCATCAACGATGCGCCTGCGCTCACGGCGGCGGACAACGGTATCGCGATCGGCGCAGGCACGGACGTCGCGATCGACGCAGCGGACGTCGTGGCGGTGAAAAGCCGGCTGACAGACGTGACCGCCGCGATCCGGCTGAGCCGCGCGACGATCCGGAACATCCATGAGAACTTGTTCTGGGCGTTTTTCTACAACGTGATCTGCATCCCGCTTGCGATGGGGCTGTACGGCATTGAAATGAAGCCGATGTACGGCGCGGCGGCGATGGCGCTGAGCAGCTTTTTCGTATGCATGAACGCGCTGCGGCTGAACCTCATAAAACCATACGATGCGAAGCGTGACAGAAAAGGAAAAACGGTCCCGGCGGAAGCGCTGAGATCGATGATCGAAGAACAAACAAAGAAGGAGGAACAAACGATGACAAAGACGCTGAAGGTGGAAGGCATGATGTGCCCGCATTGCGAGGCGCGGGTGAAGAAAGCGCTCGAAGCGATCCCCGGCGTGGAATCCGCCGTTGCGGATTATACCCAAGGCACCGCGGTCGTTACGCTGAACGCGCCCGTTGCAGACGACGTTTTGCGCGAAGCGGTGGAAGCGCAGGACTATCGCGTGCTCGGCGTGGAGTGACGCATGATCACGACGATTCTTTGGGACGTCGACGGCACGCTGCTGGATTTTGAAGCGGCGGAGCGGGCGGCGATCCGCGCGCTGTTTCAAAAATACGGGCTGGGCGAGTGCACGGATGCGATGCTCAGGCGCTATTCCGAGATCAACATCGGATTCTGGGAACGGTTGGAACGGGGCGAGATCACAAAACAGGAAGTTCTGCTCGGGCGATTTACGCAGTTTTTCGGCGAATACGGCGTCGACCCATCGCTCGCGGCGGCGTTCAACGCCGATTATCAGCTGAAGCTCGGCGACACCATCGTATACCGCGACGACAGCTTTGAGATCGTCCGGTCGCTTCGGGGAAAGGTGAAGCAGTACGTCGTTTCGAACGGAACGGTCACGGCGCAGACGAAAAAGCTGCAGCGGTCGGGATTCGGCGAACTGATGGACGGCGTGTTTCTTTCGGAACAGCTCGGCGTGGAAAAGCCGAACGTCGGCTTCTTTGAAAAGGTGTTCGCCGCGATCCGTCCCGCTGATCGGAATGAGATCATGATCGTCGGCGATTCGCTGACCAGCGACATGCAGGGCGGCATGAACGCGGGGATTAAAACCTGCTGGTACAATCCGGAGAAAAAGCCCGTGCCCGACGGGTATCGGCTCGACTGTGTGATCTCGGACCTGCATGAACTCAAGAACTGTCTGGACGGTATTGCGAACAAGTGACGCGCTTCGCTGGCCGTTTATCTGATTGAAAGTTTACCCAACGAAAAACACAGCCCGCTGAAACTGCGAGCTGTGTTTTACAATGTAAAGCCGTTTGTTGCAATGATGTTTCGGACGAATGAATTGCGCTTCACGTATTAAAAGTCGATCACGCCCGTAAACGAAAGGATGGTCTTGATGAACAGAAGGCCGAGCACGAAGAACATCACAATGCGGATCTTTTTGCTGCCGCCTTTGATCGCATAGCGCGCGCCGAGATAGTTTCCGAGCATGGAGCAGGCGATCGCCGGGATGCCGACCGAAAACAGGACGTTTCCGTCCAAAAGAAACACGACGAGCGACGCGATATTGGATGCGAGATTTGCCGTTCTTGCGCAGCCGGACGCTTTCAAAAGCCCGATCCCGAGGATCACGGAGAACGCGATCGTGAGAAACGTCCCCGTGCCGGGACCGATCAGCCCGTCATAGACGCCGAGCACCAGCCCGATCAGAAAGGAAAAGGCGATCGTTTTGCTGCGCGGAAGCTGCTTTTCGTCCTCATCGGTCTTATGCCGCACGAGCACGAGGATCAGCGCGGCGATCGGCAGCGCGGCAAGGATGATGATCTGTAAAACATTGTCCGGCAGCTTGATTGCAAGCGACGAGCCGCCGGTCGCACCGAGCAGACAGCCGATCGCTGCGGGCAGCGCGCAGTCCCACGCGATCTTGCCGCTTCTTGCGTACTTAAATACAGAGGTTGCCGTGCCGCAGCCGTTTGCAAGCTTGTTCGTGCCCATGGCAAGCTTCGGCGGCAGCCCCGCTATGAGATACGCCGGCAGCGAAATGACCCCGCCGCCGCCCGCGACCGAATCCACAAAGCCCGCAAGAAAGACGAGCGGGCAAACGATGAGATAGGTCCATACGGTCGGCGTCACGGCATGGCTCCTTTCGGTGTGATACAGGCATTATACCATGAAACCGCAGAAAAGAAAGCATGTTTTGAAATTTCTCTCGATTCCGGCGCTTCGGTGTGATATAATAAACAAAACGGGAAAGGACGGAGGAAGCGATGCAGAAGCAGTACGTTGCGATCGATCTGAAATCGTTCTACGCCTCCGTCGAATGTACGGAGCGCGGGCTCGATCCTTTGGACGCAAATCTCGTCGTCGCGGACGAGAGCCGTACGGACAAGACGATCTGCCTTGCCGTTTCGCCTGCGCTGAAATCGCACAAGATCGCGGGACGCGCGCGGCTTTTTGAGGTTCGTCAGCGGGTGGAGGAGGTCAACCGCGAGCGGCTTGTGAAAGCGCCGGGGCACCGGTTTACCGGAAAATCCATCTACGGCTCCGAGCTTGCGCGCGATCCGTCCCTCGAGCTCGATTTCGTCGTAGCGACGCCGCGCATGCATTACTATATGGACTATTCGCGCAGCATCGTCGAGATCTATCTCCGGCACGTTTCGCCGGAGGACCTTCTGGTTTATTCGGTCGACGAGGTGTTCATAGACGTGACGCCGTACCTGAAGCGATACAAAACGACCGCGCACGACTTTGCGATGATGCTGATCCGCGAGGTGCTCGAAGAGACGCGCATCACGGCGACGGCGGGCATCGGCACGAACATGTACCTCGCCAAAATCGCCATGGACATCGTGGCAAAGCGCATGCCCGCGGACAAGGACGGCGTGCGGATCGCGGAGCTCGACGAGAGATCGTACCGCGAAGCGCTGTGGGGCCACAAGCCCTTGACCGATTTCTGGCGCATCGGCAGGGGCATCGCACGAAAGCTCGAAACGTACGGCATGCACACGATGGGCGACGTGGCGCGCTGCTCGGTCGGCAAGCCGACGGATTACAAGAACGAGGACCTGCTCTATCGTCTGTTCGGGATCAACGCGGAGCTCATCATCGACCACGCGTGGGGATGGGAGTCGACCGAGATCAAGGATTGCAGGGATTACACGCCAGAAGGGAAGAGCGTGAGTCAGGGACAGGTTCTGTCACGTCCCTACACGGCCGCGGAGGGGCGCGTCGTGGTGCAGGAGATGGCGGATCAGGTGTCGATGGATCTGGTGCGGAAAGGACTTTATACGGATCAGATCGTGCTGGACGTCGGCTACGACGTCGAAAACCTGACCGATCCCGTTCGTGCGGAACGGTACAAGGGCGAGGTCGTGACGGACGGGTACGGCAGAAAGGTTCCGAAGTCCGTGCACGGGTCCTATCATCTCGGACGTCACATGGCGTCGACCGAGCGCATCGTGGAGGCGGTGCGGACGATCTTTGACCGCATCACGGATGAAACGCTGTTGTTGCGGCGGTTTGCCGTCGCAGCGTGCAACCTGAAAACGGCGGACGAGGTCAAAGAAGCGGAAACAGCGCCGGAACAGCTCGATCTGTTCGCGGACTACGAAGCGCAGGACGCCGAACGAAGGGCGGAGGACGCCGCGCTCGAAAAGGAGACCCGGCGGCAGAAGGCGCTTCTGGACATCCGTGATAAGTACGGCAAAAATGCCGTGGTCAGAGGGCTGAACCTTCAGGAAGGCGCGACCGCGATCGAGCGCAACGCGCAGATCGGCGGACATAAGGCATAGGAGGAGAATATGAGCGATACGCTGGAATTGTATATCCCGAAGCCGGAGGACGGATGGTTTTACGAAAAGATGATGTCCGACCCCGCGACGATGGCGTACAACGCGCCGTGGTTTCCGCCGGACGGGTGCATCCCGGAGGCGGCGGAGGAATGGAAGCGGCTTTCTTCGGAGTGGATCGGCGCGGAACCGGAGCGGTTCTATGCCTATCTTCGCAGAACATCGGACGGCGCGTTTGTGGGCGACGTCTGCTTCCATTACACGCAGGAGCGCGACTGGTGGGACATGGGCGTTGTAATCTTTGCGCCGGAGCGCGGCAAGGGCTACGGCAAACAGGGCTTGCGGCTTATGGCGGAATATGCGTTTTCGCGCGGGGTCACGCGGCTGCACAACGAATTCGAAACGACGCGGGACGCGGCGTACCGGATGCACCGCGCGATCGGATTCCGCGAGATCGGACGCAGGGATGGGTGCATCGAACTGCTGCTGACAAAAGAGAATTTCGAGAAAGGGGAGCATATGGAACCGAGAGAATTTCTGGACATTCTGCACGTCGCGGAACGATTGAAGGACACGCCGCGGCACTGCACGACGTCGAAGGGACGGCGGGAGAGCGT
>JAFZIH010000014.1 GCA_017554455.1 Clostridia bacterium | reverse complement strand
GCCGGAGCGCACCATTGCCGAAGCGACGACGAGCAGGATGATTTCGTTTATATACTGTGCCATCGTGCCGATCGGTCCGATGAAAATGAAGATCGACTCCTGTTTGATCTCCATGCGGAACCGTTTGTCATTCTCTTCGACGCCGAGCCGGTATTCTTCATCCTCCATACGGGTCGTTTTGATCTTCAGAAGATTCGGTAAACGCTCCGCAAAGAAGTTCGTCATCCTTGAGATCGCGGCATTCTGGATATGAATCACTTTATACTGCATCTTTCCGGTGATCCACGCGGAAAGAAGCGTCATCGGAATGCCGGACAGCATGATAAGCGCCAGCGTTTTATACACCGCGTACATCTGCCGGAATGCCGCCCATATGCCGTAAACGACCGAGATGATCGACACGACCGCAGCGATCGCCGCATACATGCCCTCGGAATCCTTTGTGACGCGGGAAACGAGCGATTGATTATCGATCCCGCCGAACTCCCGCATGGGAAGGTGCAGGATCTTGCGCCAGACCGTGTTGCGTACGTTTCTGCCGAACATCTGCGCCGTCAGTTCATTGATCGTCTCCTGAACGATCACGAGCAGCTCGTACAGAAGCGTAAAGCCGATAAACCCGCCTAAGAAACCGTGATCGGTGATCAGACCCATCTGGATCTTGCTGGTATAGGGAACGATCCATGTGCTGGCTTCGCGCATGAGGATCGAGAAGCCCACCACGAGGATCAGCATCACCCAGGGGATCTTGACCTGCCGGTAGAGACGGAACAGCTCTTTGAAAGAGACCCTTTCTTTCGGAGAATCGGTACCGTGCCGTTTCATGCGTTCGCGCCTCCTTCCATCAAATCCTGATAGAAGCGGCTCAAAAGCGAAACCTTATGATGATCGCCTTCGACAAAACGCTTTTCCTCCTCGGCGACGATGACATGATCCGCCGTCCGGACCGCCTCCCGATCATGCGTAATCATAAAGACCGTACGCTTGCCTTTCAGGGACCGTATCGTGTTCACGATCTCGTCGGTCGAAATGATGTCCAGGCTTGCAGTAGGCTCATCCAGGATCAGGATCGGCGATCCCGTGAGGATTGCGCTTGCGATCGCGATCTTCTGCCGTTGTCCGCCGGACAGGTTTTCTCCGAACTGTCCGACCTCGCGGTCGAGTCCTTCCGGAGATTCCGCAATAAACTGTTCGAGATGTACCATGCGGATCGCTTCTTCGATCTCCTCGTCACTGACTTCGCGGCGAAGCCCGTACAGCAGATTGTCGCGGATCGTGCCCGACAGCAGCGGAGAATCCTGCATCACATATGCGATCCGTTCCCGCCACGTTTGCAGATTGCAGGAACCGATATCGGCACCACAGGACAGAATCCTGCCCTCCGCCGGTTCATAGATGCGTCCCAGAAGCTTTGCCGCCGTCGTCTTGCCCATGCCGGAGTATCCGATGATCGCGGTGACTTTTTTCGCCGGGATCGTAAACGAAGCGTTCCGTAAAACGGGCTCTTCCCCGTACGCGAAGGTGACGTTGTCGAACATGATATCGCCGTCCGCGACGATGCTTCCGACGTAAGCATCAACGTTCTCCTCGTCTTCATAGAGGATATCGGAGACCTTGGAAAGCTTGCCCTGAATGGATTTCGATCTGGTCCAGATCCCCGCAAGCGTATTGACAAACCCGATGAACGTACCGGCGTACAGATAAAAAGTGTACCAGCCCGCAGCGTCGACCGTGCTTTCCTTCAGCATCTTAATGCCGAGCAGAATGATCACGACTTCCGGCAGGGTACCGATAAGCAGACCCACGGCGGTTTTTCCCGCATCCAGGAAAATCAGTTTCTTTCTGGCTTTATAATAATCCTCGGAAACCTTTCTGCCGCGACGTGTTTCATATGCCTGCATATTGAAAGCCTTTAGAAGCGGCAGGCAGGAAACAAGTTCCGAAAGATACTCCGTCATGTCGGACAGACGGTGCTTTGAGGCGTTTTCAAACTTCAGGCTGAGCCGCCCGGTGATAAACGCGACCAGCACGGAAAGCGGTGTAAACGCCAGCAGGATCAGTCCCGCACGGATGCTGATCACGCTCATGGCGCAGATGGTTACAATAAAGAAGTAGATCTGTGATCCCGCTTCGATCACGATATCAATGACGAATTCGTTGATCGCGTCGGTGTCGTCGGTGATGCGGCTGATCAGTGTGCTTGCCGTGACCTGATCGTAATAGGAGGGCTTGAGCCGCAGGATCTTTCCCCAAAGCACGTTCCGAAGATTTCTGTTCGTGCGGTAGCGCACGACGTGATTGACAAAGAGCATACCCTGCACCAGGACCGTCGTGACCAGCTCCATTCCGATGAACAAGGCGATGCTCTTAGGGCTGACGTCGCCCGCAAAGAAATTGGCATTGACCTGCGGGATCTTGACCAGCAGAACACCCTGCAAAACCGTCAGAACGACGAAAACGCCGATCCAGACGTACGGCAGGCGCGCAACTCTGCAGGTGTGAAAGAACCGTTTCCAAACGCCTTTTTGCCGAACGCTTGCGCCTAAAGCGTCGCCGGTTGCAACGTCTGCTTCCCTTAAATCTTCCATGACGCCCCCTTACTCCCCGCGCATGCGGCGAATCTGCGAAAGATAACGGTAGATGCTCTGTTCCGACAGGTGCAGCGCTGCTGCTGCTTCGGCAACGGCGCCTTTGAGATCAAACACGCCGGCGTCATACAGTTCCACGATCAACGCCTTCTTTTCTTCGGGCGTCAGGCGCTGCGGGGCGTCGGTTTCTTCGGATACGATCCGTTCAATGGTATCAAGCGTCGGTTTC
>JAFZIH010000146.1 GCA_017554455.1 Clostridia bacterium | reverse complement strand
TCCGCGTGGAAGCGCTTTTTGTGTTTCGTCTATGTCATTCTGAGGAGACGCAGTCGACGAAGAATCTTATGCCAAAAAGGCGGTAAATCCGGCCGTTTCCCAAGATCCTTCGTCACATAAATGTTCCTCAGGATGACACGTTTTCAGGTTTTTCGACAGACTGAATCAATAGAACGTCGCAACCGGCTGCTCGGGTTCGGTCGCGGGTTCGAAGGAACGGACCGAAAGCACCGGACCCTTTTTGCCGTAGATGTTCGAGAACTTCTCGTGGATCGTGCCCTCGACGACGCCCCAGCTCTTGTGCTTCACGGACTTTGCGAGGTCGTACCGGCAGACGAGCGGGCAGTAGGCGATGTCCGCCTCGCAGCAGGTCATGATGTGCCGGCCGGCGAGGAACGTATCCTTCGGAAGCCGCATGTTGTTCGCGCATAAGCCCTTATAGCGGACGGTCTTGCCCTCATACTTTGCGGGCTCGTCGACGAGATCGCGGTAAAAGAGCGCGTAGTCGCGGTCGGCGATCTCGATGATATCGGCGTTGATGTCGAACGGCAGCGGATCCTCGATGTCGTCCTCCACGCTTGTGCCGTCGGTGAGATCGTAGACGATCTGCGCCCCGCGCGACACGCCGCGCACGAGCTTATGCAGTTCCATTCTGTCCTGTTCGGGCTCGACGCGCGTAAAAATGACAAGCTCCGCGGTGTTCAGCTTATCCACGACAAGCTGCCGCATGTTCGCGTTGAACGCCATGATCGTGCTTGCGTCGACCATCATGGTCTCCTGCGCGATGCCCCAGTTTTCCGGCAGGCGGTCGAACAGATCGTTCATCTGCCACATGCCGTTGTACTCGATCATGACGCGCGTCGTCGCCGCCTTTCTTTGCCACAGCGACATGTTGGACGGGGTCAGCTCCGCGGGGCTGTCGACCGTATGGATCGTGACGTTGTTGATCGAGAAGCGCTTTGGCTCGAGCTCCTCCTCGCCCTCCTCGCAGAGGATGACGAGCGTGCGCTGTCCCTCGTTGAAGCCGGGATCCTCGAGCATCGACTGCAGAAACGTCGTCTTGCCGGCGTCGAGAAAGCCCGTGAACAAAAAGACCGGAAGCATCATGGCCGTTTACTCCGTAAAGAGCGCCTTCAAAGCGTCCTCGTTCATCTTGGAACCGATCACGCAGAGCCGCCCGATCACGCCCGCGGCGCCGCGGCGGATCTCGACCTCGCCCGGAACGTGGTCAAAGTGGATCCACTTCTCGCCGTCCGCCGCCGGAACGACGCCCTTTGCGCGAAGCACCGTGCCGTAGGTTTCGGTATCGTCGAGTTTTGCGATCTTGCCGCGGATCTCGTCCTCGGTGAAGCGGTGCATCGTCTCAATGCCCCAGCTAGAAAACACCTCGTCCGCATCGTGTCCGTGGTGGTGGTGGTGATGATGCTGCCCGTGCTCCTCGTCTTCATCATCATGATGGTGGTGGTGGTGCTCGTGCTCCTCGTCCTCATCGTCATCGTCGTGATGGTGGTGATGGTGGTGTTCGTGCTCTTCGTCCTCATCGTCATCGTCGTCATGATGGTGGTGATGATGGCAGCACTCGTGCTCGTCGTCATCGTCATCATGATGGTGGTGATGATGGCAGCACTCGTGCTCGTCGTCATCGTCATCATGATGGTGGTGATGATGGCATTCGCACTCCGGATCGTCGCACTCGTCCTCGTCGTGATGATGGCGGTGCTCCGCCTTAAGCGCTTCCATGGACGCCTTCAGCGTGTCGCGGCTTTCGATCGCCTTCACGAGGTCCTCGCCCGCAAGATGATCCCACGGCGCGGCGACGACCGTCGCTTCCGGGTTCAGCTCGCGCACCATGTCGAGCACTTCTTTAAGGCGCTCTTCGGAAACGTCCTGCGAACGGCTCAGGATCACGCAGTCCGCCGCTTCGATCTGGTTCACATAGAACTCGCCGAAGTTCTTGCGGTAGACGCGCGCCTTCTTGGCGTCGACGACCGCGATGCAGCTCGAAATCACAACGTCGTCGGAGAGTACGCCGCTGACCGCGCGCTTGACGTCGGAGAGCTTTCCTACGCCGGACGGCTCGATCAGGATGCGGTCCGGATGGAACTCACTGAGAACCTTTTTGAGCGCTTCGGAGAAGTCGCCGACGAGCGAGCAGCAGATGCAGCCGGAGTTCATCTCCGTGATCTCGATGCCCGCTTCCTGCAAAAATGCGCCGTCGATGCCGATCTCGCCGAATTCGTTCTCGATCAGCACGAGCTTTTCGCCGTTGAAACCGTCCGCGATCAGTTTTTTGATGAGCGTCGTTTTGCCTGCGCCCAGAAATCCGCTGAAAATATCGATCTTTGTCATATCTGTCCTTCTTTCCCTGCGGGGATCCCCCGCCTTTTCTTCGTCTGTTATCCTATCACACTTTTTCAATTTTGCAAGGGCTGTTTTGTGGACTTTTTGTGAGATTCTCCGCCCTTTCGGAATCCGAACCGCATGTTCAGCGCATCGGTCGGACAGGCGCGTGCGCAGCGGCCGCAGCGAATACATTCCGCGGAATTGAACCGCGTCACGGGGTCGATGCCCATCGGACAGACCGTTTCGCATTTGCCGCAGTGCACGCAGGTCGGTTCGTCGTATTGTAGATGCACGAGCGCGATGCGGTTGAACAGCCCGTAGATCGCGCCGAGCGGGCAAAGATACCGGCAGAACGGGCGTGAAATAAGCAGCGATAACAGGAGGATCGCAAAAGCCACGCCGACCTTCCACCGGAATGCAAAGCCGATCTGCCCCTGCAGGGGTTCGTTTGCAATCACAAGCGGGATCCCGCCGAGCAGCGTGCCCGCGGGACATAAAAGCTTACAGAACCACGGCACAAGCACGCCTTTGAGCGCCGAATACAGCGGCAGTCCGATCACGAGGATCCCGAGCACGGCGTATTTGAGCCACCGAAGAACGCGGTCGAACCGAAACGTGCGGAGCTTTTTGAAAAACGGGATGCGATAGATGAGGTCCTGCACCCACCCGAACGGACAGAGCCAACCGCAGATCCACCGCCCGAGCGTGAGCCCGAAGAGCATGATAAAACCGAGCACGTAGAACGGAAACGCGATCTTTTTATAGCCGCCGGAGAGCGTCGCCTGAAGCGATCCGATCGGGCACGCGCCGATCGCCGCGGGGCACGAATAGCAGTTCAGCCCCGGCACGCAGACGGACTTCGTTTTGCCCTGTTCGATCGTGCCGAGAAAGAACCGATTGAGCTTGGGATTCTGCAGGAGGAACGCCGCCGCCTGCACGGTGAGCCGCTTCCACTCCCCTTTTACGCGCTTTGGCTTATCCAATGCCGATACACTCCAGACAGATTTTTGTTGCCTTTATGAGAACGGATGATACCTGCCCCGAGAAGATCCCGATGAGCAGAAAAGCCGTACCCGCAAGCGCAAGCACGGTAAAGATGCAGATGCGAACAGACCGCTTCACGGGAGCAGCCCTTCCACGGTCGCTTTCCAGCCGTCGTAGTCCTGCGCGCCGACGACCGGCTCGCCGATGCTGTTGCCGTTCCGGTCAAAGAAGTAAGTAGTCGGGAACGCATCGAGACCGTTTGCCAGATCGACGAGGGTCCCCGCCGGCTCCAGCGTCAGGAACGTGATGTTGTTGTCCTTAAGGATCTGAAGCGAATCGTCCATGCTGTTCGGGAAGGCAAGCACGCCGAGCAGCAGCACGTTCGGATACTCCTGATGGATGCGCTCGAGCTCCGGCATCTCATAGACGCACCAGCCGCACCAGTCCGCCCAGAAGTTCACGACCACGAGATCGTAATCCTTGATCATGTCGCTGCCGATCGGCTCGCCGTACAGCGTAGTTGTGTTGAAGACCAGGTCGCCCTGCCCCTGCGGTTCGTCCGGCGCGTCCGTTGCAGTCGGTTCCGGTTCAACCGCGGGAAGCTTACACGCCGCAAGCGTGATGAGAAGCAGGCAAAGAACGATCGAAAAGAATCGTTTCATATCGTAAAAACTCCTTTGTTTCATGTGTATTATGTTTATTTAGTGTACCACATCCCCCGCCTTTTGAAAACCTTTTTGCAAAAAATGTTGTTTCCCCTCTTGACAACCGTCCATAAAGCGTTATAATTGTGTATGCACAGTAAGCACAATTTACAGGGAGGACGTATGAAGATTCTCGAAATCAAAGAACTCCGAAAGCAATACCCCGGCTTCCTTCTGGATGGTGTCAGCTTCGACGTCGAGGAAGGCAGCATCATGGGCTTTATCGGACGCAACGGCGCCGGCAAAACGACGACGATCAAGTCGGTGCTGAACCTCGTCCACGCGGACGGCGGTTCGGTGCTGTTCGAGGGCAAGGACCTTTGGGCAAACGAGACGGAATGCAAAAAGCAGATCGGTCTGGTGCTCGGCGAGTTCAGTTTTTATAAGCGGAAGAAGCTCAAGACGATTGCCGCGGTCACGAAGCAATTTTACCCGGAATGGGACGAAGAAACGTATCAGACGCTTCTTGGGCGCTTCTCGCTCGATCCGGAAAAGAAGATCTCCGAGCTCAGTCAGGGCATGCGCGTGAAGTTCGCGCTGGCGCTCGCACTTTCGCACAGGGCGAAATTGCTGATCCTCGACGAGCCGACGAGCGGTCTGGACCCCGTCTCCCGCGACGAGCTACTCGACATCTTCCGCGACATCATCGAGGACGGCGAGCACAGCATCCTCTTCTCGACGCACATCATCTCGGACCTCGAAAAGTGCGCGGATTACATCACCTACATCAAGGGCGGCAAGATCGTCGTTTCGACCGACGCGGACAGCTTCAAGGACGCGTACCGGCTCGTTTCCGGCGAAGCGGAAAGCATCGAACGGTTCCGCGATCGGCTCATCGGCTACCGCGCGCATGCGTTCGGCTTCACGGGACTGATGCGCGCTGAGGACGCGGAACGCGCCGAAGGGCTCAAGGTTGCGCCTGCGGATATGGAATCCATTATGATCTACACGGAAAAGGAGGACGGTCATGAAAGCGCTGCTCAGTAAAGAATTCAAGCTCTGTGTGCATCCTGCGCTGTTCATTTATCTCGCGCTGATCCTGATGCTGCTCATTCCGAACTATCCGTACCTCGTTTCGTGCTTCTTCGTCTGCAACGGGATCTTCTTCTGCTTCCAGCAGGCGCGTGAAAACGGCGACGCGATGTACACCGCGATGCTGCCGGTTTCTAAGGCGCAGGCGGTCAAGGCGCGCGTGTGGTTCGTCGTCATCATCGAGATGATCGACGTCGTGCTCATGGCGGGTATGTGCGCGTTCTCTCTGATCCCCGGCGCCATGCCTCCGACGAACGGCGGCGGCACAGATCACGGACTTTCGCTTCTTGCCTTCGCGCTCGTGCTGTATGCGATCTTCAACCTGATCTATCTGCCGAGCTTTTACAAGACCGGCTACAAGGCGGGCACGGCGTTTTTGAAGAGCGCGGTCGGCGTGTGGATCTGGATCATCCTCTCCGACGGCTTGATGATCGCGACCAACGCAATCATGGAAAGCGGTCTGGACATTGCGTTCTTCCGCTATATCCATGAAAACATCGACTGCATGCCGAAAACCGCCGAGGCATGGACGGTGCAGGGGATCCTGTTCGGCGCGGGGCTTCTCCTCTACGTCGTCTGCACGCTGCTTGCGGCGAAGATCTCCGTGAAGCGCTACGAGAAGGTCAGCGTCGCATGAACCTCTCCGTCAACCCGAATGACAAAACGCCGATCTACCGGCAGCTCTACGAGCAGATCGCAAGCGAGGTGCTCTCGGGCGCGCTTGCGCCCTATACCCCGCTGCCGCCGATCCGCACGGTGAGTAAAGAGCTCGGCGTTTCCATGATCACGGTGCGGAACGCGTGGGAAATGCTCGAACGCGACGGGTATCTCGTCACGCGCGCTGGCAGCGGGTGCTTTGTCGCGCCCATCAACGAGACGCATCGCCAAACCAAGGTGGACGAACGGCTTTCCGCCGCCGTCGACGCGCTCGTATCCGACGCCAAATCCCTCGGTGTGGACAGGGACGCCCTGCTCGCAATGATCGAAGAACGGTATTGATAGGGACGGACGGGCAATGCCCGTCCCTACCGCATATATGTCAAAACAGGACGGCTTGCACCGTCCTGTTTTTTTGTTTTGCTCTTAACTCAATTCCGAAGTACCCGTGCAGAGCTCGTAATACTTGCCGCGCTGAGCGAGCAGCGCGTCGTGGTCGCCGCGCTCGATGATACGGCCGTTTTCGAGGACCATGATGCAGTCGCTGTTGCGGACCGTACTGAGGCGATGCGCGATGACGAACACGGTGCGTCCGTGCATCAGCGCGTCCATGCCCTTTTCGATGTGCTTCTCGGTGCGGGTGTCGATGGAGCTTGTCGCTTCGTCGAGGATCAGCACCGGCGGGTCGGATACCGCGGCGCGGGCGATCGCCAATAGCTGCCGCTGTCCCTGCGAAAGGTTCGCGCCGTCCGCGACAAGCTGCGTCTGATACCCTTCGGGCAGATGCGTGATGAAGAAGTCCGCGTTCGCGATCTTTGCGGCTTTGATGCACTCCTCGTCGGTCGCGTCCAGCCGCCCGTAGCGGATGTTCTCCATGACCGTGCCGGAGAAGAGATGCGTATCCTGCAGAACCATGCCGAGCGAGGATCTTAACGCGCTCTTTTTGATCTCGCGCACGGGGATGCCGTCGTAGGTGATCGTGCCGTCCGCGATGTCGTAGAAGCGGTTGATGAGGTTCGTGATCGTCGTCTTGCCTGCGCCGGTGGAGCCGACGAACGCGATCTTCTGTCCCGGATTTGCGTACAGCGTCACATCGGTCAAAACCTGTTTTTTGCCGTCGTAGCTGAAATCGACGTTATCAAAGACCACCTCGCCGCGCATCGGGATCAGTTCGCCGTCGCGCTTCCATGCCCAATGTCCGGTGCGGCGGTCGGTCTCTTTGAGCCCCTTGTCCGTTTGCTCGACACGCACGAGCGTGACCGTGCCCTCGTCGACCTCGGCGGGCATGTCAATAAGCGCAAAGATACGCTCCGCGCCGGCCAGCGCAAGAAGGATCGAGTTGAACTGCTGCGAGATCTGGGAGATGCGGTTAGATACCTGCCGGACAAACTGCAGCGACGCGACCAGCGCGCTTCCCTCGACCAATAAGCTCTGGTGGTTTGCAAAGAACGTGCCCTCCATGATGAATTCCTCGCCCGGGACCGGCGCCGCGAGCAGCACGCCCACGGTGCAGGTGATGGCGTAGAAGATGTGCGAGAGGTTGTTCATCAGCGGTCCGACGATGCTCGCGTAGGTGTTCGCGTCCGTCGCGACCTTGCAGAGCTCGTCGTTATGGACTCTGAAGCCGGCTTTCGCCGTTTCCTCGTGCGTGAAGACCTTGACGACCTTCTGTCCCTCCATCATCTCCTCGATGTAGCCGTTGACCGCCGCAAGCTCGCGCTGCTGCTTGATGAAGTTTCTGCGGCTGCGGCGCGTGACGGCGCGCATGACGTAGAAAACGCATACGCCCATGCAGATCATGATGAACACGATCGAGATCGACAGCTTCGCCATCAGCCCGAAGACGAACGCCAGCGAGGAGATCGAGATCAGGATCTGCGTGATCGAATGGTGTAAGAGCTCGTTGACCGCCTCGGTGTCGTTGGTGTAGTAGCTCATCAGCTCGCCGTGCGTACGCGCGTCAAAGAACGAGATCGGAAGCGTCTGCATCTTCTCGAACATATCCTTGCGCAGCGCGCACATGACGCGCGCGGAGCAGGAGAGCATCAGGCGGTTCAGAAGGAAGTTGGTGAACACGGAGAGCGCGTACAGTACGGCCATGCCTATGAGAAGCGCGGCATACTTTGCCATGTCTGCGCCGATGCCGGCTTCGAGCACTTTGACCAGATCCTGCGTCATCGCGATGGCGTAGTTCGACGCGGCGGAATAGACCAGGATCGCAACGATCGCGATGATCAGAAGTCCGGTGCAGTTTTTATAATAGCGGAACAGCCGAAGGATGGTTTTCAGCGGCTTTTCGGCGCGCTTTCCGCCCATCTTGCTGTTGAAGGAGCTTCCTCCCGGCGGCATTACGCATGCACCTCCTCTCGTACCTGCGATTCATAGACCTCGCGGTAGATCTCGCTGCGGCGCAGCAGCTCGTCGTGCGTGCCGACGTCGGAGATCGCGCCGTGCTCCATCACGATGATCTGGTCCGCGTTCATGACGGAGGTGATCCGCTGCGCGATGATGATCTTCGTCATATCCTTAAGCTTCAAAAGCCCTTCGCGGATCTTCGCCTCGGTCGCGGTGTCGACCGCGCTCGTCGAGTCGTCGAGGATCAGGATCTTCGGTTTCTTGAGAAGCGCGCGCGCGATGCAGAGCCGCTGCTTCTGTCCGCCGGACACGTTGCATCCGCCCTGTCCGAGGTCGGTTTCGTAGCCGTCCGGGAACGCGGAGACGAACCCGTCGGCGCACGCGACGCGGCACGCCTCGCGGATCTCTTCGTCCGAAGCGTCCGGATCGCCCCAGCGCATGTTGTCGCGGATGCTGCCCGAGAACAGCAGGTTCTTCTGCAGCACCATCGCAACGCCGTCCCGCAGCGCCTTGAGGTTATATTCGCGCACGTCGTGCCCAGACACGCGCACGGCGCCGGAGATCACGTCGTAAAGCCGCGGGATCATCTGCACCAGCGTGGACTTGCCCTCGCCCGTGCCGCCGATGACGCCGACCGTCTGCCCCGGCAGGATGTGCAGATTGATATCCTTCAGGTTCAGCACATCCGGATTGCCGGAGTACGAAAAATCGACGTGATCGAACTCGATCTCGCCCGTTTCAACGACAAGGTCGCTTTCGGGGGATTCGATGTCGATCTGTTCGTCAAACACTTCGTTGACGCGGTCGAGCGACGCGCGCATTCTCGAAAGGATCATCGGGAAGAACGAGAGCATCTGGAGCGAGCCGATCACCTGCGTCGCGTAGCCGATCAGCGCGGTCAGTCCGCCGATGCCGATCTCGCTGTTCGCCGAGATGACCATCCTCCCGCCAAGGAACCACATCACGACCGTCGCGCCGTACATGATAAGCAGCTGAAGCGCGGGCATGAGCGCGAACAGCTTCTGCGCGTAGATCTGCGTTTTCATCAGGTCGTCGGCGCTCTTCTGGAACTTCTCGTTCTCGTACGGCCCGCGCACGAACGACTTGACCACGCGCGTGCCGATCAGGTTCTCCTGCACCGCGCTGTTCATGCTGTCGAGCTTTGTGAACATCAGCTGGAACCGCTTGCGTCCGATGAACATGAACAGCAGCATCGGCGTCAGCACCAGCGGCAGCGCGACCACGAAGACGAACGACAGCCGCACGTTGATGTTGAACGCGTAGATCGCCGCGAACACCAGCGTGAACGGCGCGCGGAACATCATGCGCAGGAACATCTGATACGTATTCTGCATGCTGTTCACGTCCGTCGTCGCACGGATCACCAGCGACGAGGTCTGGAACCGGTCGGTGTTCTTGAATGAGAACGAGAGGATCTTGTCAAAGATGCGCATCCGCAGGTTCTTTGCAAAACCCATCGACGCCACCGCCGAGGTGCGCGCCGCGAGCGCACCGCACAGCATGGACAGCAGCGCCGTGAACACCATCAGCCCGCCGACCCACAGCACGAACTGGATGTTGTTCCGGTACGGCAGGCGCGAAACGAACGCCTGCAGCTCGTATCCCTCTTTGTGATACAGCCCGCCGTCGACCAGCGCCGCCATCAGAAGCGGGATCAGCGTCTCGAACAGGACCTCGAATATGATCAGGACGACCGTCAGAACGGACGGCGTCCTGTATCCCTCGATACACGGGATCAGATATCTGAGGCCGGACCCTTTTTTCTTTCTTTTTTCCATTGGAAACAAATCAACCCCTATATGTCGATAGACTATTATATACCACAAAACCGTTCGAAACGCAAGCAATGCGTCCCGATTGTTTCCGCGATTTCACAATCGTTGCGAAACGCCGCGAACTCTGCTATACTGTGCGTATGGAAACGAAAGAAACACGCATCGTCGCCGTCGACGTCGAGACCCCGAACGGCCGGGACGCCGCCATCTGTCAGATCGGCATCGTGATCGCGGAATACGGCGATATCGTCAAAACCGAATCGTATCTGGTCGATCCGGAAGTCCCGTTCGACCCCGTGAACATCTCCATCCACGGCATCACGCCCGCGGACGTTCTTGGCGCGCCGAATTTTCCGACGCTGTGGCCGCGGATCGCACAGTATTTTTCCGATTCCGTCGTCGTCGCGCACAACGCGGCGTTCGACCTCGGCACCATCTGCGCGACGCTTGAGCGCTACGGCATCCCCTTGCCCGAGATCACCTACTGCTGCACGGTGCAGATGGCGCGGCGGCGGTTTGCCCGCGAGACCTACGGCAGCTACCGGCTCGACACGCTCTGCGCCGCGTTCGATATCCCGCTCGATCACCATCACGACGCGCTGTGCGACGCCTTGGCTTGCTATAAACTATATCGCGAATTGCTTGTCGATTTCGGAGAGGACCCGCGCGACGTGCGCCCATACCGGAAAAAGGCAAAGCCGGTCAAGAATCCCACAGGGACATTTTCGACTGAATCGGAAACCGATCTCGAACTGCGCAAGCTCCGCGAGCTTCTCATCGATGTGCACCCGGAGACGTTTCTGAACCCCGGCGATTCGATGGCGATCGCGCACTGGATGGACCGGCACGCGGAGCTCAGCTCCGAACCGCCGTTCGACGAGATCTTTCAATACCTCTTCCGCATGATCTCCGATAAGCCCTTGACCGCGGCCGAGGCGCAGGACTTTTTCCGGCTGCTGAAAACGTAAAAAAAGCGTCTTCCGACGCTTTTTTCTTTACTCAAAATTGCCCATAAGGAAGGCGAGGACGTGGGTCTTGAATTCGACGAAAAAGACGTCCTCGGTGAAATAATAAGCCCCGATCCCGCCGTTGCAGCTACTTAGCTTATCGATCAGCTTCTCCTCGTCCGCGGCGCGATAAACCTGAAGCGGTTCGCCGAGCCGGTGCGTGACGCGGTCGATGACCTTTTTCGTTATGCCGAGCGGCGAGCTTCCGTACCAACGCACGAGCGTCTGATAAAAGGTCTCCTCCGCCGGGACCGGCGTGAAGTCTTTGACATGATAATGGCGGCGGAACGCATCCTCCCAATCGTCCTTTGTGTAGGCGGAGACGCCGACGCTTGAGTACCCGATCCAGTCCGAAAACGCGCAGGCAAGCTCCGTGACCCCGTTCAGATAAGCCGAAAGCCGTGTGTCAAGCATGATTTCACCTTCCTTTTACATCAGTATAACATAAATATCACAAAATTGCATTTGCAATTTGCGCGACGATTCGCTATAATATATGAGGAATAATTTGCAGAGGAGGAAGCGGGCGTGGAGCAGAAGGAACGCGGCGGGTTTTTCCTGTGCTTTTTCTGGCACGCGCTGATGTATATCCTGTGGACGATCCCCGCGTGGATCCTTTTAGCGCTGCACTTTATCGTCGGGCTTCCGCTGATGTGGTTCTGGGTCGCGCTCGGCGCGTGGGTCCTCGTGCTGCTTTTACGGACGGCGCTCGTGATGTTTGCGCGTTACGGCTTTGCGCACCGCATCCCCGTTCCCGAGAACAAGAACCCGTATTCCAAGAAGGTCCGCGATCCGTACGCGGAGGTGCGGGAACAACAGTAAGGCGATCAAGGGTTTGACCTTTTTCGATAAATCAGGCAACAATTGAAAGGAGAAATACTATGGGACTTATCAAAGCCGCTCTGGCAGCAGGCGCATCCGTTCTTGCCGATCAGTGGAAAGAGTTTTTCTACTGTGAAGCGCTTCCGAAGGACGTTCTGGTAACCAAGGGACAAAAGAGAGTGGGCAGCCGCTCCTCCAACACGAAGGGCAGCGACAACATCATTTCGAACGGCTCCGTCATCGCCGTTGCCGACGGTCAGTGCATGATCATCGTCGAACAGGGCAAGGTCGTCGAAGTCTGCGCGGAACCGGGCGAATTCGTTTACGACACCTCGACCGAGCCGAGCATCTTTGCCGGCAACCTCGGTCAGAGCATCCTGCAGTCGTTCAAGACCTTCGGCCGCCGTTTCACCTTCGGCGGCGACACGGGCAAGGATCAGCGCGTGTATTACTTCAACACCAAGGAGATCCTGGACAACAAGTTCGGCACGTCGAACCCGATCATGTTCCGCGTCGTCGACCGCAACATCAACCTCGACATCGACGTATCCCTGCGCTGCAACGGCGTATACTCCTACAAGATGGTCGACCCGATCCTGTTCTACACGCAGGTCTGCGGCAACGTCTCCTCTGACTATCTCCGCAGCGAGATCGACGCGCAGCTCAAGACCGAGTTCGTCAACGCGCTGCAGCCGGCAATGGCGAAGATCTCCGACCTCGAAGTTCGTCCGAACCAGGTCCCGGCGCACACCACCGAGCTCTGCGACGCGATGAACGTCGAACTTTCGAAGCTCTGGGGCGAGAAGAGAGGCCTTGAAGTCGTCTCCATCGCAATGAACCCGATCACGCTGACCGAAGAGGACGCGGAGATGATCAAGGCGGCACAGCGCGCAGCGATCAACCGCGATCCGACAATGGCGGCGGCGACCATGACGCAGGCGAGCGCGGAAGCGATGAAGACTGCGGCAGGCAATACGAACGGCGCAATGACCGGCTTCATGGGCATGGGCATGGTCGGCGGCGTCGGCGGCGCGATGGGCAGCACCACCGCGGCGCTGTTCCAGCAGGGTCAGCAGCAGAAAGAAGCGCAGGCGGCGCAGCAGGCGGCGGCAGCCAACACCTGGAAGTGCCCGAAGTGCGGCACAACTGCTTCCGGCAACTTCTGCCCCGAGTGCGGTGAGAAGAAGCCCGCGCCTGCCGGCTCCTGGACCTGTGCGTGCGGCGCTGTGAACACCGGCAACTTCTGCACGCAGTGCGGCGCAAAAAAGCCCGAAGCAAAGGAAGTCGCGTGCCCGAAGTGCGGCTTTAAGCCCGAAGATCCGAACAACCCGCCGAAGTTCTGCCCCGAATGCGGCGCGCGTTTTGAGGACTGATCACAAAAATCAACCCTGACGCGGAGGGTGCGGAACGACTCCGCACCCTCTGTTATCTTATTTTCGGATTAAGGAGGCGTTCATGCCACAGCAATTGTTGGAATACAAATGCCCTGCCTGCGGCGCGTCCCTGCAGTTTGACAGCGGATCGCAGCAGGTCGTCTGCCCGTACTGCGACTCGTCGTTTTCCCCGCAGGATCTGATCGACTACGACAGCTTCCTCAAGGAAGACGCGCAGAACGAGACGAGCGATCCGTGGTCGAAGGACGCGGAACGCTGGGAAAAGGACGAAGCGTCCGGTCTCAACGTGTACACCTGCGCCGCCTGCGGCGGCGAGGTGCTCGGCGACGATACGCTCGCTTCCGCACGCTGTCCGTTCTGCGACAACACCGTTATCATGAAGCGGCAGTTCACCGGCGAATGGAAACCGGACCTCGTGCTGCCGTTCAAGCTCGACAAGAAGGCCGCGCAGGATGCGTTCCGCAAGCATCTGCACGGAAAGAAGCTCCTTGCGAAGGAATTCCGCTCGGAATCCAACATCAAGGAGATCAAGGGCGTTTACGTCCCGTTCTGGCTGTTCTCGTCCGACGTGTCCGCAAGCATGCGCTTCAAGGGCACGACCTCGCGCGCGTGGACGGACGGAAGCTACGATTACGTCGAGACCTCGAACTACGCGCTGCTGCGCGCCGCGACCGCTCGGTTCAACCGGATCCCGGTCGACGGATCGGAGAAGATGGACGACGCGCTGATGGATTCGCTGGAACCGTTCGACTTCTCCGAAGCGGTCGATTTCCAGACGGCGTACCTGTCCGGCTACTTCTCCGACCGCTACGACGTCGAAGCGGACGTCAGCGTGGACCGTGCAAAGGCGCGGTTTTCGAAATCCATGGTCAGCCGCGTCGCTTCCACGACCGGCGGATTCAACGGCGTCACGATGGAGAGCACGACAATCTCGGAGCGCAACAACAAGCGCGAATACGCGCTGCTCCCGGTTTGGCTTCTGCACGTCAAGTGGCAGAACAAGCTCTATACCTTCGCCATGAACGGACAGACCGGAAAGCTCGTCGGCGATTTGCCGCTCGACAGAAAACAGCTCTGGAAGTACCGCCTGCTCTACGGCGGGATCTTCGCCGGGGTCCTTGCGGGGCTCGTCCTTCTGGGACATTTCTTGGGATGCGGAGGCGGATGCTTATGAAACGAATCTTCTCTGTTCTGCTGATTGCGTTTCTGCTGATCGTTCCCGTGCTGACCGC
>JAFZIH010000145.1 GCA_017554455.1 Clostridia bacterium | reverse complement strand
CTTTTCGCTTTTCATCGTTCCGACGCTTCCGACCGGCACATCCTTTGCCGCGTCGTACAGCCCGATCAAAAGCTCGTCCTTCGGCGCGACCGCAAGATCGCCGACGCTGCCCTGCGAGATGAATTCATTGTCGCGGCTTTCGTACAGCGCGGTAAAGTCCGTTTCCGCCTGCGCCGTGAACGTTTCAATCTGCTCGTCGGTCGCGTCTGTTTTGACGAACAGCCGGATAAAGATCGCGTCTTCCGGAATATACAGCGACGGGAACGTCCGTTTGCCCTGCAGATAGTAGGACAGATACTGCGAATACATTCCGTCCGCATAACGGTCGGTGAATGTCTCCTTCACGATGCGTGCATAGCCCGCCGTAAGCTCCTCGTCCGTCAGCGAATGCGACACCTTATAGTCCTCCAGAAGATGGTTATAGAGGACGCCCGCCTTCATGCTGCGGACGAACATTTCGGTATACCGTTCCTCCGTGAACCCGGTCGCTTTATAGAACGCCGCGCGGGACGCGTACGTGCCGCCGTTTTCCGAAAGCTGATCGGAAAGCTTTTCTTCCGCGTCGTCCTTCGCCTGGCTGAGATACGACTGCTCGGCAACGTTGAGCTGATACCCCGCTTTCGTGCCGGCGTCGATCGCCGCGGCTTCCAGCGCAAGCTCCGTAAGCACGTCCTCGGAAAGCGCCTTTAACCCTTCTTCCGTACGCGTATCGTAATACGCATAGAGGTAGTTGATGCTCGGGTTCGACACGTACTGAAGATAAGTATCGTGATCGTCAAGCCCGTTGCTGCGGATCACATTGAGCCGATCGTTCAGATAATACCGGTAAACGACGGCGTAGACCGGCTCGGCGCCGACCGTCAGCACGACCTCATCCGCGCCGATCGCGGACGTTTCCGGTTCGGGGGTCGACGTATCGGCAGGTTTAACAGAGGTGTTTCCCTGCTTTGCGCATCCTGCGAGCAAAAGCAGCCCCGCAAGCAGCAGCGGGATCCAACGGAATTTACGCATAGTCCTTACTTCCAGAGCTCCTCGGGATACTGTCCCTCGTCCTTCATCTTGCGGATCGCGGCCTTCAGGATCGGCAGGTCGGGACGGTTCGTAATGCCGTGCCAGCGCGCAGAGGTCTCCAGCACCTCGATGCTGATCTTGCCCTCCTGCATCAGCGTATCGAGCACGCGCGGCAGCAGGTATTCGCACTTCATGGGATTTACCGGCAGGTTCTCGTCAAGGAACGCCGGGAAGCGATTTTCGAACTCGTCGAGAACGCTTCTCTGCAGACCGAACAGATTCATCGAGACGAGCGTATCGAGCGCAAGCGGGGTGTACGTTTCGCCGTCGTCCTCGGTGAACGCCGCCGCGCCATCACGCTTTTCGATCTTCAGCCGCTCGGTGAGCGTCACGAGCTTGCCGTCCGGTCCGATCTCGCAGACGCCGCGCGCCACGGAACCGAAATCGGAGAGCGTATTGCCGAGCTGATAACCGACCATCGCGTATTCGCTTTCGGTGTGCTCCTTGCTTAAAAATTCGTAGATCTTCTTATATGCGTCCGCGCCGTAGAAGTCGTCGGCGTTCAGCACCGCAAACGGCGCGTCGAGATGCTCCTTTGCGCAAAGGATCGCGTGCGCCGTGCCCCACGGCTTGACGCGGCCTTCGGGGATCTCGTAGCCCGCGGGAAGCTTGTCAAGCGACTGGAACGCATACTTAAGCTGCACGTGCGGACGGATACGCTTTCCCACGCGCTCCTCAAAGTCCTGCTCCATCTCCTTCTTGATGATGAGGACGACCTTCTCAAAGCCCGCGCGGATCGCGTCGAACACCGAGAAGTCCAGGATGACGTGATCGTGCTCGTCGATCGGCTCGATCTGTTTCGGACCGCCGAAACGGCTGCCCATGCCGGCTGCCATGATCAAAAGAATCGGTTTTTTCATAGAAATTCTCCCTTCTGTTGTCCTTTATGCTTTATTCGTCGCGGATCGTGACGAGGTATTTCTCTTTGAGCTCGATCGGCTTGTAGCTCGTTTTGGAATAGCGAAGTCCCGGATCGCCGCCATCGTCCTCACGGTTCAGATACTTCGCGTCCGGAAAGCTTCTCACGAACGCCTGCGCCATGGCGGGATACGCGCCGGGCACGTCCGGCATCGCCTTTTCAACGTGCTCGAATAGCATGTCATCCTTTCGTTCGCCGATCGCCATTGCGACGACCTCTCCGCCGGTTTTCAACGCGACCGCCGTCTGCCCGAGCATGCCCCGATGCAGCAGCAGATCCTTCGCGCCGTTCCATTCGTTCTCCTCGAGCGCGGAAAACTCCGGGTGCATCCTGCGAAAGCGTTCCAGAAAATCGAGACACGCGCGCTCGTCCGTTTCGCTTGAAACAACGATCGCTTCCGCGTCCGGATGCTCGCGATAAAAGCGGTTCACGTGGTTCTTCTGCCCGTGATACGCCTTTCCGGCAAACGTACGGAAGCTTTCCGCGTCATAGATATAGTCCGCCCAGTCGCGGATGCTCTCCGTTGCCATGCGGTCGCCGTAATGCGTTTTCAGAAGCGGCATCATACAGTTCGGCACGACGCAGTATCTGAGCAGGATCCCGTTCCGCTTCGCGTCCGCCTCGTTTGCCCTGCACGCCGCCGCAAAGTCCCCTGCGCCCAAGGGCACGGTATAGCAGTCGCCGTAAGCGCCGTAATTTGCGCGGATGCAGAGCATGCCCTGCACGATCGCGTAATACGACACGTAGATATCGCGCCATTGGTAGACGGCGCCGATCGTGTTGTCGCAGATGCCGCACGCGAAGGTCTCAAAGTACGGCGTCAGCGCCGAAATATTCTCACCGGTGATCCGTTCGTATTCGATCATAAAAACTCCTGTTTTTTCAGTATATCATATTTTTTGAATTTGTGAAGCCCGAAAACATTGACGAGCGGGAAAATACCGTGTAGAATAGCCGGGTATGGAACAGAAAAACAGATTCAAACTGGTCGCGTTCGATCTGGACGGAACGATCTGCAATACGCTCTCCGACATCGCGTCGTCTCTGAACCGCGCGCTTAAATCGCTCGGCTTTTCGACCTATTCGGACGAAGGCGTTTCCGGGCTCATCGGCAAGAGCATCGTCTATATGTGCAAAAATGCCGTTCCGCAGGATCGGTTCGAGGCGTGGACCGACGTGCGCGACGGATTCCTTTCTGACTACGCCGAGCATCTCTGCGACACGACCGTGCCGTACCCGGAGATGCCCGAAATGCTGCACGCGCTCCGTCGAAGAGGTATCACGCTTGCCGTCGTCACCAACAAACCCGATCCGCATGCGAAGAAGATGATCCGCACGCTCTTCCCCGAGGACGGGCTCTTTGCCCGCGTGCAGGGACAATGCGCGGACTATCCCGTGAAGCCCGATCCCACGATGCTTGACGTCGTGCGCGAATCGCTCGGGTTTACGCGGGAGGAAACGCTGTATCTCGGTGACATGGACGTCGATCTGCAGTTTGCGAAAAACGCCGGTTTACAATGCGTCGGCTGCGGCTGGGGCTATCGCGGCGAAGCGTTTCTAAAAGAAGCCGGCGCGGAACACGTCATTTCACATCCGCTGGAGCTTCTCGAAATCATCGACTCGCTGTAAAAAATCTTTACGGGACGCCGGGGTCGGCGTCCCCTACAAAATGCATGCAAAAGCGGCAGGCAAAACACCTGCCGCTTTTTTTGTACTGCGTGTTATTTCACGACGAGCAGCATGCCCATCGCGGGAACGGTCACGTCGCCGGTCAACGTTTCAGTCGGATTCACTGTGATCGCGTCGCCGTTGATCAACACGCCCCACTCGCCTTCCGGCAGGGTGTAACCGATCTCCGCGTCATGCGGGTTGATGACCGCGAGCGCGACGATTTCGCCGTCCACGGTATAGGTCGCGACGATCGATGCGTCGGAAAGCACCTCGCAGCTCACGTCCGCGCCGCGCAGGAAATCATACTGCTTGCGGATCTCGATAAGCCCCTTGTACCAATCGCGCGTATTCGCAACGAGACTGCCGGGCACAAGCGCATCCCAGTCAATGTTGTTGACCGCGTCGGAAGCGTTGTAGCTGTTGCCGTTGCCACCCTTGGTGCGGAGCAATTCCTCGCCGGCAAGCCAGAACGGCGTGCCCTTAGAGATCATGACGATCGCGGAACCGAGACGGACCATCGCCGCCTTCTGCTCGTCGGTCGCGTCGGGGTTCGCCTTGGTGATCTTGTCCCACAGCGTGCGGTTGTCGTGCGAGGACATGTAGTTGATGACCATCGCGTCGTCGACCTTCCACGACTGCGAATTGTTCTTGCCGCCCTCGACGCCGAACGCCACGTTCGTCGCGCGCGCCTTCGAAGGATCGCCGCTGATGTAGCCCTGATCCTTTTCATTGAACACGCTGCCCTTCAAGCCGTCGCGTATCGCATCGTTGAAGACCGCAATGCTGCCCGCCGCGCCTTCGCTCGCCTTGACCTCGTGGATGTTCGCCTGGATCGCCTGCAGGTTCGTTCTGAGCGTGGACGTGCCGCCGGTCCAGCCCTCGCCGTAGAGGATCGCCTTCGGGTTGATCGCATGTACCGCCTGTTCCACCGCCTGCATCGTTTCGACGTCGTGCAGACCCATCAGGTCGAAGCGGAAGCCGTCGACGTGGTACTCGGTCGCCCAGTACGTCACGGAATCCACCATGAACTTGCGGAACATCACGCGGTCGGACGCGGTCTCGTTGCCGCAGCCGCTGCCGTTCGAGTTCTCGCCGTTCGGCTTATAGCGATAGTAGTAATACGGAACGATCTTGTTGAGGTTCGCGTTGCTGTCATACGTATGGTTGTACACAACGTCCATGACGATCGCGAAACCGTTGTCGTGCAGCGCCTTGACCATCTGCTTGAACTCGTTGATGCGGACCTCGCCGTGATACGGATCGGTGGAATAGCTGCCCTCGGGCACGTTGTAGTTCTTCGGATCGTAGCCCCAGTTGAACTGCGCCTTGTCGCTGTCCTCCTTGACCGTCGCGTAGTCGTAGACCGGCTGCAGATGGATGTGCGTCACGCCGAGGTCCTTCAAGTAATCCATGCCGACCGGCTCGCCGGATGCGTTTTTAAGCCCCGTTTCGGTGAACGCGAGGTACTTGCCCGGATACTTGGAGTCCGCGATGCGGTTCGAAAAATCGCGGACGTGGACCTCCCAGATGATCGCGTCCTGATACGTTTCAAGGTCCTGATAATAGGCGTCGTTCGCCCAACCGTCCGGATCCGTGGTATCGAGGTCGATGACCATGCCGCGGTCGCCGTTTACGCCGAGCGCTTTCGCGTACGGGTCGGTCGTTTCCTGCGTGCCGACCGCCGTGGTGACCGTGTAGGTGTAGTACGTACCGGAGCCGACCGGCTGATTGCTTGTCCAGACGCCCTTTTCCGCCTTTTCCATTTCGACGGAAGAGAACGCCTCGCCGCCGTCGCCCGCTTCAAAGAGGTTCAGCACCACGCGGCTTGCCGTCGGAGCCCAAACTTTGAAGGTCGTCGTGCCGTCGGGCTGAATGATTGCGCCGAGATCGTCGCCGTCATAGGTGTAATTTTCGATGAAGTCTTTCGAGTCGAAGATGCCCGTCGGGATTGCCGTCGTCTTTTCGTAGCCCTCGATCTCCACGTCGTAGAGTTTCGTGACGTCGATGTCCTCCTTGAGCTTGATCGTGCCCATCACGACCTCGTTGTTCAAGCTCGACAAGCTTTCGATCTCGACCCTGCGGTCGCCCTCGTACACCGCGATCTGATCCAAGCTCTCGATGCGGATCGCAGGG
>JAFZIH010000144.1 GCA_017554455.1 Clostridia bacterium | reverse complement strand
GGCTACACGCCGGAAGCGAACAGCGCGACCGGCGACGACAAGCGTCCGGTGATCTCCGTTACGTTTGCCAACTGCGGCGAGAACCCGACCGTGGAGATGAAGCTCAACGACGCGGCGGTCACGCCGGTCGTCGAAGGCAATACCGCGACCTACACGCCCGCCGAGGACATGGAAGACGGCAAGGTCACTGTATACGTGAAGATCACCCGCGCGGACGGCAAGTTCTATGAGACGAACTGGAGCTTCACGGTCGGCGTTGCGACCTTCCAGCTTTACTTCGGCGAACTGCATTCGCACACCGCGGAGTATTCCGATGGTACCGGTACGCTGGAACAGGCGCTTGCACATGCGAAGAACGCCGAAAGAATCGACTTCCTTGCGGTTACCGACCACAGTAACTACTACGACACCAAGGACAACCCGAACGGCGACATGACCGATGCAAGCAAGGGCAAGATGACTGCGGACGGTTCCATGACGCTGTGGCAGGAAGCGAAGGCAACGGCAGCGCAGTACGCGGACGCGAACTTCATTCCGATCATCGGCTATGAGATGACGTGGTCCGGTCAGTACGGTCATATGAACACGTTCAATTCGATCGGCTTCGAATCCCGCAACGTACCGAAGTACGTCGTCAAGGGCGGTCCGGGCCTCGTCGCGTACTATGACCGTCTGGTCGAAGTGGCGCGCATCGACAAGGAAAACGGGCGCAAGACCACGATCAACCAGTTCAACCATCCGGGCACAACGTTCGGTACGTTCGAGGATTTCGGACACTATACGCCTGCGTACGACGAGCTGATCACCATGATCGAGGTCGGCAACGGCGAAGGCAAGGTCGGCGGTTCGATGTACTGGCCCTCCTACCAGTACTACACCATGGCGCTCGACAAGGGCTGGCATGTAGCGCCGACCAACAACCAGGACAACCACAAGGGCGGCTGGGGCGACAGCAACACCTGCCGTGACGTTATCTACACCGACAACTTCTCCGAGGAAGGCCTCTACGACGCCATGCGCAACATGACGATGTATGCCACCGAGGACAACGATCTCGAGATCTACTACACCCTGAACGATCAGGTCATGGGTTCGATCATGAACCTTGAGCAGGGCGAGAAGCTCACGATCCGTGTCGACTTCAAGGATCCGACGGACAAGGTTCAGAAGGTCTCCGTCATCGCAAACGGCGACGTCACCGTTAAGAGCAAGACGTTCAACGCGCAGTCCGGCTCCTGGGAGATCGAACTTGACAACAACTACTCCTACTACTACATCCGTGTGGACGAGGTCGACGCCGATATCGCGGTGACCGCGCCTGTCTGGACGAGCGAGACCGTCAAGGTCGGCATGTCGCCTGTCGAAAAGGACACCGCGATCGAGCTGAAGGACGAACCGATCACGTTCAGCATTCCGCTGTACAACTATGAAGAGCCGAAACTCGGTGAGGAAGCTTCCGCGGTCGACTTCACGGTCACCAAGGTCGAATACTCCGTGGCGGGCGAGCTGCTCGAAACGGTCGAGAACCCGACGTTCAGTGACGGCACCTCGACGCTCACCACGACCAAGCAGGACGACAAGCTGACCTGGACCTACACGCCGACCGAGACCGGACGCTTCACGATGGAAGTCAAGGTCACCGGTACGTTCCGCGGCGCGGACTACGTGTTCAACGGCAACCTCGGCTTCACGGTCCGCGACGGCGCGGATATGTCGCTCATGCTGATCGACGCGCGTCACAGCAACTTCTATGTTGCCGGTGACTATGCGGGATCCGACACCGCTCTCATCGAACTGGCGGCACAGCACGGCGTAAAATCGCAGCATATCACCGAGGAGATCACCGACGAAGTGCTTGCAAACTGCGACCTGCTCGTGATGTCCGTCCCGTTCAAAGGCGCGAGTCTTTCCGTTGAGGATTCGCTCTATACGGACGATGAGCTTGCTGCAATCGCAAGATACGCGGAGCGCGGCGGCAGCTTCGTCATCACGTCGAAGTCCGACCGCCTTGAGCCGGAAAACGAGGAAGAATGGGCGAGCACCATTACGAACAAGATCCTGACGGCCATTGGGGCAAAAGCTCGCATCGGAAAGGGCATCGTTTCCGACGCGGTCAACATGACCAACGAGTCCTACCGTCTGCACTTCACCGGCAAGGACTTCTATAACTGGAACACGCCGCTCACCGAGTACCTCATCGAGAATACGAACCTGATGTACTCCTGCTACAATGCGGCG
>JAFZIH010000143.1 GCA_017554455.1 Clostridia bacterium | reverse complement strand
GGATCTGTCCGTTCCCTCTTGTACGGAAAAGCCCGTTTCCCCCGCGATCCAATCCGTCTGCGGGTCGGAACGGAACGCTTCGACAGCCGTGCGAAACGCCTCCGAATACGCACTCACGCGCCCGACGCCTTGGATCAGCGGGTCGATGTACCGCTTTTTGGCCGGGATTCTGCGCCATTGCCCCTCGCCCTCCGGCGCATTCGCGCGGCGCATCGCGTGATACGCCCGGTATCGCCGCCATGCCTTTGCCGTCGGTTCGCAGTCCAGAAGCTTTCCGATCACCTGCGGCTCGGTCGTATGGAGATCCGTTTCCGAAAGCACGCCCAACGCGATCGCGTCCCGTAAAAGTTCGGACAGCATCTGCATCGCGTAGCGGTCCTCATCGGACACGTAGATTCTCGAACACGCAAGCGACGCGAACGCAAAGTCCTCCGCGATCGAAGCTGCCGAAAACACAAGCTCCGGCGCGCCGTCCTCGTTCGTGCCGACGGAAAGACCGGCATAAAACGCCTGCACCTCCTCCGGCGTGCGGATGCGGTAGTTCAATAGATTTCCGAGCGTGTATTCGAGCCGGTCGGAGCTCAAACGCGGCGAATCGTTATCCGCGATCGGATAGCGATGATAGTCAAAAACGTCGTCAGTCGTCAATCCATACCGTTTGAGCGCGGTTTGCAGCGTTTCGTCGGCTTCGATGGCCGCACGCGTGCCGTCCTCGGTCGATTCCTGCACAAGATAATCCCCGCGCAAAAAGTCCACGACGTGCGCGAACACTGGCGTCGCGACGTCGTGCAGAAGACCCGCTGCCGCCTGCTTTTCATCGTGCGTAAAGTGCCACACGATCAGCGCCGCGCCGACGCTGTGATCGAAACGCGAATACGGCAAGAGCCCCGCAAAGCGCGGAAAGGACGTATATTCGCAGCCGCAGTTCATGCCGACGTCTCTGAGCCGCTGCACGCACGGCGCGTCCATGCAGTCCCTGATGACCGCGGGGATTTCATTGTGATAGATCGTATAATGCTCCATGCGTTTATTCTATCAGCTTTCGCCGATAAAGTCAAAGACCCGCAGGGCTTTCCTGCGGGTCTTTTGGAATACATGTTATTCCTCGATCGCGCCGACGCTGCGGAGCTTTTCGAGGATTTCATGAACGTCCGCGGCGATCACGCTGCGCGGGGCGTCGTATTTTTGGCACATCGCGCCGACGATCTGCTCCTCCGTCGTGTCGGTTTTCAGGCAGTCCACGATAAACGCCGCCGAGCTGTTGCCCTTCACAATGCCGGAAAACGCTTCGCCGCCGACCGGCACGAGGAACCGTGTATCGTCGATGTCCTGGGAAATAAAAGTGGATTTCAGTTTCATATGGTTTCTCCCTTCAGCAGACCGGGTCATCCCCGTCCGCGGTGATTGTTTTTCTGTCGATAAAATCCTTCAGCAAGCTGACGGTGTACAGTTCTCGAATCCTGCGGCAGTCCGCGTCATGCACCGGACAGGACGCAAAGCCCGTGCAGCACGGCAGATACGGACAGGCGCGGCACTTCTCCCGGATCCGGTCCGTCCGGCAGAATTCGGTCCGCGCGGCTTCGTTTGTCGTTCCGCGGAACACGTCCCCGAAACAGGTATCCGCATCGCAGTGATCGCAAGGATACAGCTTCCCGTCCGGTCCGATCACCACGCTGCCGGCGTCCGCCATACAATGGAAAACATCAAAGTGGAGCTTCGGTCCCAACTGCATCTGCAGCTCGAACCCGGCTTCCCGGATCAGCGTTCGCGCGTCGAGGATCTTTTCCCACATCGCGTATGCGTCCGGTCCCCTGCGCACGTGATCCAACGGTGAGAAGTACACCTGTACGTTTTTCTTGTGTACGACGGTTTCGGACAGATCTTTCAGAAACCGCGGAACGCCGTCCCAGATGCTCTCCTCCGTGTTGCAGCGAATGATCACACGGATCCCCGCCTCGCTCATGTCGCTGATGCTGCGCATGACGGAACGATAGGTATCATGATAACCGACGTACCGCTTGCGGGCGATATAATCCCGTTCGCAGCCGTCCAAGGAGATCTGGGCCCAGGTCACGTTCCAGAGTCCTTTCATCTTTTCGATGATCTCCGGCGTGATCAAGCTTCCGTTAGAAACCATACCGCCCCGATAGTGCACGCCCGCTTTTTGAAGGCCTTCCGAGACGCGATCGATGATATCCGGCTTTAACAGCGGCTCGCCGCCGAACCAGTTGATCTTCACCGGGTCGACCGCCTGCGTTTCGACAATGTAGCGCACCACCGCGTCCGCGGTCTCCGCCGTCATGGAGATGGGCTTCATGCCCTCCTCATAGCAGTATACGCAGCGCGCATTGCAGCCGAACGTCGGCAGGATCATAAACGCGCGATGGCCCTGTTTTCGGTAATAGGTGCGCATCAGTGCCGAAACGGACTGATAGTAGGCACATTCGTCCTTTCCTTCGGGAACAAGAAACAGCCCTCGGATGAGGGCTTCTTTCCCGATATTTGATTCGGCTGCGTTCTTGAGGTCGGCTTCAAGAAGCTGCTTTGTCAGCGTGTGAAACGCATACCGCTTTCCGTTGTGCGTGAATGTCACAGCGAACTGCGACGGCACGTAGGTCACGCCGATTTGCGGCTCCTGCGCCGGCAGAATCCTGAAGAGCGCTGCATCCTGCGGGTTCCGTTCGATCATCACCGGTCCCGAAGCCGTATTGCTCATTTACGGAACTTCAAACTTCGGGCAGCATGATCGAATACGAACCCTGCCCGCCGCAGCAACCGCCCGCGAGAATCGTTTCGTCCTCATCGAACACAACGATTTCGAGCGAGGGCTTCAGATACGGTTCCATCGGGGATTATTCTCCGGCGCCGCCGACGCTGTCTTCAAATTCAGCCCCCTTGGTGGGGCAGGTGTCAGCCGTGACAACCGCATAGCCGGGGATCTCGACGATTTCCATGCTGGGCTTTACGTACTTTTCCATGTATGTTCTCCTTTCGTTTTCCAACGACCAAAATCCTTTTTTGTATCATAATCCGCTTCGGCGGGGTCATATCTGTTTCATGCCTTCATAGGATACGCGCACGGCGTCCGGTTCCATGTTGCAGTACAGCGTGTAAAACCGTACCTGATCCAGCATTCGCTTCTCAAGCGTCAGGATCCGCAGCATGACGGCGGGATCCTTCGAGGAAAGCGCCTGCGAAACCAGAACTGCAAATGCGTCGCTTTTCGACATCGGCTCGATGCGGTTCTCTTCGCTCCTTTTAAGAAGCGCGATCGCACGAACCGGCGCTGATGTGTTGCGGCTCAAGCTGTGCTTGCCGTTCCACGGCGTTCCGTAAGCCGAAACACCGTCCTCCCGGATGCGGAGCATCGGCTTGTCGTCGTTGATCATGACGACCCGGTCGCCGAATCGTTCCCGCCACAGCCGCGCGTGCGTGCTCTTGCCCGTTCCGCTCGGCGCCGTAAAGATGTACGTCTCGCCGTCCAATGAGAGCGCGGAGCCGTGCATCAGAAGCACGTCGTATTCCGTGATCCGTTCCGCGATCAGCCGGTTCAAAGCGGCGTTTTCTAAGAAAACCTCCGACCGCATGAAGTCCGTTCGTCCGTCCATCCGGTCTATCGCATCGTAATCCGCCCGCGCACGTTCGAGATCTGCATCCGTCGGCTCAACGCAGAACAGCGGCTCTTCATCGGTAGAATACTCTTTCAGGAATCGCCTGTTGACTTCATACCGGCATCGGATCCCGATCGGCACATCCGCAAGCTTTATCCTGAAATCTTCCATTTGACACTCCCTGTTCGGGACCGCATCGCGCTATACGTCGATCCTATATGTATAGCAGAATACCATACATGATGATTATACAAAGGAAGCAATCAAATTGCAAGTGTTTTATTCCGGAATTCAAAAAATGTACACAGACCGGATCGATGTTTCGCTTTTCAGCAGTCGCTCTGCGCTGTTTTCTGCGCGTCGGGGACTTGACACGGAGCAAACCTTCGTATATAATTTCTGTCAATTATCGGACGGCGCGTAAAAGGCGCCGCAAAACGAGAAATCCACGCCCGGCGACGGTATTTTCGGGTTTCACTTTCAGGAGGAGAGTATGCAGATTTTTGAGGAATTGAAGGCGCGCGGACTGATCGCGCAGGTCACGGACGAGGCGGAGATCCGCGATCTCATCAACAACGGCGGTGCGAAGTTCTACATCGGCTTCGACTGCACGGCGGACAGCTTGACCGCGGGGCATTTCATGGCGCTGACGCTGATGAAGCGTCTGCAGATGGCGGGAAACCGCCCGGTTGCGCTGATCGGCGGCGGCACGACCATGATCGGCGATCCCTCGGGAAGGACCGACATGCGCAAGATGCTGACGAAAGAGGACATCGACCACAACGCGGAGTGCTTCAAGCGTCAGATGGAGCGCTTCATCGAGTTCGGCGAGGGCAAGGCGGAGATGGTCAACAACGCCGACTGGCTTTTAAAGCTCAACTACGTGGACATGCTGCGCGACGTCGGACCGCATTTTTCGGTTAACAACATGCTCCGCGCGGAGTGCTATAGGCAGCGCATGGAAAAGGGCCTCTCCTTCCTCGAGTTCAACTACATGATCATGCAGTCGTACGACTTCTACTATCTGTTCCAAAACCACGGCGTCAACATGCAGTTCGGCGGCGACGATCAATGGTCCAACATGCTCGGCGGCACGGAGCTGATCCGCCGCAAGCTCGGCAAAGACGCGTACGCGATGACGATCACGCTTCTCACCGACTCGCAGGGCAAGAAGATGGGCAAGACCGCCGGCAACGCGGTCTGGCTCGATCCGAACAAGACCACGCCGTTCGAGTTCTATCAGTACTGGCGCAATGTCGGCGACGCGGACGTCATGAAGTGCATCCGCATGCTGACCTTCATCCCGATCGAAACGATCGACGAGATGGAGCGCTGGGACGAAAGCCGCATCAACGAAAAGAAGGAGATCCTCGCGTTCGAGCTCACGAAGCTCGTGCACGGCGAGGAGGAAGCAAACAAGGCGCAGACCGCGGCCCGCGCACTCTTCTCGGGCGCGGGCGACGACGCGAACATGCCCTCGTTTTCCGTTCCCGCGGACGCGCTCGTTGACGGAAAGATCAACATTGTCGACATGCTGCTTTTGGGCGGCATCGACAAGTCCAAGGGCAAGGTCAGAACGCTCATCGAGCAGGGCTCCATCTCCCTCGACGGCGAACGCGTCGACGACACGTGGATGAACGTCACGGAAGAACAGCTGAAATCCGGCGTCAAGATCCGCAAGGGCAAGAAGACCTACGTGAAGTTCACGCTGTAAGCAATACGATCATGCCGCGGCTTCGGGAATCCGAAGCCGCGCTTGCATTTTTGGGTGTTCTATGATATGATGCTCATCGTCCCGTGGCGGACGCAAACGGTGTCTCTTGCTAACCACCGTAAAAAAACAAGGAGTTTTTGTTTCTTATGAAAAAAGCCGTTTCCGAATTCCGGGAAATGCTGAAAACCGTTCCCCCGCTGCTTCTCACGCTGACGGTATTGGCCGTTGTCGGCATGAATCTGCTTGCAAACAAGAGCATCGTCAACCTCGACTGGCTTGCGCTCGACGCCGGCTTTCTGCTTTCGTGGATGGCGTTTCTCACCATGGATATCCTCACGCACTGCTACGGCCCGCGCGCGGCGACGCTGTTTTCGGTCTTTGCGCTCGTGCTGAATCTCCTCATGGCGGGGATCTTCTTTGCCGCAAGCCGTATTCCGGGCGTGTGGGGCGAAAGCTTCGTCGTAGGCAGCGAACAGGTCATCAACACGGCGCTTGACAACACCTTCGGCGGGACGTGGTTCATCATCCTCGGCAGCTCCACGGCATTCATCGTGTCCGCGTTCGTCAACAATTTCCTGAACGCCGGCATCGGCAAGCTGCTCAAAAACCGGGAGGGCTTCGGGCGGTTTGCGCTGCGCTCGTACGTGTCCACGTTCATCGGACAGTTCGTCGACAACCTCGTCTTTGCCCTGCTCGTCAGCCGCGTCTTTTTTGGCTGGACGATGCGCCAATGCCTCACCTGCGCGGTGACCGGCGCGATCGCGGAACTGCTCTTTGAGGTCGCGTTCTCGCCGCTGGGCTATCGCATCTCACAGCGCATCAAAGCGCGTCAGAACGTGAAAGGAGAAATCGCATGAACGTACTCGTCACCGGAACTTCCCGCGGCATCGGCAAGGCGATCGCCGAACGATTCTTAAAGGAAGGGCACTCCGTCTTCGGCGTCGACCTCTGCCCCGCCGCGATCGAGCACCCGAACTATACGCATATTAAGCGCGACATCCGCGATGAAAGTCCGCTCGACGTTCCCGACCCGGAGATCCTGATCAACAACGCGGGAACATTGGACGAAGCCGACGCGATCGACGTGAACCTATTGGGCACGATCCGCTTTACGGAACGGTTTTTGGATACGCCCACGCTCCGCTCGATCCTGTTCATCGCGTCGGCGTCGGCACGCAACGGCGCGGAGTTCCCGTATTACGTCGCGAGCAAGGCGGGGATCGTGGGCTACATGAAATATCTTGCGAACGCGCTGGGCCCGCGAAAGATCACGGTGAACAGCATCTCCCCCGGCGGCGTCGTGACGCCTGCGAACGCGCACATTCTCGAAAGCGAAGCGCTGTATGCCGCGGTCAAAAACGAAACGCTGCTCAAAAAATGGGCACAGCCCTCTGAGGTCGCGGCGCTTGCGTACGCCCTGACGGCGGAAAACCGTTCGATCACGGGCGAGGACATTCTGATTGACAACGGCGAAATGCTGAAATCAAATTTTATCTGGTGATTGTAGAACAGCAAAAAGAGCCGATCCCATTGGGTCGGCTCTTTCGATTTCATTGTGTTACGGGGTCTCCGGTTCCGTGCCGGGGATGACGGCGGGCATCAGGTAGATTACCGCGTCGGGAAGGTTCATGCGCAAAAACCCGTCCTGCTGCAGTTCGAGCTTGACGTTCAGACCGTCCTCGGCAAGCGTCAGCGCGCCGGGCGCGGCGGTAAAGACCTTGATGACGTTTCCGAAACGCGCACCGCCCAAAGCGACGTTCGTGCCCTCGATATAGACATAGGCGTCCTCCTCCGCGGCGGCGGCAAGGATCGTCCCCTCGCCCACGGCAACGAACTGCGCCTTGAAGAAGCCGTCGAAGTCACCCTCCTTCGCGTCGGCAAAGACCGCGGCGGGCACGTAAGCGGTCGGCTGTTCGCGGGCAAAGAGCAGGTCCGCCGCGTCCCAGAACAGTACGTCGCCGAGCGGCGTCAGCGGGTTTTCTTCATCGCCGTCGAGCACGATCACGCCGTCCTTTGCTTCCCAAGCGCCGGTTTTCGGCGCGTCGCCCGGAACGAAGAGCGTGTAACCGTCCTCCGCAAGCGCAAGCGTGATCACAAGTCCCGCCTCATCCGCGTACCACTCGCCGAGTACGCGCTCGGACAGCGGCAGATAATCCGCGGGCAGGGGGTTATACTCCGGCTCCTCGGGAGGCGGCGGCATCGTAGGTTCCGGCTCGATCGCATCCTCGCCGGGCGCGGGCGCGTCATTCTGAGGCGTATTCGCCGAAGATTCTTCCCCGGGCGCCTGCGCCGCAGTTTCGTTCCCGGGCGTCTGCGCCGCCGGTTCCTCTGTTTTTTTGCAGGCGAGCGACGCAAGAAGCAGGATCGCCAGTAAGCAAATCAAAATTCGTTTCATATAAACTCCTTTCGGATAATGGTTGGATTTTGGCTTCCCTTTGCACAGGGGAGGCAAGATGCGTGGCGGGGCGGATCGGTGTGTCGGGAGAAGCATCCCATTGACACCTCAGTCAAACACCTTTGATTCGACCCTTTGCCCCGACGCGTCCGTAATCACAAAATAGTAATGATAATATGTATACGATAATTGCTTTCCTTCCCAATACGGATTGACTGCCTGATACCCTTTGGGCAGTGCAATCGTAAAGTGTTTCGCTTCTTTGGTGTTTTCTATATACTCGATCTTACATATCACGTCTACTCCGGCATTCGGCTGTAAAGCCCGGTCCACTACCCCAAAGTCTTTCGCGTATACAACAACTTTATATTCAGGTGAACCTCCTGTGATCTTGAGATGGAATGTGTAACTGCCGTGGTCTTCTATTATGACGCCGGGATACCGCTCTACCGCGTAATCATCCGCATAGATGTTTTCCAATTTCATCGGATTCGCGACCGACACTCTTTCACTCTCGACAAACTCGCCGGTGACAAGGTCGGTCACGCGGCACAGATAGATACGGGGATTCGTGACTTCGATCTGTTGGGTGTCCGACTTGTACAGATTCCGTACTCTCCTTGCGCCCGTTGTGACATAATACCAATCGTACCGCACTTCATGGGCGGAAATAGCCGAGCAGGAAAGACGAATCGACTCGCCCTCTTCAATGACGCCGCCCTTTGGCTGCTGTACGATGCGCGGCTTCGATGCGGTGTATGTGATCGGAATGACCTTGGATTCCACCTTGGTGCCGATACCATCCGTGACACGGCATTTGTAGCTGCCCGGCGTCGTCACTTTCAGCGAATTGTCGTTATATCCTACCTTGTACCAGGTTGCCCCATGCAGATACAGCCAGGTATAGGTATACGGCTCAATGCCGCCTTCCACCGTTACGCCCGGATAGATCGGCGTATCGGCGTCCCAGATCTCGCCTGCCAAGGTCTGGCTCTTGATACGGAATTCCGGACCCTCGAATGTGACGACATCGGAATCAACGGAAATGCCTCTGCTGTCCTCGATGTGGTAATAGTAGTTGCCGGGATACCAGATGCTGAACAAACAGTACCCGGGATAACCGGAATCTTTCCGATATTCCTCCCCATTCCGATACAGAATGTACGTATACGGCGCTTCTCCGCCCGAAACGGTCACGGAAATGGGTAAAGAGTCATTCTTGGGAATGGTGCCCCCCACGGGCTGCTCCGTGATCGTGAGCTTCTCATCGGTACGGATAACGGACGCCTTGACGGTCTCGCCGTGGGCGTCCACGCCGTGGACGGTATAAACGCCCGCTTCCGCGGTATCGACGTAGGAAATGACGTTGCCTTCCGCGTCCGTGCCCTCGACGGAATCGATCGCCGTGCCGTCCTTGTCCCACCAGATCTCATAATCCTTCGTACCGTCGGCGAAGGAGGCGATGAGCTCTGCAGACGCCCCGGGCACGAGTTCGCAGTCCTCGCTGATGCTTACCAGACGGAAGGGCGTCTCGGAATAGACCTCGCAGTATTCGGAGATCGCCGTTTCGCCGGTGACGTCGTCGGTAACGATGCAGTAGCAGTAACAGATGCCGTGTTCCGTCGCCGGAAGGGACTGCCCTTCGCCTAAGATGCCCATGTCGCTGTCGTACCAGCGATAGGTGTAGCTCCCTGAACCGTCCTCGGCTTCGCAGTAGAACGATGTGTTTTCGGACTGCAGGTTGACGTCGTCCGGCTGCTTTGCAATGCGGACCTTATAGGTGATCTCCGCGTAATCGGTGGAGGCGGTGTTTCCGGCGGAGTCGGTGACGACGCACCAGTATTTGTAGTCTCCGTCGGGGGCGTCGAAATCCGGCTCAGTCTGCTCGCCATAGTAATTGGGCCAATTCCAGCCCCAAAGTTTATACATCTTTTTGCTGTACCATTCGTAGGTATAGTCCCCCACGCCGCCGGTCGCCGCGCAGGTGAGGTGCGCGGTCTCGTCCTCCCAGCGCGTGATGCTGCCGCCCACTGGCTGCTCGGTGATCGTCAAAGGCGTTAGGTCCTTGGTCGCAAGATCGAAGGTCGTGAAGTCGATGGTAACGCCCGAAAGCGTTGCAAACAGCCACGGCGAAGGATCGATCTCCTCCGTATAGGTATGGCTGTGGTCGCGCTTGCAGGTATAGGTCCTTACGCCCGGCGTGAACAGATGCGGCTCGGTCGTAACCGCGCCCTCGTCCCAGTCGTGCCCGAGGGCGGCGATCGCCTTGGTATAGGTCGCTTTGCAGCGGGAGCAGGTGTAGGTACGAACGCCGTCGTGTTCGCACGTCGCCGCCTTCGTCACCTTGCCGCTGTCCCAGTTGTGACCGAGCTTTGCGATCGTTTCCTGCTTTTTCAGAACCGCGCCGCAGCGGCTGCACTTCTGTCCGTCGGTCAGACCGGTCTGGGTGCAGGTGGCGGTTTTGCCCGCGACCGTTACCGGCGCATGACCGAGCGCTTTATACGTTTCCGTATAGGTCTCGCCGCAGGCGGTGCATCTCCATGTTTTTTTGCCTTTTTCGGTGCAGGTCGGTTTCTTGTTTGAGATGACGACCCAGCTGTGCAGGTGGGTATCCCCTGCGGGCGGATCCGCCTTCGCCGTGCTCGGCAGCAGCGCCAGCGCCATGACCGCCACCAACAGCAGGGACAAAATCTTGCACGTTCGTTTCATGGTTTCCCCTCCTTCTTCGGTTTCAAAGGATCAAAAAACGGCCCGAAACACCCGTTTCAAGCCGCAGAAAAGACCCGACAGACAAAACGCCGTCTTTCTGTCCTTGTTCGGCAGAATGCGCCGTGGTTACGTTGTCCGATCATATATAATTTCACAAATACAGTATAGCACAACCCGCCGCGCATTGCAAGGGGATTTCATCGGTTTACCGACGTTTCCGGTTGCCCTGTTTGCCCCGCGTGTGCTATACTGAAAGAAAAACGGAGGCAGCTATGGATTACAGGAGATTCAACGACACGATCGTTCTGCGCATCGACCGCGGCGAGGAGATTATTGAAAAGGTGCGCGAGGTTGCGGAACGGGAGCAGATCCGGCTTGCGCAAGTTTCCGCGCTCGGCGCGACGGACGACTTTACGGTCGGCGTCTATGACGTCGACGCAAAGCGCTACGATTCGAAGACCTTCACGGGTCCGCACGAGATCGTGTCGCTTACCGGCACGATCACCGAAAAGGACGGTGCGTTCTATCAGCACCTGCATATGAGCGCGGGAAATAAAACTTGCGCCGTGGTCGGCGGGCATCTGAACCGCGCGGTCGTTTCCGTGACGTGCGAGATGGTGATCCGCATCCTTTCCGGCGCGGTCGACCGCCGTCCCGACCCCGAGACCGGCATCAATCTGCTGCGGTTCTGACGGGTAATCGTTGCGGGGCGGCGCGGTCCGTGCTATACTGAACAGGAAAACTACCGAGGAGGGGTCTATGGAACAACACGCGTATATCGCCCGCACGAGCGGCCTAAAGCTCAAGGATTACGTCGGCTACGCGCTGATCGACACGGCGGGATGCCTCATCTTCAGCTTGGTCACGACGCTTTTGCAGAAATATTACACCGATATTCTGCACTTAAGCCCGCTGTTTATCATGCTGATGTTCATCGGCGCGCGCATCTGGGACGCGATCAACGACCCGATCATGGGTCGCATCGCGGACGTCGCAAAACCGAAAAAGAGCGGACGCTACCGTCCGTGGGTGCTGTACGCCGCGATCCCGCTTGCGCTGACCGGCGTGCTGATGTTTTTGAAGCTTCCGAACATGGGCGAACCGGAAACGGCGGTATTCACCTGCATCTTCGCGACCGTGACCTACGTGGCTTTCGGCATGGTCTACACGATGCTGCAGATCCCCTACGGTTCGCTGGCGTCTGTCGTCACCACCGACGATAAGGAACGAAACAAGCTGTCCGTGTTCCGTTCGATCGGCGCGGCGCTCGGCTCGATCCCTGTGCTGCTCATTGCAAGCTTCGCCTACGCAAAGCGCACCGACGCCGCGGGCAACATCGTGCTCGGCGAAAACGGACGCGCGCTCACCGACATGCAGTATAAGCCCGTCATCGTCGGCGTGGTCGTGATGGCGGTCGTCTCCGCGGCGCTTCTGCTCCTTGCCTACACGATGAATAAGGAACGCGTCAAGACGAAGCCGCAGCCGAAGGAAAAGGGCGCGACGAAGAAGGCGATCGCGCTGCTGTTCAGAAACCGACCGTTCGTGGCGATCTCGCTCGTTTCGATGCTGCTGCTGTCGGGACAGATGTTCACGCAGAGCTTCTATACGTACCTCTTCGACGACTATTTCCACGCGAACTGGATGAACCTCGCGACGCAGGCGTGCACGTATTCGCCGATGCTGATCTTCATGTTCTTCCTGCCGAAGATGGCTGGAAAGATCGGCAAAAAGGAGGTCACGGCCGTCGGGCTGACGCTGGCGGCGCTAAGTAACCTCCTGCTGTTCTTCCTGCGCGGCATGGCGCCCGGGAAGCTCATGTGGATCTTCCTTGCGCTGAACTTCTTGAGCGGCTGCGGGCTCACGACGCTCGTGATGCAGCTTTGGGCGATGGTGACCGACTCGACCGACGACATCGAGGTCAAGACCGGCAGCCGCGACACCGGCACGGCATATTCCGTGTTCAATTTCTTCCGAAAGCTCGGTCAGGTGCTTTCCGCGATCTGCGTAAACGGCGCGTTACTCGGCATGCACTACCGCTACGAAAAGGGCGCGGTGCAGACGCCGGAAAATCTCAAAATCATGTACGATCTCGCGACGCTGATCCCCGCCGTACTGTTCGGGATCATGGCAATCCTCCTCTTTGTCGCCTATCCGCTTTCAAAACGCCGCGTCGCCGAGCTGCAGGAGCAGAAGGAACAGAACCTCAGGGAATCCTACGAGAACAAACAGATCGATATCTGATGCAAAAAACGCCCGCCCGGGCGTTTTTTTGAGTTATGATTGCCTGCGGCAAGTGAGCAGTTAGCAGTTATGATTGCCTGCGGCAAGTGAGCAGTTTAGAGTTATCAGTTTGCAAAGCAAGGCAATCATATCATCACGTTCGCCCTCGGCGAACTCATCACTCATAACTGTAAACTGTAAACTCTGAACGGACGACCGGTGATCATCTCCCCGTAGGGGCGGATCGTATCCGCCCGTCAAGAAACATAACAGCGGTGCGGGAATCGACAATCCTCCCGGCTCGTTCCTCGCCACCCTCCTTTACACAAGGAGGGCAAAATCAACGAACGTGACAAGCGTGACAAACGTGACAAGCTGTCGACAGAACTGCTTTCTCGCCACCTTACAAAGATAGACCGCGCGAAGCTTGACGGGGCGTCCGGGAGGCCGCCCCCTACAATACGCTTGCAAGGATGCTGGTACCTCTTGCCGGGAGAACGGTACAAGTTTCTTTATAACGGATCGTAGGGGGCGACGTCCTCGGCGCCCCGCCGAAAAACACGTCAGCGGAACGGACGACCAATGGTCGTCCCTACGGTTGAAATGATTTCGTAGGGGGCGGCCTCCCGGACGCCCCGCCGCAGAAACACGACAGCGGAACGGAAATGGACAATCCTCCCGGCTCGTTCCTCGCCACCTTCCTTTACACAAGGAGGGCAAAATCAACGAACGTGACAAGCGTGACAAGCGTGACAAACGTGACAAACGTGACAAGCGTGACAAACGTGACAAACGTGACAGGTTGACAGTTCAATCGTCCGCTTGGCACAATTGCTTTTTGCATGTGTCAAGAGAACCGTCTTGACGCCAAATCATCTTTGATTCGTGAACGCCCAATGATTTCTGATCTTTAGTTGCTTCAGGTCGTCGATGTAATCAAGCGAAGAAACCTTCAAAAAGGAATTTTCATCCGAAGCATATCCGGATTCATCCGTGATAGCAAAATACGATACGGTGTTTTGCGGTTCCTTTTTGTCCTGAATCATGATGATCCAAAGGAGATGACCACTGGCGTCCTTGTCTATTGTTCCAAAATCAACTTTCACGAGATTCGGATCACAATGCAATACATCATAAACCGTTTTTGAAATATCCTCCCAAGGTATTTCCGGCTCATTATAATTGTCCCATCGCTGACTGTTACCCGGATTCGTGATCGGACGCGATACAAGCTTCTCTTCGCGCATCGGCTGTTCCCAATCGTTCGCCTGTTTCAGCGCTGTAATCTGCTCCTCCTTGATGCCGACGCTTGTCTCATACGGCCGACAGCAAATTGTGTCATAGTAATAAGCGTTCTGACCGTCGGATTTCTGAAGAATGAGATATGCGGAAACCTTGTTCGATTTCGCATTCGGTTCATCGGGGATAAAATCAAAAAACATCTCGTCCGACCATGTATACAAACTGTTATATCGGAACAGGACCCGACCGAAGCTATCCGTTTCAATTGGCTCGATATTGACGGCATACTTTCTTTCTTCCGGCATCGTATACGCAGCCACAGTATAAAGCTCCGCACGATCACCGGTATAAGGAATACGAGGATCCGGCGGCAACTGTGAAAACAATCGGCAGCCGAGGTTCCCAATAAGCAAAGTTAATGCTAAAAGCAAAGTAAGCATCAGATGGAATTTTCTTTTCATAAAATCAACTCCTTGTCACGGTGACGGGCCTCTTGTCTCGTTTTTCCATGCCCTTCGAACGATAGACGCGTGAGCGCTCCAAAATGTTACATGGTTTTCAAAAAAATATTGTTTTTTTCCGCACTTCCGGTGTGTCAAGGGACGGTTTTGTCACGCTTGTCACGTTTGTCACGTTTGTCAACCGTAGGGGCGGATATCATCCGCCCGCCTTCACAGCGGAACGGGGCGTCAATCTCTTGTAAACCACACCGGAAGGTCGGTCATGCTGCACGGGACGGTCAGGGTTTCGCCCGAGGGGCGCGGCTCGCCTTCGCCGCGCAGACGCCAGACGCCGAACTGCGGCAGCGTGACAGTGATCTCGGTCGCGCCTTCGTCGAAGACCGGACAGACAAGGATGTTGTTGCCCAAAAGGAAGCAGTCGCTTTCCGGATCGTATGCGGGATCCAGAAGAAAGACCGGGCGGATCAGCGGTTCGTTCAGCTTGAGGCAGCGCTCCGCTTCGGCATAGAGGTACGGGATGAGCCGTTCGCGCAGGTCGAACAGCCGCGTTACGGCGGGCAGCAGATCGGGATAAAGCCACGGCATGGTGGAGGGGTTTCCCGGCTTCCACGAATGCAGCGTAAACCGCGGCAGAAAGACGCCGTACTGGAGCCAGCGCAAAAAGAGCTCCTCCGAGGGTTTCGGACCCGCAAAGCCGCCGATATCCGGTCCGAAGAACAGAAAGCCGGTCATCGCCATCGTCATCGCCTGTTTGTGGTTCCATCGAAGCTCCGGAAAGCTTGTGAAGTTGTCGCCCGTCCACGTCGAGGCGACCCGCTGCGTCCCGGCGATCGCACAGCGCGACACGTTGAAGGGCTCCGCATCCGGGCACGCCTCGCGGCTTGCCCTTGCCATCAGATACGAAAACAGCGGACGGATGCGCGCCGCGGGCACGGGCGTTCCGAAGCCGTCCGCAAGGACCGATTCGTCGGGCACGTCGTATTCGTTGTTGTCGTTCCAGATATGCCGATACCCCTTTTCGACAAGCTGTGTTTTCACGCAGTCCTTCCAGAACGCGTACGCGCCGGGGTTCGTGAAATCGAGATAACTCGCCATGCCGCCCCAGAACGGGAATCGGGCGGGCGTGCCGTCCGCATAATGCAGAAACCAGCCGTTTTTCGCGATCCGTTCATACAGCGGATGATCGGTTAAAAAAGCGGGCTTGACGTTCGGGATGAGACGGACGCCGTGCGCTTCGAAATGCGCCGCAAGCGCCTCGGGCGAAGGGATCCTGTCCGTATTCCAATGAAAGACGCAGCGGTGATTGCCGAGCTGCGTATAGCCGCTCGAAAGATAAAACCCGCCCGCTTTGATCCCGTTTTGCTCGCATTGGGAGAGAAAGCCGCGTAATCTCGCATCCGCGTCCGGCGCGTCGGTGTATTCCATCGTGCTGCCGCAGTAGCGAAACGCCCAAAGAGGCGTCGGCGCGATCCCGCCGAGCAGGGCGTTGAACCGCCGGATGATCTCCATCGGCGTACCGAGGATCAGATAGAAGACGAGGTTCTCCTCGTCGAAGCGGATCGAGCTGAACGGCTCGAAATAGTTGTCGTGCTCGACGCCGAAATCGACGGTGCCGTTCGAATACGTATCGTAGTAAAGCCCATAGCTGCCCGCGCTGTGCGCGCAGATGCAGAACGGGATTTGTTTATACAAAGGATCGCTGTATTCTGCGGAAAAGCCCATCGAATCGGTCGCGGCAAGCGTAAATCTGCGGTTTGCCTTGTTGACGGCACCGCACTTGTCGCCGAGCCCGAAGACGCGTTGCCCCGCGAAACGGTCCGTATAGTGCGCGCTGCCCTTTCCGAGCTCGCCGTCGAAATTGTACGCAAGCCCGCTGCGGTCGCGATAGAGCACACCGCGATCGGTCGAAGCCGTGATGCGGAAATTCTTTAATTCCACGGAAAAGCGCACGCCGTCGAGCGTGAAGGAAACGGTGTTTTCGTCCTCCGTGATCTTCGGCGCGACAGGCGCAAAGCCGTCGGTACTGAGCTTGTCCCGACCCATCAGCGACATTTCCCCGTCCGGACAGACGCTCCACGTTTTCAGCAGCGGCACGTCCCTGCGAACGATCGCCACGCGCAGGATATGCTCGAAAAAGTCAAGCCGCGCGGAGACACCGTCCGCTTCATAGACGCGCACCGACTGTCCGGCTTCTTTGAGACGGAACCGATGATCGAACTTCATGCCTTCGGATCCCCCTTTGTGAGCATGTTTTTGAGCATCGTAAAGTAGTGCGCGTGACCCATCTTCGTGGCTTTCGGCGCAATGTGCAGCACGCGGGTACGAACGCCGCCCGCGGTTTTCCACGCGGGAAGGTTTGCGCTGTTCGGATCGCCGGTCTTTGCGAAGTTTGCGAGATAGTCAAGCATCTCGTTTGACGCCTCGTGATCGCGTTCGCCGTAGGGGCGCCAGCTCAGATCCAGCGTGCCGAACACATAACGAAGATCGCAGGAATGGAAGGCGCGATTATCGTCGCCCGGGGCGTTCAGATCGAAATAGTAGATATACGCGCCGTTTTTGCGTCCAAAGCGGTTGCCGATGTACGCCATGATCGGCGCGTACATGTCGTTGTTCGTGTAGCCGATGAGATAATCAAGCGGCAGCGGGTCCTTGATGAGCTTATCCACGGCGTCTTTGAGAAGCACGCCGTCCACGACCGGCATGGTGTAGTAGATCGAGTCCTTGCGGAGCGACTTGATCTTCTCGACCGCGTCGAACAGCGTTTCAAGCGGCACATTTCTTAACTCTTCAAGCGTTTTGCATCCCGCAAGCTCCAGATACTGCGTCCAGTACGCCCGCGCTTCTTCGGCGGGCTTCGGAAGGGAGAACTTCGGGAAAAGCCCCGCGCCGCTCATCATGATCGCGCGGCGGAAAAGACCTTTGAGATCGTGATTCAGACAGAGATACTGGACCGAGATCGCGCCGGCGCTCTGCCCCATCAGCGTGATGTTTTCGGGATCGCCGCCGAAATCCGCAATATGCGCTTTGACCCAGCGGATCGCCGTGAGCTGATCGTCGAGCCCGAAGTTGCCCTCGCGCCCGTACTGCGCCTTGACGTCCGCATGGCAGAGGTAGCCCAGCGGACCCACGCGGTAGTTTGCGAATACGGTAATCACACCGCGTTCCGCAAGCGCCGATCCCTCGAACGGGCTTTCCCAGTTGATGCCGGAATCGAACCCGCCGCCGTAAAAGTACACGACGACCGGCGTGTTTTTCGCGTCCTTCGGCGCGTAGATATTGAGGTTCAGGCAGTCCTCGCCGTAGTTGAACGCGATCCCTTCACGGTATTCGCGCTTATAGAACAGCCGGGTCGGATGCTCGAGATGCTCGTGCACCGCGCGATTCTGCGGGCAGGCGGGTCCGGGCTTCGTCGCGTCGAGCACGCCGTCCCAACGGTCGACCGGCTTTGCATACGCAAAGCGTTCGGCACTCGCAAACGGCACGCCCATAAAGCGCTTGCAGCGCCCGGTTTCCGTACCGCGCAGCGTTCCGCACGGCGTGTTCAGAAAAATCTCCCGTTCCATGCTTCCCCCTTACGCCGCTATGTTTTGCGCCCTCTTTGCTTTTCTGTCCTTTATAAGCCAAGGCAGGTAGGACAGGAAGAACAAAGCCGTGACCGCCGCCGCCATGAACAGCACGCGCAGGGCGTAGTTCGAAGGCAGAAAGTCCAGAATGGACTTCGTCGCTTCCGGCTTTGCCATGTAGAGATAGTTTGCGTCCCCGCCGATGACCGTGTTTGCGACAAACGCGATGACCGCCATAACGACCGTCGCGGCGTATGCTTTGATGAAGGACTTCCACGTCGGCCGCATGCCGTGCACGAAGATCATGTAAAAGACCGCGATATAGCCCGTGGTATGCTCGAGCCAGAACTGGTAGTAGCGGTAGCGCGTCGGGCCGGTGTAGGTGATGACCGTCGGCGTAATGAGCGCAAAGATCGTGCCGGAGAACAGCCAGAAGTACGGGATGTCGAACAGCGTCTGGTTCTTCGTGACAAGCATGTAGCTTCCGAAGATGACGCCCCAGCCGCACAGCGTGATCGGCAGATGATCCTGCGGGTTCGCGCCGAGCTCCGGCACGCCGACGAGCCGCCAGAAATAGGACATCTCGCAGATGATCATGACAAGCGCAAGCATGAGGCGCAGGTTCTTGTCGTGCTTGCTGTTTTTCAGCTTGTCACGGAAGATATAGATCAGCACAATGACCGCGATCATCAGAAGGATCGGCAAAAAATGGGCAAGCGTGAAGTTACGAAACTCCACCTCGTCGCCCTTTCCGAAAAAATACGCGAAAAAATCCTTCATGGTCCCCCTCCTCTTTCATACGCGTCTTCATTATACCGTTTTCCGTCCGGTTTCACAAGGTCATTGCAAACTTTTCCGAATAAAGCGGTTTTGCTTGAAACAGCGTTCAAAATCTGCTATAATAATTGTGTATTGTTTCTCGGAAACAGCAATGCCTTCGAAAGGAGCAGAACGCCGTGAATTCGCTTGCAGATTACGTTCGCTGGGTCAAAGATCTCGATTTTCGCGCCTACCCGTTCCGGGACGCGGACGCGCTCGTGCTGTGCAACATCAGCTACTTCGATCTTGCACCGGTCTTTTCGCAGGAAAAACCGGAACACCTTGTTTCCGACTGCGTTCCGATGATCGAAGCGGGCGAAGCGAAGCTCATGATCACCGGCGGCGACTACGGCAACGGTGAGATCCTCGAAGCGGCGGCGCGCTCCAAGCGCTTCGGCTCCCTTCGGCTTTCCGACTACGAAAACAATGTCCGCGTCGATCCGCCGCTGCAGTTTTCGGCGGTGACCTTCCATGCGCCGGACTTCTCGTTCATCGCCTACCGCGGCACGGACGCGTCCATCGCCGGCTGGCGGGAAAACTGCATGATGTCGTTTACGCTGACGGAGGCGCAGGCGCTTTCGCTCGCATACGCCGAGCGCGTAATCGACGACGGCGACTGGTATATCGGCGGACACTCAAAAGGCGCGAACCACGCGCAGTACGCCGCCTGTCATCTTTCCGACGAAAAATGGGACAAGGTCGGGCACGTCTGGCTTCTGGACGGTCCGGGCTTCTGCCCCGAAGTGCTGGATCCGAAGATCGACGAACGCATCGACCCGAAGACCACGCGCATCATCCCGGAGTACGACATCGTCGGCAAGCTGTTTGAGCCGAAGATCACGGACACAAAGATCGTGCGCTCCCGCGAGCGCGGGATCGCGCAACATTCGATCGCGTCGTGGATGGTCGAATACGGCGACCTTGCAGTCACGGATCACAACGACCCGGGCAGCGAGTGGATCAACCATCTGATGAACGACTGGCTCGAAAGCACGCCGCAGAAGGATCGGGCCGTCTTCGTTGGGGAGCTGTTCGACGCGCTGTCCGCGGACGGAACGGAAACGCTCGATCAGCTCAATCCCGACCGGCTGCAGTCGGTGCTCATCAAACTGACCGGCGTCAGCGCAACGACGCGGAAAACGATCGCGAAGATCCCGAACAAGCTGCTGTTTGACGACGCGATCCAACCGCTGCCGCAGACAAAGACCGAAAAGCTCAAGGCGTTCCTCTCCGATCAGCGCATCGTCGGCTCGGTATTTCTGCTTTCGGGCGTGATCCTGTTTCTCATGTCCGGATTTCTGTTTGAGCTGACCACGATCGTGATCGTCGCGGCGCTTGCGGTCGTGCAGCTCATCCTGACGATCCGAAAGCTCGTGCAGCAGGGCGGCATGTTCGGCGAAACACGCGGGCGATTCTTCGTTCTGATCGCGGTGCTCGCGCTCGCTGTGATCCTGATCTTCAAGGAGCAGGCGATGTTCCTTCTCGGCAGCGGGCTTTACGGCATCCTCTGCATCGCGCTGTCGTATTACGCGTTCTGGCTTGGCAGCCGGCAGAAGGAACAGCCGTTTCTGCGCGTGCTGAACTTCATTGAAGGCGCCGCGGCAGGGCTTTACGGGCTCGGATTCCTGCTGATCCCGCAGAGCACCGTGCGGCCGTTTGCGATCTCGCTTGCCGCGTGCGTCGCGCTCGACGGACTCGTGCGGCTCGGGTACCGGCTCGTGCGGTTCTGTATCCGCCGCAGGCAGAATATCGTCTGAACGGCTCCGCGCGAAATACTGTATCAGGAAAGAAGGGTCGGAATGTCCGGATCTCAACGACATACAACCGTCTATATCACCAAAGCAGCGTTCATCGCGGCGCTCTACGTTGTGCTGACCGAGCTGTCCGCGCAATTCGGGCTGTCCGGGACCAATGTGATCCAGTTCCGTATCTCCGAAGCGCTGACGATCCTGCCGTTTTTCACGAGCGCGGCGATCCCCGGGCTTGCGATCGGCTGTTTTCTCTCCAATCTTCTGACCGGCGCCGTTGCCTGGGACGTCGTGTTCGGCACCGCCGCCACACTGATCGGCGCGCTATTGACCTATGCGCTGCGCCGGTATAAATGGCTTGCGCCGATCCCGCCGATCCTCGCGAACACGGTCATCGTGCCGTTTGTGCTGCGCTACGCTTACGGCTTTTCCGACGCGTGGTGGTTCCTCGCGCTGACGGTCTTTATCGGCGAATTCGTCTGCTGCGGGATCCTCGGCATGCTGCTGCTGTTCGCGGTGAACAAGCGCGGCGACTTCATCCGCGACCGTGCGGAACCCTCTGCAAGCGTACGGCTGACGTTTCGAGAGCGCTTTCCTGCGTTTGTCTGGATCAGCTTTGCGTACCTGCTTACCATCGACCTGACCGTGTTCTACGCGACGCGTCCGATCCTGCCGTATCTTCCGGCGCACAGTCTTGCCATGCCGCTGGACGGAAAGATCCCGTTCATGCCCGCGTGGATCATCATTTACGTGCTGTCCTTCGCGTCGTGGCTATTGACCTTCCTCTGGATTCTCTCGGAAAGCAAGCGGCACGCGTACCGCATGTGCGGCGTCTATACGATCATCATGATCCTCACGCTGACCTGCTTCCTTGCGTATCCCGTTACGATCGAGCGGCCCGAGATCACGGAAAGCGGACTGTTCAATGACTGGACGCGCCTCATTTACGCGCTCGACTCGCCGACGAACCTCTGCCCCTCCCTGCACGTCGTGCTCAGCTATATCTGCTGGCGCGGAACGATGGACTGTAAAAAGATCCCGAAGTGGTATCAATGGTTCAATCTCGCTTTCTTCGTCCTCGTTTGTTTCAGTATTTTGTTTGTGAAACAGCATTACGTGGCGGACATTCCTGTCGCGCTCATCATCACCGAAGGCGCGCTGCAGATCGGACGCGTCACGCGCATCGAACGCATCGGCTTTGCGATCGAGGATCGGTTCAAACGGCGGAAAGAGGGATCCGTCTGACTTTGCAAAAACAGCACGCAAACGCGTGCTGTTTTCATATGCGTATCAAACGCGTTCAGGCGCGGGGCTCGACCGCCCGGCGGATCGCCTGCGCAAGATCCTTTAGCTCGTCGGGCTGCACCTTCAAAACCGTGCGGTCGAAGGTAAAGAGCCCGTTCGTCTCGTCCTCGACGTCGGAGACCTGCGTATAGATCGCCCCGCATAACCCCTGCTTTGCAAGCGGGATCAGCGAACCGTAGAGCGCACGCAGCGCATCGATGAATTCCTCACGCGTCGCATACTTACGATACCCGTACGTCTTTTCCGTATTGAAGCTGTGCTCGTCGATTTTCCACACATACCCGCCGAATTCGGAAAGAAGCTGCGGGAGCTTTTCCTTTCCGAGGTGCAGCGCGTCGAAATAGATGTGTAAGCTGTCCACGTCGCTCTTTTTCTGATGGAACCAGCCCGACGTGCTGTCGATCAGGCGCGTCGGATCGAGCGCTTTCAGCCGGTCGTACGCCGCGTCCGCGCGGAACTGCCCCCATCCCTCGTTGAAGATCGTCCAGAGACAGATGCAGGGGTGGTTATTGAGATGCCGCACCGTCGCATCCATGCTTTCGAGAAAGATCCGCCGCGTTTCGGCGTCGCGGTTCAGCCGCTTGTCTTTGCGTGATTGCAGATGGATCGTCGGCAGCACGGTGTCGCGGACGTAGCGATAGACGCCGTTGTTCACCATGTCCTGAAAGACGACCATGCCGAGGCGGTCGCAGTCGTAATAGAACTGCTCCGGTTCGACCTTGATGTGCTTGCGGAGCGTGTTGAAGCCCAGCGACTTCATCGCGCGGATATCCGCTTCGAAGCCGTCCGGCGTCGCGGGCGTATAAAGCCCGTCGCTCCAATAGCCCTGATCGAGAAGCCCGTTGAAAAAATACGGCTTGCCGTTGAGAAGGAGGCGCGGGACGCCGTCGACAATTTCAGTCGAAAGCGTGCGCAGAGCAAAATACGATTCCACGCGGTCAAAGCCGCTTGATACAGTAAACCGATAGAGATGCGGATCCTCCGGCGTCCAGAGATGCGGATCGGCAAGCGTGATCTTTGCCTGCCCGTCGATCAGCGGATACCGCTGTCCGTCCAGTTCGATCTCGCCGTCCGATACGCCGTCCGCCGCGATCTCGACCCAATCAAGCCCATTACGGATGCGCAGCGTATGAATCGCGCGTGCCGGGACCGGTTCGAGCCACACCGTTTGCCAGATGCCCGAGCAAGGCGTATACCACATGCCGCCGCGCTTGACCTTCTGCTTGCCCCACGGATAACGCGGGTCGAGGTCGTTTGTGACGCGCACGACAAGCTCGTTTTCGCCGCCGTGCAGCGCATCGGTGATATCTGCGGAGAACGGCAGCCAGCCGTTATCGTGTTCGCAAACCTTTGTCCCGTTGACAAACACGCTCGCCTTTCGCATGACCGCGCCGAAGTGCAGCAGCACACGTTTGCCTTTCCATGCCTCCGGCACGGAAAACGTGCGGCGATAGGTCATTTCCCGCCCGACTGCGGGCGCTTCCTTGACCCCGGAGAGCAAGCTTTCCGGGCAGAACGGCACGCGGATCTGTGTGCGCGTTTCACCGAAAGCGAACTCCCATGTTCCGTTCAGGCAAAGCCACTCGCTGCGCGCCATCTGCGGACGCGGATACCGCTCCCACGGCACAGTCGGGAGCGTCTTCCCTTCCTTTGTATACAGCTTTTGACAGGCGTTTTTCATAACAAATCCGTTATCACCGCTCGACACATGTTTGAATCCGGTTTCCGATCCCTTGCATTTCAGACGCTGCGCATGCTTTTCCGGCCGATGAACCGATCAAGCCGGACCTGCGGCCTCTTCTTCACGACCGTATCGGTCACAGCCCCGCCTCGGGAAGGCAATGCATCTGCGTCTGTCCGAGCACGCGAAAGCCCTCCGCCTGCCCGCAGAACGCGCGAAATCCGAAGTCCATAGCGCGGAGCTTCAGATACAGCGCAAGCGTTTTGAACGCTTCCGAATCCGCGGTGAACTGGGACGAATGGCAAAGGAGCGCTTCCTTTTGGAGCTTCAGAAGTCCCCGCGTCTTCACAAACCGGTTCGGTTTTGCGGTCATGTAGAACGCCAGCGCTTTTACATCCGCGGCTTCGGCGCCGTACTGCGCCGACAGTTCATGGTACGGTGCAAAGTACGCCGCCCGCCTTGCCGCTTCCCCGACGTTTCGGTGATCCGCGTGACACTCGCTTTTCACGTCCGGGTCCGGCGCAAAGATCATCTGCGGCTGCGTCTGGCCGATCACGCGGGCGACGCCGCGTTGAAGATCCGAAAACTCGTAAAGTCCGCCGTCGGAAAGGTCCAGAAAGCGCACGTCGGTCACGCCGAGCAGTTTTGCGGAAGCGATCGCCTCCGCCTTTCGGATCTCTTTGAGCTCGTCCGGCGTCGTGCCCTTCGGCGCGGTCTCGAGCCCGTAGCGTCCGTCGGTGCAGATCAGAAACGTGACCTGCTTTCCCGCGGCAGCAAGCTTTGCCGCCGTCGCGCCCGCGCCGATCTCGATGTCGTCCGGGTGCGGTCCGATGAACAGGTAGCGGTCGAACGCCTCCACCTTCGGCGGCGGCGCAGCAAAGCGCAGCGCAAATCGAGTCAAGCTCATGCTTCCCTGCTTTCCCTGCGGGCTTTGAGCTCCGCGCAGATGCGGTCGTATTCCGGCTCGTCCAGCTGATAATGCTTCATATAGAGAACATACGACAGCACCATCAAGGCAACCGGCAGCACGATCATAACCAGCAGCAGCGCCGTGGACTGACCGCGGGTCACGCCCTCCAGCACTGTTCCGATCTCGGAGAGCTTTGCCGCTTCGGTGATATGTCCCGCGGCGGCTTCGTTTTCCAGCTTGGAGATCGCGTTGGTGTACTTGGTCGCGCCGGCCGCGAGGTACGTGGCGGATACGATCACAATGGTCAGCGCGGAAGCGAGCTTCGTCAGGAACGGCCGCATGGAGGTGATGATGCCTTCGTCGCGCGTGCCGTGGATATACTCGTTATACTCCACCGTGTTGATGACGGAGATCATCAGGATCAGATAGAACCCGTACTGTCCGAAGTTGGCGAGCATGTAGCCGAGCGTAATGAGCAGGAACTTGAGGTCCATGCCGATGAGTTTTGCCGCACCGGACGGAAGCGCAAGGCCGGAGATCAGCATGATCGCGTAGCCGACCAGGGAGATCCAAAGCAGCTGCCGCATGAACTTTTTGCGCGGGACCTTGCGGGAGATCATCGGGTAAAAAATCATCAGAAGCGCCGTGACGGACATGCCGATCGTGGTAAACAGCGAATAAAGCCCGCCCGCATAGCCGAACTCAAAATAGATATAGGTCGCGCCCATGCCGGAGATCACGATCGCGTTGCTGATCTCGTGGATCAGAAAGATCAGCGCGATCCAAAGGAGCTGTTTGTTGCCTGTGATCGTGGTCCAGATCTTTTTGAAGCTGACCGGCGGTACCGGCTCGGCATTGTAGGAACGGTCCTCCTTTACGCCGAACAGCACGAAGCAGAGAAACGCCGGACAAAGGATGGCGATCGCCAGCGCGATCCATCCGTATGCGGTGGTCGTGCTTCCGCCGATGGCGTTTGCGCCGGTGGTGAGGATCGGGATCAGGATGCTCGCGGAGGTCCCGCCGATACCGGCAAACAGCGTCGCGCGGGACGTGAACTTGTTGCGCGTGTCGCCGTCTGAGCTCAGTGACGGGATCATGCCCCAGTAGGAGATGTCGCCCATCGTGTAGGTGATGCTGTACAGGAAATACATTACGCCGAAGAACCATACGAACGGCCACCCCTGCAGCTTTACGTTGAACATAGCATAGATCACCGCCGAGGTCGTGAGCATGCCGGCGACGATCCACGGCTTGAACTTGCCGAACCGGGTCCGCGTCCGTTCAATGATGTTGCCCATGATCGGATCGTTCAGCGCGTCGAAAACGCGCGCACCGACCATGATGGCCGTGATGGCGGAGAGCTGACCCGCGGTCAGCTCGCGGGTAAACAGCACAAAGATAAACAGAAAATTGGTGACAAGATTGTAGACCATGTCTCTGCCCACAGTGCCGAGCGGGAACATGATCAGGTTTCGTCTGGTTTGTTTTTGATCTTCCATAGCATTCCTCCGTCTTTTCCGATAACAGAATTGTACCATCCCCCGTCTCAAAACGCAAGACATGAAACGCCGCCGCGGTCAAGTCCCTTCCTTCAGATACCAAAAACAACAGCCCGCAAGGGGCTGTTGTTTGGTACGAGTGATGATAACGGACTTCCCCGAAAAAGGTTGGTAGCGACAGCTTTTCGTCGTGAGGGCGTTTACAACCGAACAGAAAAGCCGAGCGAGACCTTTTT
>JAFZIH010000142.1 GCA_017554455.1 Clostridia bacterium | reverse complement strand
TTCGCCGGTCAAGAACTCCAGTTCGTTATCGGCGATCTTCACAATGTCGCTGTGTTTAAGTCCCCAACCGATCTGCGTTCTTGCGTCGGCAAGAGAGCACCACAGCGGAGGGCGCAGGTTCGGGTCGAACGAAATGATCGCGCCGCATGCTTTCGCATACTGCACCGCCTGTACGGTCGCTTCGCGGACGCCTTCATGCGTCATGGAAAGCGTACCGAAATGAAAAATGCGGCAGTTTTGCAACATGGATATCGGTAAATCGTTCGCGGTCAGCATCATATCCGCGCCGGGATTGCGGTAGAACGAGAAGTCGCGATCGCCGTTAGGAAACGTGTGCACGACCGCAAGCGTCGTATGCACCGAAGGATCGTCTAAGAGTGCGGACGTATCGATGCCCGCTTCGGACACGACAGCGCGAAGCTGACGCCCGTAGACGTCGTTTCCGACTTTGCCGATGAAGGCAGTCTTTCTGTCGAGTTTTGAAAGCATTGCGAGCACATTGCACGGCGCGCCGCCGGGATTGGCTTCCCATAAGGGATTCCCCTGTTCGCTCGTGCCGTGCTCGGTAAAGTCAATGAGAAGTTCGCCGAGGGCGACTACATCAAATGATTTTCCCATCTTACACCTCAATGTCATATTTCACCACATCGATGATCGCGGAACCGTCGCAGGAGAAGGAGATCGAATCCGCCGAGATCGGCGTGTAGATCACGAACGACGCCGCCTGTTCGCCATCGTTGACGAACAATTCCAAACTGTACCGGTCCATGATGATGCGAAGCTTCAGCTCGTCATGCGGGAAGATCGGGAAATCGCGGACGTTCACGATGTCGTGCGGGAAACCAGAACGGCTGCGGTCGACGCGGATCGTGTTGTTTTCGGGCTTGTGACGGATCATGGTGACCCGCTCGCCGTCCTTTGCGACGTTGACCTTGAAATAGCGGTACATATGGTCGCGGTTGCCCGGACGCACCGTGACCGTCATATCCAAAAACCGACCGCACACGCCCTGTAAGCTTGTTTCGTCGGTGATCATCATATTCTGATAGCTGACCTTGACGGCACGGTACTGCTCGATCTCGCGCACGGGATTTTGGATCAGCCGTCCGTCGCGCACGGAGAGCTCGCGCGGGAGCGTCATTTGTCCGCAAAACGGAAGCCCCTTGAGCTTGCAGCCGGAGGATTCCCAGCTTTGCATCCACGCGATCATCACGCGTCTGCCGTCGAGCGCTTTCAGCGTCTGCATGGCATAGAAATCCGTGCCGTAATCGACCGCGTGCGTATTGTCGCGCAGCATATGCCGCTTTTCGCGGTCGTAGCGTCCGAGGATGCAGAGCGTGGCGTTACCCGGATGGAATTCGAGCCCCATCGAGGTCATGTTCTGCGTGCTAATCAAAAGCACCTGTTTGCCGTCAAGCTCGAAGAAGTCGGGACACTCCCACATCTTGCCGTATTGATTGTGGCACGACGCGAGCACGGAACAGAACCGCCAGTGAAACGTGTCGTCGCTTTCGAACAACAGGATGGAACCGCTCTTGTCGGCGGAGCGGTTGCCGACGACCGCCCAGAACTTGCCTTCTTCAAACCAGATCTTCGGATCGCGGAAATCGATCCGGCTGTTGCCTTCCGGCAAATCATCGGCGTCCAGAATCGGATTTCCTTCAAACTTTTGATAATCGATGCCGTCGCCGACGGCAACGCTCTGCGTCTGATACCCGTCGACCACGCCGTTACTGCGCCGTACGTTGCGAACGCTCGTATACAGCAGGAGGTGTCTTCCGTCGGGCAGCTCCAAGGCACTGCCGGAGAAGCAGCCGTCCTTGTCGTAGCTCTCATCGGGCGCAAGCGCGCACGGGAGCCGATCCCAATGCAGGAAGTCGCGCGTTTTGACATGGCCCCAGTGCATCGGACCCCACTTGGTATCGTAGGGATTATATTGATAGAAAAGGTGATATTCGCCCCGATAGACGGAAAAGCCATTCGGATCGTTAATCCAACCGACGCCGCCGGTCACATGGAACCGCGGCTGCTCCGTTTCGGACAGATGCGGATGGTACCGTTGTTCAAAAGTCCTTGCTCTTTGCAGTTTATCTTTCATGGTTCGCTCCTTTTTGACTTTTGAAACAAGGCGGTCGCACCGCTTGGGTGCGGCCGCCTTGTTCTATGGGGGTGTGGATTATGTTACCGACTCTGCAGATAACGGGTATATGCTGTCTGATAGACGTCAAGCAGACGATCCATGCCGCAGTTGTCGCGAAGCACCTTGAGGTACGCTTCCCACTCCGTGTCGGTTGGGCCGCCGTTCTTCAGCCAGGTGCCCTCATATTCCGCGACCTGGGAGACGAAGTCCGCCTTGTAGCGGCTGATCACTTCGAGTTCTTCCTCGGTGAAGGTGACGTCGTTCGGATATGCGACGACATCCTGCACATAGGGCATCCAGATCTCTTCGATGTCATGCAGACGCTGCGTTGCGCGGTCCTCCATGTAGAACACGCTGTTGTAGTATTCCGCAAGGATCAGACGCGGACCGTAGACTTCGTACTGTGCCTTCAGCTCGCCTGCGCTCTTGCCGAACTGCGCCTTTGCAGCGTCGTCCGTGATGGTTTGCCAGACGCCGTTTGCGTCCTTCTCGGTGTAATAGATGCCGATCGGACCGTACTGGAGCTGCATGACGACTTCGGGGTCATACCACTGATCGAAGTACTTCAGAAGCAGTTCGGGATTGCCGCAGGCAGAGGTGATGTTGAAGTTGCCGGAGGTTACGCCCGGGCCCGAGCGGATCGTCAGGTTGCGGGTGTTCTCATACTGCGTGCCCCTCGGACCGTACAGCGGCGGCAGGAACACGAAATCGTCGGTATGCTCGCCTGCGATCTCTTTGATCTCCCACCAGGTGGTGACGCCGACGCGGCCCTGAGAGACCTTCGCGATCAGCTGAGAAGTGGACTGGGAGAACATTTCGAGGTCCATGAGACCCTCCGCATACCAGTCATGGAAGTAGGTCACGGCATCGCGATACGCCTGCGTAGCGCTGACAAACTCCACGGTGCCGTCTCCCTTTGCTCGCAGGTCAAAGCAGATGTCGCTGGTGAAGTTCGTGAAGCCGAAGCCCGCGTAGAAGATCTCCTGACCCCAGCACCACTGGTCGTAACCGGTGGACATCGGGATGGTGGAGCCGGCGCCGTTGCCGTTGCGGGTCGCCATATCGTTCTCCTTGAACGCGACGAGCGCGTCATGGAGCTCGGTGAGGTTCGTGGGAACCGCAAGACCGAGTTCGTCGAGCCATGTCTTGTTGATCATGGAGAATTCCGGAACCGCATAGATCGAAAGGTCGTCAGTTGCGCCGATCGCAGCGGTGCCCATGAGCTCGCCGGAGGGCAGACCGTAGATCTTGCCGTCTGCCTGCGTGATGCCGGCTTTGATGTCCGGATGCTTTTCGAGGATCGCGGAAAGCTTCGGCATGATCTCCGGCGTGATGTACGGGGTCAGGTCAATGAACGTGCCGTCACCGCCGTATTCCATGATGTCGTTCTGAGAGAAGCCCACAGCGATGAACGCATCGGGAAGCTGGTTGCCGCCGATCAGAACGCCGACCTTTTCACCGAGCGAGTCGCTCATGAGGTCCCATTCGATCTCGACGCCCGCATCCTCTGCAAGCTTCACCAGAACCGGGTTCGAGTCGTTGCCGCTGGAAAGTACGGACATGCCGCCGACGATCAGAAAGTCTGTCTGATCGGGATCGCCTGTCTTGACCTTTCCGCCGCCGCAGCCCACCATGCCGATGACAAAGGTGAGCGCGAGAAGAATTGCAATAGCTTTTTTCATATGTTTTCTCCTTATAAGTTGATTAGCCCTTGACCGCGCCGGACATAAAGCCCTGCTCGAAGTATTTCTGTACAAACGGGTAGAGGATGAGCATCGGCGCCGCCGCCACGATCATGGAAGCGAACTTGACGAGCTCGGAGATACGGTTGGATTCGGCGTAGCTCATACCGCCGGTCATTTGCGTCATTGCCTCGGATGTGATCAGAATGCCGCGCAGAACGAGCGGGAAGGGATACTGATCTTTCTGGAGGTAGATGAGCGCCGTAAACCAGTCGTTCCAGTAGGCAACCATCGAGAAGACAACGATAACCGCCATGATGGAACGGGAAAGCGGAATGACGATGCGCCAGAACGTTGTGAAGTTGTTTGCGCCGTCGATCTCCGCCGCTTCGTAGAGCTCCTTCGGAATGTTGTTCTCGAAGAAGTTTCGCACGATGATGACATTGCCCATCGCAACGCCGCCCGGTAGGAACAGTGCCCACATCGTATTTAAGAGACCCGTATCGCGTACGACCAAATACGTGGGGATCAGACCGCCGCCGAAGTACATCGTGATGATGAAGAAGATGGAGATCCATTTTCTGCCCGGTAGGTTCTTTCTGCTCAGGGGATATGCCGTCAGATACACCATTGCGACGGAGAAGACCGTACCGACCACGGTGTACAGAATGGAATGCAGAAAGCCACTGAACAAGCTGGAATTTTTGAAGACCATCTTGTAGCCTTCGAGCGTGAACTGGCTCGGAAGCAAGAACGTCTTGCCCGCATAAACGTCATACGGATCGGAGACCGATGCGACAATGACGTAATAGAGAGGATAAGCGATGATCAGCATGATCAAAGCGGTGAGGACGACCAGAACGATATCGCTGGCCTTATCTGACATGGTGTGCATACCTTGTTTTCTCTTCATGTCGATCCCTCCTTATACGAAGCTGACGTCCGCGGCTTTCTTTGCGATCTTGTTGACGACCACCAAGAGGATGATATTGATGACCGTATTGAAGAGACCGATTGCCGTGGAGTAGCTGTACGCATGGTCTACGATACCTTGCTCGTAAACATAGACCGCGATGACGTCGCTCGTCGCTTTGTTGAGCTGGGTCTGGAGAAGGAAGACCTTTTCAAACCCGACGCTCATGATGCCGGATACCGCCATGATGAGCTGCAGAATGACCATCGGGATCAATTCCGGAACGTCGATCACACGGATGCGCTGGAACATGGACGCGCCGTCGATCTTCGCCGCCTCATAAAGACCCGGGTCGACCGCGGACAACGTCGCGAGGTAGATGATCGTGCCCCAGCCTGCGTCCTGCCAGATGCCGGATATGATGTAGATGGGGCGGAATGCCTCAGGCAGCGTCATGTAATCGATCTGGTTGCCGAAGATCAGGTTGATGAGACCGCCGTACGGGGAGAGGAAGATGCGGATCATACCGCAAACGACCATGATGGAGATGAAGTGCGGCGCATAGAGAACGGTCTGGACCACTCTCTTATAGCGCTTGAAACGAAGCTGGTTGATGGCAAGCGCCAACAGAATCGGTACGGGGAAGCTGAACAGCAGCGACAGCGTGGAAAGCAGAACGGTATTTTTGATCATTCTGCCGAACGTGGGCGCTGTAAAGAACCGTTCAAACCAATCGAGACCGACCCATTTGCTTCCGAAGAAGCCCTGCGCGGGCTTGTAGTTGCGGAACGCGATCTGAATACCGTACATCGGGATGTACTTGTATATGATCGTGATAACAATGGGGATCAAAAGCATCAGATACAACTGCCAGTTCTCCGCAATGCGGCGACCGAGCGACTTTCCGTGCTTCAACGGTTTGACTTTCTTCCCCTCAGCTTTTGTGACTGTGCTCACAGGGGATCCCTCCTTATTCATTTGTGCAAGGATAAATGAGAAGTGACTGTCAATGCCCGCAGCTCTGCCGTCGGGTCACCAACCTGTGCGGCGAATTGCGGGTAATCGTGAAACGTTATATCTAAAACCATGCTTATCATAGCACGCAGACATGATCCTTGTCAACGGGAGATCTGCAAAAAAATACAATATTTATCGATAATCTACAAGAATTTTCACGGTTTTCGTATTTTTACTCTTTACAACTGTGAAAGGATGCGATATAGTGTTCATGAAGATTTCATGAAATTTCACGAAACGGAGAATCCTATGGCAAAGAAAAGCAACAATCCGACCATGAACGACGTTGCACGCGAAGCAGGCGTTGCGCTTGGCACGGTCTCTAAAGTTGTCAACGGCATCCCCGTCGGCGAAGACTACCGCGTGCGGGTGGAAAAGGCGATCAAGAAATTGAATTATCATATCAATAATTATGCGCAGGGGTTAAAAAGCGGCAAGACACGTGCAATCGCGGTCATTATGCCGAACCTCGTCAGCCCTTATTTCGCGTCGCTGGTCAACAGCATCGGTAAGACGCTTGCGCTGAAAAAGCACTACATGGTGTTCTTCGGCACCGATTACGATCCCGATCAGGAGCAGGAATATGTCCGTCTCGCGGAGCAGCAGAAGGTGGACGGTATCATCTGCTTAAGCTACAATCCGAAGCTCAATGTGTCCGATGAAATCCCGCTCGTGTCAATCGACCGCTATTTCGGCGCAAAGATTCCCTGCGTCGCGTCCGACAACTACGGCGGCGGCTGGCTTGCAGCGAAAAAGCTCAGGGAAAACGGCTGCAAACATGTGGCGATGCTGAGAATCGCCAGCAAACTTCCGCACGAGCCGTCCAAGAGACGCGACGGCTTTATCGCCGCGTGCGAAGCGATCGGGCTCTCCTATGATCAGAAGATCCTGAGCGACGGCGCGCCGTATCAGGAGTTTGTTGACTTTTTATACGAACATTTTCATGACGGTAAATTGGACTTTGACGGGCTGTTTTGCGTCACGGACTCGCTGGTGCATCAGATCCGAGGTACGCTTAAAGAAATGGGGCTCTCCGTTCCCGAGGACGTGCAGATCATCGGCTTTGACGGCTGCCGGAACTTCGGAGATCTCGAGCTGACCTGCTCGACCATCGTGCAACCGGTGGATGCAATCGCGGAATCCGCCGTCAATCTGATCCTGAACACCGACCAATCCAAAGCGCCGTCGCTTCTCTGTCTGCCGGTGGAATATGCGTTCGGCGGAACGACGCGGAAGTGAACCGATGGCAAGCGAGTATTTAAAGCAGAAAGCACAAAAAGAAATCGAGGCGGAAGCGCCCGAAAAGCCGATCGTTTACACGCGCAGAGAGAAGATCATGAATTGGCTGCACTACCATTGGTATTGGATCGCGATCGGCGCGGTAATCCTGATCGTTGTAGGCACGATGCTCTGGAACGTGCTCGGTATCGGAAAAGTCAGACCTGATTATGTGTTTGCCTACGTCGGAAAGGAATCAATATCGAACGAACAGACGGAGGCGTTCGAAGAAGCGCTTGCGCTGCTCGGCGCGGATGTCAACGGTGACGGCACGGTAAAGGTCGAGCTTCGTCAATACCTGATGAAACGTACTGGAGACGCGGAAACAGCGCTCTTTTATAACCAGGCAGCGGACGCAAAGCTTCTTGCAGACATCACAAAAGGCGACAGCTATTTCTTTTTGACGGACGATCCCAAGGGGCTGCAGCGTTCCTATTGGATCCTTGCAAACACGGACGGTTCCGAGCCGGACGAGGACGATCGTAACGTGTCCGAAAAGGTATTTTTATGGGAAAACTGTCCGACGCTTATGGGGCTGGACCTTGATCGGGCGGCGTTTTCCGGTCTTTCGCTCGGCAGACGCTGGTTTTCCGGTAAGGCAGCAGACGGACATGAAGCGGACGAAGCGTTTTGGAATCTTTTAACGAAAGGAGCAGCACAATGAAGCGACGAGCGAGCATTCTTTTTCTGATCTTGCTATTGCTTTGCGCTTGTGCAAAAGAGCCTGCTGTGGACGCGCATCCGGAATGGAACGACTATCCGATCCGCTTCGACGACGTGCTGGCTGCAGAAACGATCGACGGTTTTACCCTGAACGAGAGCAATGACGTGCTGTCGATCGCGGGGCTCTGGTACGCGACATGGACAGCGGGCGAGGGCGTCACGATCAAAAACGCGCAGGATAAGGACGCGACGGTCTATGACGCGCAGATCTATCTGCTTCTCAAGGAAGGGCAGACGGAAAAGGGCACGGAAAACGACGTTCTGGACTGGATCGAGCGTGAACAGGGCCGATATGAAACGACGGAAACGACCTTGACCGTTGCTGGAAGGGAGTACCGTGTTCTGCGTCTTTTAAGCGGCAGCGAGGACAATCCGTATCACCGCGGGGCTGCGGCATTTCTTGTGTTCGGCGCGAACGCCGTCACCGTCGAGGTCCTTGCAAAAGAGGACTTTGCGGGAGATACGGAGGAGATCCTGCAGAGGTTTTTAGAGCATTTGCATTTTTGACGGAGGACGACATGGGGTTGTTTTTTCGGGATGACGATCATAAAATCGAAGGCGTCCGGTCGCTCGGATTCGCCCGCTATCGCGAGGTTCTGGAAGGTAGCTGGAAACAGCTCTTTCTGGTCGGGTTCATTTCGTTGGTTTTGTTCATTCCTTTCGCGGGCGGCATGGTTTATGCGATCCTTTCCAAAAGCATACTGATCGCGCTGCTTGCTGGTGTTGTCGGCGGGGTCTTTGCGGGTCCTGGGCTCGGCTGCCTGTATGATCTGATCCTTCGCCGCTTGCGGAACGACAAGAGCGAGTGGTGGGTTTGCTGGAAGAAAGCGTTCCGGCAGAACCTTGTGATTTCGATCCTCACCGGCGTCGTGCAGTGCGTGTTCATGGGGCTGGTCGTCTTTTCCGCCGCGCTGATGCTCTGGGGCGCGACGAAGCCCTCGCTCGGCACGATCGCAATCCTGCTCGTCGGTTCGATTTTTCTTGCCGCGATCCTGACGGTCTGGTGGCCACAGGCGGTGCTGTTTACGCAAAAGGTCGGCATTCGTTTGAAGAACACGCTGTTTTTCATCCTGTTCCATCCCGGCAGGATCTTCGGCGCCGCGGTGCTGCAGGTCGTTTACTGGTTGATTATGCTCCTCTTTCTGCCGTGGACGGCGTTCGTCGTGCCCATTCTCGGCGACTGGTACGTCATCTTCCTTGCGGTGTTCTTCATCTACCGTCCGCTGAACAAGGATTTCAAGGTCGAGGATCAGATCCGCGAGGCATTTCCCGACAATCTGCCGGAGGAGGAGTACATTCCGTGAACGAACCGATCGCAGTCAATCAGTTTACGCTGACAAAAGAGCTCTTTTATGAGGGCAACAAACGCACGAGCAAGGAGACCTATTCACACTTTGCGCTCCGCATGGTGCTGATCATGACCGGCGCATGGATCGTCATCGCTGCAATCACACTGTTTACCAAGCCGAGCATCGTCTTTCTGGTCGTCGAAGCGCTCGTGCTGATCCTTGCCTCGCTCTGGGTTGCGGTCTATACGCCGTGGAGAAAGCGCAAAAAAGCGTACAATGCGTTTTTGGAGCTGTACGGAGAAGACCCGGAACGTACGACAGTGTTTTTTGCGGATCGGCTGGTGGTCAATCCCGAAGGCCGAAAAATTACCGTCGCTTATTCCGATATCACAAAAATGCTGAACACAGACCGGCTTCTGATCTTCATCACGTCCGCGAACAAGGGGATCCTCGTAAAACGCGACAGCTTTACGACTGGATCGGAGGAAAACGTCCTTTCTAGCGTAAATCGGTAAAACGTTTCATACCTTTTTTGTCACACCCGAGCAGCAACTCGGGTGTTATTTTTATGTAAAATACGCGTATTGTCAGTTTCTTCTATGTATTATTATAAAATCAGTATTGACAGACATTGGTGTACTTGCTATACTGAAAACGTGATAACCGTGAAACGTTACACGCGTCTAAAACCATTCTAAACCATCCGTTGCCCCGCATACTCACCAAAAATGCGGAATCGTACCATTTTAAGCGAAATCAATAGAGAGGGACTATTTATGAAAACAAAACTTCATCGTTTGTTTGCTGTTTTGCTTGTTGTCCTGATGGTCTTCAGCGTGTTCGCGTGCTCCGGTAATGCCGGCGGCAATGACAAGCCCGAAGTTGCTGTTGCGGACGACATTGTAAACGGCGATTTTGAAGACGTTGCATCCGGCCAGTGGGTCGGTTGGACGCGCAAGGATGCTGCGTTCAACTTCCGCGGCGTCACCGATGCGGAAAAAATCAGCGGTGCGCCGATCGAAAAGAGCGGCACGTACTTCTTTGCCGGCACGGTCGGCGGCAACCCCGCGATGCGCGGCACGCTGACCTCCGATCCGTTCAAACTCGGCGGCAACGGCTTCATCACCTTTAAGATGGGCGGCGGCAAGGACACTGAAAAGTGTTATGTTGAATTCTTTGAGCAGGGCAATGACAAGGCGATCGCAAAGGTGGTCAACGACGAATGTGACGGCGTGTTCATTACCGATCATCTTTTGACCAAGGTCGTCGACCTTTCTGCCTATGTCGGAAAGACAATCTACATCGTCGTCACAGACAACGACGACGGAAACGACATTTCCTGGCTGAACCTCGATGCATTCAAGGTCTGCAAGGATGCGGCGGAAGTTGACGCCGCAAAGGCGGAGCATGACCGTCAATTTGCAGACTACGGTCCGAGACCGTTCGAAGAGGATGAGACCTCCAACGCAATTGTCAACGGCGGCTTTGAGACCGGAGACCTTACCGGCTGGCTGCTCTTGGACGGTACCGCACTTACCCGTGCGGCGATCGTTCCGACCTCGCAGTACTACTGGACCGACCGTATGGTATACGGCGAAGGTGAATACTACCTCGATGGCTCCAACAACGGCGCGATTCAGGAATCTCTGACCGGCGCGATCCGTTCCACCAAGTTTACGCTCGGCGGCGACGGCTTCATCACCTTCATGATGGGCTCCGGCAACGGCGGCTCCTATGTTGCACTGTGTGACGGCAACACGGACGAAGAGCTGATCAAGCAGGAAAACACGTACTTCTCCGATCCGGCGCTTGCGCTGACGCTGCTCCGGTTCTACATGGATGCGAGCGAATACATCGGCAGAGTGTGCTACCTTAAGGTCGTTGACGCAAATGACGGCAGTAACGGCGGATTCGCGTTCATCAACGTCGATGACTTCCGCGTTTCGCTCACGAAGGACGAAGTCGCGGCGCTCGAAGTCGAGCAGATGGAGAAGATCCAAAACGAGACCTACACCTCCGCTTCCTACGACGATCTGACCTCGCTCAGAAACTACTACACCAACTATCCGTACCCCGTACCGCTTCAATCCCTGACGATGACTGCGTATGCGGACAATCAAGTCGTCGACTGCGGCACAGTCGACCTCACCGCATACGTTGCGGACGCGAAGGCAGCGTTCGGCAGCGAGGATGTTCCGGTTGCGATTACCAAGGTCGAGTTTGAAGGAAATGAAACGACCGAGGGATTCGATGCGTTCGACATGAGCGCGCCGGGTTTCTACAATGTATTCTACGGCGCTGAGAAGGACGGCAAGACGGTGGAAGCTAAGATTACCGTGGTCGCGATGGCGGATCATAATGAAATCGCTAACGGCGGCTTTGAGAGCGGAAACCTTGCGGGCTGGACGATCCTGACCGACGCATGGCAGAAAGTCGAAGGTCAGTATCCTGGCGTCATTTCCAAAGAAACCTACTGGGACGAAGCGCTTCCGTACAACCAGGCGGGCGAATTCCACCTCGACGGCTGGAGCACCGGTATCGACGAACCTGATCCGTGGGCGATTCGCTCGACGAACTTCACGCTCTCCGGCTCCGGATTCATCTCCGTCCGTATGGGCGCAGCGGCGGCCGCGGTCAAGGTCTTCAAAGCGGACGGCACGCTGATCGGCTACTATAAGCAGAACCGCTTTGCGGACCAGAACTTCCCGTCCCTCGCACAGGGCGGTCACTGGGCTGACATGGGCACCTATGTCATGGATCTTTCCGCATACATCGGCGAGGAGCTGTACATCGAGCTACACGACGAAGTGATTGAGGGCGGCTGGGCGCATGCCTTCTTCGATGAAATCGTGACCTTCTATGAGGAAGCACCGGACTACGCAAACAACTTTGAAACCGTCATGGACGGCAATCAGGCGGGCGAAGTCCAGATTCCGTGGCAGCTTGCGGAGAATCTCGCATAAACACTGAACCCCCAGGGAGGGCTTATGAAAAAGTTCCTTACCATTTGTACGATCCTGCTGGCGGCGGTCTTATTGACCGCCTGCGCCGGCGGGGGCAAAGACAAGCATCAAAAGGATCTGCTCCTTTATCTCAAATTCGATGAAGGTGAAGGTCTGACGGTGAAGGATGCCGCAGGCAATGTTCCCGATACCGATATGAACTACGCATTTCATGGTGCGGCGTACATGGACGATCAGGACCCGCAATGGCGGCAAGACGGCATCAGCGGCGGCTGCCTGCTATTGGACGGTACATCCACCTATGTGCAGTACAACCGCAACGACATCACCGTTTCCGGCAAAGCGCTGACTGTGCAGGCATGGATCGCACCGCGCACTTTCGAGTGGGACGATCCGAACGGCGCCGACAACGGCAACGATTCCCCGACCGGCATCATCAGCCAGGCGAACAAGGCGAATAAGCAGGGCTTCCTGCTCGGTTATGAACGCTTTGGACGTTTGACGTTTCAGGTTGGCATCGGAGACGACTGGCTGACTGTATGGTCGAACGGCGACAATCTGCAAAAATACGCATGGAACCTTGTGACCGCAACGTTTGATGCGGAAGCAGGCGAAATGGCGCTCTATCTGAACGGAGAAATGATCGGTTCGCGCTCCGTGCCGAAGGATGCAGAGATTTCTCCCGCCAAGCGGACAGCGCTGGTCGTCGGACGCAACACGGATGCGGAACGGCTTACTGCGGGCTTTCTGAATGTTGCAAGCGGCTACATCGACGAGGTCAAGCTCTACGGCGTCGCGCTTTCCGAACAGGAGATCGCAGACTACTATAAGAGCGTCAACGTGCCGGAGATCGAATTCTCCGAGATCTGGCTTCAGAACATTCTCGGTGACGACTATACCCGTACACAGTTCCACGGCGGTCCATATCAGTTCTGGATGAATGAACCGCACGCACCGGTATATTACAACGGCGTGTACCACCTGTTCTACCAGGCGAACATGACCGGTTCCTACTGGCGCAACATTTGCTGGGGACATCTTGTGAGTCCCGATATGGTCAACTGGAAGCCCGTAAAGGAAGCGATCACGCCCACCGAGGATTCCGTCGTTCCTGACGGCGTCTGGTCCGGCGGCGCAACGCTCGATAAAAACGGAATTCCGCTGCTGTTCTTCACGGCGGGCAACGACAGCTTCCGTGATACGCCGGGTCTGATCTCGAATCAGAACATCGGCGTCGCATGGCCTGCAGACACAAACGATCCGGAACTGACTGAATGGGTCGTTGGCAAAGAGCTTGCGCTGATTCAGCAGCAGGGACAAGGCAGACCCGGCGAATTCCGCGATCCGCACATCTGGAAAGAGGGCGACACCTGGTGTATGCTCGTCTGCTCCGGCTCGACGTCATCGAAGGGCGGTACGGCGCTGCTGTACACGACCGATACACTGGAACTTAAGGGCGATCACGTCGAGATGAACTGGCAGTATCGCGGTCCGGTCTATGAGATGCAGAACCAAAGCGCGCTGTACGGCACGTCCTGGGAGCTGCCGATCATTCTGCCGGTAACCAACGAAGCGGGCACGATCACAAAGTACTTCTTTGAGATCTCCCCTGCGCCTGCGAGCATTGCGGACAACAAGGTCTATTACTGGCTTGGCGATTTTGATCTTGAAACGGGCAAATTCACGCCGGACGAAGCGTTCCAAGGCGAACCGCATCTGCTCGATTACGGCGCGAATGTGTTCACGGGACCGAGCTGCATCGTCGATCCGCAAAGCGGTGAGATCTATATGTTCTCCATCATGCAGGATCAGCGAGGCGCTGCCGAGCAGGGTGCGTCCGGTTGGGCACATACGGTGGGTCTTGCCCGTCATATCTGGTTGAATGACGACGGTACCGATCTCTGCATCGAACCGATCGAAACGCTCCACACGCTCGAGGACAAGGTCTGGATCGATCAAAAGAACATCTCTCTTGCAGACGCCAACGCGGCATTGAACAATGTCACAGACGATATGCTGTATATCCGCATCGTTGCGGACGTCTCAAACGCACAGGAGTTCGGCATTACCATGCTCAAAGGCGGCAAGTGGGATGAAACGAAACTCTATTACGACGTTGCAAACGAGCTGATCAACGGCTCGACTGAGAATAAGGGCGAAGGCGCCAAGGCGAAAGCTGTTTCCGGCGTGTTGCCGAACGAAAACGGCACGATTACGATGGAGATCTATATCGACCGCTCCCTTGTGGAAGGGTTCTTCAATGATTACAAAGTGATCTCGATCCGTGCCTATCCCGAACAAAAAGACTCCAAAGCGATTGAACTGTTTGCCACCGGTGACGTGACCATCACCGAACTGTATGTGGCATCCATGAGCAGCATTTTCGACTGATAATATCATCCCGATGGGACGGCACGACTCCACTTTTTCTCGTTCCGTTCCATATCAAGAAAGGAGATTCATTCCCCCGGCTCGGGGTGCGGCAGTGTGGAGACCTGCCGTAATGCAGGCCGCATAGTTTTCGGCGGCTGCGAGGACGTTTCGGGCGGATGTCAAACGTCCTGAGCCAAAGCATATGTCAGAAGTCAAACTCGTTAATCTCAAGAAGGTATATCCCTTCGTTTCCGGCGAACAAAAGAAGTCGAGCAAGAAAAAGAAGGCGAACGAACCCGAAAAGAAGAAGATCAATCTGCAGATCACGGATGAAGGCGTCGTTGCAGTGCAGGAGTTCAACCTGGACATCAAGGACAAGGAGTTCATCGTACTCGTCGGCCCGTCCGGCTGCGGCAAGTCCACAACGCTCCGCATGGTCGCGGGGCTCGAGGACATCTCCGACGGTCAGCTGTATATCGACGGCAAGCTCGTTAACGACGTCGCGCCGAAAGATCGAGACATCGCGATGGTCTTCCAGAGCTACGCGCTGTATCCGCACATGACCGTGCGCGAGAACATGGCGTTCGCGCTGAAACTTCGCCATGTTCCCAAAGATGAGATCGAAAAGAAGGTTCGTCAGGCGGCGGAGATCCTCGACATCACGCAGTATCTCGACCGTAAGCCGAAGGCGCTGTCCGGCGGTCAGCGTCAGCGCGTTGCGATCGGCCGCGCCATCGTTCGCGCACCGAAAGTCATGCTGATGGACGAACCGCTTTCGAACCTCGACGCAAAGCTCAGAAACGAAATGCGCGCAGAGATCATCAAGCTCCGCGAACGCATCGACACCACGTTCATCTATGTCACGCACGACCAGACCGAGGCAATGACCTTGGGCGATCGCATCGTCATCATGCGCGACGGTTATGTGCAGCAGATCGGCACGCCGCAGGAAGTGTTCAACCATCCGGCGAATCTGTTCGTCGCGGGCTTCATCGGTATGCCTGTCATGAACTTCTTCGACGCAAAGCTCGTCCGTGAGGGCAACAAGTATTTCGTGGAACTCGCAGGCGCGAGAGTCGAGCTTTCGCCCGATAAGGAAGAGCGTCTTTTAAACAACAACGTCGAATCGCAGGAAGTCACGCTCGGCGTACGTCCGGAGCATACCGATCTCGATGAAAACGGCGGCGTTGTAGGCAAGGTCGACGTTGCTGAAATGATGGGTTCCTCGGTGCATCTGCATATCACCGCGGAAGGCCGCGACGTGATCATCATCGTTCCGACCGTCGACATGACGGGCAACTTCGCGATGGGCGACGAAGTCCGCTTCACCTTCAGCGGCAAGGTTGCGCACGTCTTCAGTAAAGAGACCGACAAGAACCTGGAATTCTGATTCCTTCCTATTCAGAAAGCCGGAGCAAGTCGTTGCCCCGGCTTTTTGCTTGCCTTTTGCTGCCGATTGTTCGCCGCCAATTATTTGCAGAGATCGCCACCTGTCAAAATCCGGGTGGTTGCTCCCGAAAATCGTGGGAGGATTTTGGGAGCAGCTCGTAAAAACAGAATGGACAGAATAGATTATAGAGTACTATATGTAGTATGATAATGTACTGAATATAACAATATATGGTGGTTTAGCATTCAAATCGTGAATTCGATTCCGGGTGGCGCCTCCAGAAGAAGCCCCAAAAACATCGGTGTTTTGGGGCTTTTTTATTCCGCCTTGTGCTCATTCGCCAAGCCAGACACAAAGTGGGCACAATTATTTCAAAGATATGTTTCTCCAAGATGTTATTAGCGCTTTGAAACCATGCGTATCCCGTGGTATTCGCCCGTGCCGCGATCTGATTCATGCTGTTTCCGATCGCATGCGGCTCGCGGATCCATGTTTTGTAATCCATCGGCGGCTGCTTTTTCGGGACGTATCCGCGAACCAAAAACGCAGATGCTTTGCAATGGACAGTCCGTATTTCTTCGCATTTTGCTGCAATAATCGTTGTTCCTCCGCATCCACGCGGAAGTTGATTTGAAGGCTGTGCTTCAGCACGGGAGTCCTGATAACCGGGCTTTCAAAGTAAATGATTAGCGTTGCCCCTTCTTTCGAACGGGTGCGTCGGCGCCCGCGCCCGCGCCTTCGGCGCAGATTAGCGCGTTCGCGGAGATTCTACCGCTGACAAAGCAATCAAAGAATCTCCGTATACGCGCGGGCTGCATAGTCCGCATGTCGCCGGCATCTTTCGGCAAATCGTTTGCTCGATGTGAAAAAAGTTCTTGACAGGGAAAAACGAAAGTGATATTATGACTCTCGTGTTTTTTATATATCATATATCGCTGACGCGAACCGCGAGGCGAACAGAACCGAATAAACGGTGTATCAACAACACGAAGCAAGATGAACGACAGGCGTCCATCCGCGGGGAAACCTCCCCTCGGGCGGGCGCCTCTCTTTTTGTAAAAAGAACGGGGGTATAGTATGAAAAAGTACATTTTTGTGACCGGCGGGGTGGTTTCCGGTCTCGGCAAGGGCATTACGGCGGCGTCGCTCGGACGGCTTCTGAAGGCAAGGGGCTTCAAGGTCGCAGCACAGAAGCTCGATCCGTACATCAACGTCGATCCCGGTACGATGAGCCCATATCAGCACGGTGAGGTCTACGTGACCGAGGACGGCGCGGAGACGGACCTCGACCTCGGGCACTATGAACGCTTCATCGACGAGGATCTGAACCGGTATTCGAACCTGACGACCGGCAAGGTCTACGCGAACGTGCTCGCACGTGAGCGGCAGGGCGGCTACCTCGGCAAGACGGTGCAGACGATCCCGCACATCACCGACGAGATCAAGCGGTTCATCTATCGCGTCGGCGAAAAGTCGGACGCGGACATCGTGATCACCGAGGTCGGCGGCACGATCGGCGACATCGAGGGGCAGCCGTTTTTGGAGGCGATCCGGCAGGTCGGGCGCGAGGTCGGACGCGACAACGCGATCTATATCCACGTCACGCTCGTGCCGTATCTTCGCGCGAGCGGCGAGCACAAATCCAAACCGACGCAGCATTCCGTCAAGGAACTGCAGGGCATGGGCATCACGCCGGACATCCTCGTGCTGCGCGTGGACGAACCGATCACCGACGACGGCATCTTCGAAAAGATCGCGCATTTCTGCAATGTGGACCGCGACTGTGTGATCGAAAACCTGACGCTCGACACGCTGTACGAAGCGCCGCTGTATCTGGAACAGGCGCATTTCTCCGAGATTGTCTGTAAAAAACTGCATCTTGACGCGCCTGCGCCGGACCTTTCCGAATGGCGGGAGATGGTCGAGCGCGTGAAGCACCCGCAGGGCAGCGTGACGGTCGCGCTGGTCGGCAAATACACGCAGCTGCACGACGCGTATCTTTCGATCGTCGAAGCGCTGAAACACGCGGGCTACGCGCGCGGCGTGGAGGTAAAGATCCGCTGGATCGATTCGGAACAGTTTACGCCGGAAGACCTTGAAGGCGTCGACGGCGTTCTGGTACCGGGCGGGTTCGGAAACCGCGGGATCGAGGGCATGATCGACGCGGCGCGGTATGCACGGACGCACGCGCTCCCGTACTTCGGCATCTGCCTCGGCATGCAAATCCTGTGCATCGAGTATGCACGGAGCGTACTCGGCTGGGCGGACGCGAACTCCGGCGAATTCGATCCCGATAGCGCGCACAAGGTCATTGATTTTATGCCCGGACAGAGCGACGAGGTCGACAAGGGCGGCACGCTGCGGCTCGGCAGCTATCCGTGCGTCATACAACCGGGTACGACGATGGATCGCTGCTATGCGCTTGACGCGATCGCGGAGCGCCACAGACACCGCTACGAGCTCAACAACGAATTCCGACAGCGACTTTCGGACGCCGGCCTGACGTTTTCGGGCGTTTCCCCGGACGGGCGCCTGGTCGAGGCCGCAGAGCTCACAAACATGCCGTTTTATCTCGGCGTGCAGTATCATCCGGAATTCAAGAGCAGACCGAACAAACCTCATCCGCTGTTCCTCGGTTTCATCGGAGCGGCACAACAATATCATAACAAAGGAGAAAAGCCATGAAACATTATACAAGAGAAGACATCGTTCGCATTGCCGAAGAAGAAGATATCGAATTTATCCGCCTGCAGTTTTCCGATATTTTCGGACAGCTCAAGAACGTGGCGGTCACGCGCTCGCAGATCGAAAAGGTCCTGAACAACCAGATCATGATCGACGGCAGCTCCATCGAGGGTTTCACGCGCATCCACGAATCCGACCAGTATCTCCGTCCCGATCTCGACACCTTTGCGATCCTTCCCTGGGCGCCTGCAACGCACAGGACGGCGCGGCTGATCTGCGACGTCTACAACCCGGACGGCACGCCGTTCGTCGGCGATCCGCGCTACGTCTTAAAGCGCACGCTGAAGCGCGCGGAAGAGCTGGGCTATACCTTCAACGTCGGACCAGAGATGGAATTCTTCCTCTTCGAAGCGGACGAAAAGGGGCTGCCGACCACGCGTACCGCGGATGCGGCGGGTTATTTCGACATGGCGCCGATCGATCACGGCGGCAACGTGCGCCGCGAGATCTGCCTGATGCTTGAGGATATGGGCTTCGAGATCGAGGCGAGCCATCACGAGGTCGCCGAGGGACAGCACGAGATCGACTTCAAGTATGAAAACGCGCTGACGGCCGCCGACAACATCCTGACGTTCCGCATGGCGGTCAAGACGATTTCGCAGATGCACGGACTGCACGCGACGTTCATGCCGAAGCCCGTGTTCGGGATCAACGGCAGCGGCATGCACACGAACATGTCCCTGTTCCGCGACGGGAAAAACATCTTTTTCGATCCGAACGGCGAAAAGCAGCTCTCAAAGGAAGCGTACAGCTTTATCGCGGGTATCCTGACCCACGTGCGCGGCATGACGGCGATCACCAATCCGCTCGTCAATTCCTACAAGCGCCTCGTGCCCGGCTATGAAGCGCCGTGCTATCTTGCGTGGAGCGCGTCGAACCGTTCGGCGCTCATTCGCATCCCCGCCGCGCGTGGGAGTTCCACGCGCGTGGAGCTGCGCTGCCCGGACCCCGCCTGCAACCCGTATCTTGCGATCGCGGTCTGCCTTGCGGCGGGACTGGACGGCATTGAAAAGGGCATGACGCCGCCTGCGGAGATCACCGAAAACATTTATACCATGACCGACAGGGAGCGCAAGGCGCACGGCATCGACAGCTTACCGGGCAATCTTTTGGAGGCGGTGGAGCTGCTGGAACAGAATCCGCTGATCATGGAAACGCTCGGCGAGCACGTCTCAAGAAGCTACGTGGAAGGCAAGCGCCGCGAGTGGGATGAGTACCGCACGCGCGTTACCGACTGGGAGATCAAAAAATACATGCTTGTCTACTGACGGAAGGAAGCGGAAAGGAGGAAGCGTCATGCGGTTTACCAAAATGCACGGACTGGGCAACGATTTTCTGCTCGTTTACGGACAGGTCCCGGAAAACGCCGAATCGCTGTGCGCGGCGCTGTGCGACCGCCGTTTCGGTGTCGGGGCAGACGGCGTGATCTTCCTCTGCGCGTCTTCCGTCGCCGACTGTGAAATGCGGATCTTCAACGCCGACGGAAGCGAAGCGAACATGTGCGGCAACGGCATCCGCTGCGCGGGCAAATTTCTCTATGAAAACGATTTTGTCCGAAAGGAACAGATGACAATAGAGACCCGTTCCGGCGTGAAAAAACTGACGCTCAGGATCGAAAGCGGCACGGTTCAAAGTGTGACCGTAGACATGGGACGCGCCATTATTTCGCAGAAGGGCGTGACGCTCCCCGACGGAATGGGCGTCGGGACGGCGGTCTCGGTCGGCAATCCGCATCTGGTGCTCTTTACAGAAGACGCGGACGCCGTGCCGGTTTCCGTTTTCGGACCGCGCATCGAATGGGACGAACGCTTCCCCGGCGGCGTGAACGTTGAGTTCGTGCAGATCCTTTCGCCGCAAAAACTTCGCATGCGCGTCTGGGAACGCGGCTGCGGGATCACCATGGCATGCGGCACCGGCGCATGCGCGTCGGTCTTCGCGGCGGTGAAGCAGGGGCTTTGTCCTGTCGGCGAACCTATTGAAGTGAAACTGGACGGCGGGAGTCTGTTCATCACCGCGGACAAAACGGACAATATCACAATGGAAGGACCCGCCGTGGCCGTCTTTTCCGGGGAGGTGGCGCTGTGACGAAGATCAATACGGCCTACGGGCAGCTGCCGCCGGCATTCTTCTTTACCCGGATCGGCGAAACCGTCGCAAACTATGCGGCGGCAAATCCCGACCGTCATCTTCTCCGGCTCGGCGTCGGCGACGTAACGGGACCCTTGGCGCCCGCGGTCATCGAAGCGATGCACGCGGCGGTCGAAGAACAGGCGCGGGCGGCGACGTTTCACGGGTATCTCCCCGAAGTCGGGACCGATTTCATGAAAGCGGCCGTCGCGGATTATTACGCGCGGCGGAACGTGATCCTTAAAAAGGAGGACGTCTTTATCTCGTCCGGCGCGGCCGATGATCTCGGTGCGATCGGGAATCTCTTTTCCCGCGACGCGACGGTTTTGGTGACGGAGCCCGCCTATCCCGCCTATGTGGATACCAACCGGATGGCGGGCAGAAGGATCGTCTCCCTGACCGGAAATGCGGAAAACGGTTTTCTGCCGCTGCCGACGGACGAAACGGACGCGGATCTCGTCTTTTTATGCTCGCCGAACAATCCGACGGGAACGGCGTACACCAAAGTGCAGCTTAAGAAGTGGGTGGACTGGGCGAACGACCGGCGGGCGGTCATCGTCTTTGACGCCGCATACGAAGCGTTCGTGCAGGACGAGGACGTGCCGAAAAGCATCTATGAGCTGCCGGGCGCAAAGAGCTGCGCGATCGAGATCAGTTCCCTGTCCAAAACGACGGGGTTTACCGGCACGCGGCTCGGCTACACGGTCGTGCCGGGCGCGCTTGTGCGGGAAGGCATGTCCCTCAGGGATATGTGGACGCAGGACCGGACAACGCGTACCAACGGCGTCAGCTATATCCTGCAGAGAGCGGGGGAAGCGGCGCTGTCGGCAGAAGGCGTTGTGCAGAGCCGGCAGGCGATCGGTTTTTATCAGGAAAACGGGCGGATCCTTTCCGACGCGCTCAGAAAGACCGAACAGTTCTTTACCGGCGGGCGCAACGCGCCGTATCTGTGGCTTCGCTGCCCGGACGGCATGACGGGCTGGGCGTTCTTTGATCATCTTCTGAAAACGGCGCAGATCGTTGTCACGCCGGGAGAGGGCTTCGGCAACGGCGGCGAAGGGTACGTGCGGCTGTCATGCTTCGGAAGCCGTGCGGATACCGAAGAAGCTGCGCGGCGTTTGATACAGATCCTGTAGATTTTCCGGGCAAAACCGTGTATAATGCAGACAGAACAAAAAGGAGTTTACGATATGTGCGGAATCGTCGGATATACCGGCAGCCGACCGGCTGCGCCGATCCTTCTCGAAGGGCTCAAGAAACTCGAATACCGCGGCTATGACTCCGCGGGGCTTGCGGTGCGCAGCGGCGACGCGCTTGCGGAGGTCGTGAAGGCGACCGGCAAGCTCAAGAACCTGATCGAAATGACGGACGAAGGGCGAACGATGCCCGGCTTTTGCGGCATCGGGCATACGCGCTGGGCGACGCACGGCGAACCGAGCCGCGCGAACGCGCATCCGCACGTTTCCGGCAACGCGACGGGTTCCGCGTCCGGTCCCGTGGAATCGGACGTCGTCGGCGTACACAACGGGATCATCGAGAATTTCGAGGAGCTCAAGCAGAAGCTTCTGAACAACGGCTACCGCTTCTACAGCGGCACGGACACCGAGGTCGTCATCAAGCTGGTTGATTATTACTACAAGAAATACAAGATCGGCCCGATCGACGCGATCAACCGTATGATGGTCCGCGTGCGCGGCAGCTACGCGCTTGCGCTGATGTTCAAGGATTACCCCGGCGAACTCTACTGCGCGAGAAAGGACAGCCCGCTGATCATCGGCGTCGCCGACGGCGAGAGCTTCCTTGCGTCCGACGTCCCCGCGATCTTAAAGCACACCCGCGACGTCTACTATATCGACAATCTGCAGTCGGCACGGCTGCTTCCGGGCGAAGCGCATTTCTTCGACCTGAACGGCGACGAGATCGAATTGCCGCTTACACGCATCACGTGGAACGCCGAAGCCGCGGAAAAGGGCGGCTACGAGCATTTCATGATCAAGGAGATCCACGAGCAGCCGCGGGCGGTCAAAGACACACTTTCGAGCATCGTCAAAAACGGACGGATCGACCTTTCGGCAGCGGGTCTCGACCGGGATTTCTTAAGCGCGATCGATCAGATCCACATCGTCGCGTGCGGCTCGGCGTGGCACGTCGGAATGCTCGCGCAGTACGTGCTCGAGGATCTTGCCGAGATCCCCGTGCGCGTGGAGCTCGCGTCGGAGTTCCGCTACCGGAAGCTGCTGCTGAGTGAACACGCGCTGGTGATCGTCGTTTCGCAGTCGGGCGAGACCGCGGATTCTCTTGCGGCGCTGCGCGCGGCAAAGGCAAAGGGCGTGCCGACGCTCGCGATCGTCAACGTCGTCGGCTCGACCATCGCGCGCGAAGCGGATCGCGTGCTGTACACGCTTGCCGGACCGGAGATCGCGGTCGCCACGACCAAGGCGTACAGCGCGCAGCTTGCGGCCATGTACGCGCTTGCGATCGCTCTCTCAGACGTGCGCGGAAAGCTTGACGCGGAACGGTATGACGCGCTGATCGAGGAGCTTACCGCCCTGCCGGACAAGATGGCGCGCGCGCTCGAAAACAAGGAGCGCATCCAGTGGTTTGCTTCGAAGCACGCAAACGCGCGGGACATCTTTTTCATCGGACGCGGGCTCGATTACGCGATCTGTCTCGAGGGCAGCCTGAAGATGAAGGAGATCTCCTACATCCACAGCGAAGCGTACGCCGCGGGGGAATTGAAGCACGGCACAATCTCGCTTGTCGAAAACGGCACGCTCGTCATCGGCGTGCTGACGCAGCAGGACCGCATCGAAAAGACCGTCAGCAACATGGCGGAGTGCAAGGCGCGCGGCGCGTATCTCATGGGGCTGACCGGTTACGGCAACTACAACGTCGAGGAGACGGTGAACTTCACGGTCTATGTGCCGAAAGCCGACCCGCATTTTATCGGCAGCATCGCGATCATTCCTCTGCAGCTATTGGCCTACTACACGAGCGTCGCAAAGGGACTCGACGTTGACAAACCCAGAAACCTCGCAAAGAGCGTTACCGTGGAATAAACAGGAGGAACGATGGAACGGGATACCATACTGATCCTTGATTTCGGCGGGCAGTACAAACAGCTGATCGCCCGCCGCGTGCGGGAATGTCAGGTGTACTGCGAGATCCTGCCGTACACGACGCCGCTGGAAAAGCTCATAAGCATGAACCCGAAGGGGTTCATCCTGACCGGCGGACCCAACAGCGTCTACGATCCGGCGTCGCCGACCTATGACGCCGCGCTGTTCTCGCTCGGGATCCCGATCCTCGGCATCTGCTACGGCTCGCAGCTTATGGCGCATCTGTTGGGCGGCGCGGTGCGGCCTGCGGGCGTTTCCGAATACGGTCGGACGGAGCTATTTATCGACGCGCCGGATTCTCCGCTTTTCAAGGACGTTCCCGCGCGCACAGTCTGCTGGATGAGCCACACCGACCGGATCACAACCGTCCCGGACGGGTTCCGGGTCACCGCGCACTCCGAAAATTGCCCCGTCGCCGCCATGGAAGACGCTGCAAGGCGGCTCTACGCCGTGCAGTTTCATCCCGAGGTGGAGCATACGCCCGAGGGGACGGAGATGCTGCGGCATTTCGTCCGGGACGTCTGCGGCTGCCGCGGCGACTGGCGCATGTCGTCCTTCATCGAGGAGCAGATCCCCGCGATCCAAGAACGGGTCGGAAGCGGACGCGTGCTTCTGGCACTGTCCGGCGGCGTGGATTCCTCGGTCACGGCGGCGCTGCTGTCGAAAGCGATCGGCAAGCAGCTCGTCTGCGTGTTCGTGGATCACGGGTTGATGCGCAAGAACGAAGGCGAACAAGTGAAAGCGATCTTCGGTCCGGAAGGCGGGTTCGATCTCAATTACGTGCACGTCGACGCAAAGGACCGGTTCTATGCCGCCTTGAAGGACGTCGCCGATCCCGAACGGAAACGGCGGATCATCGGCGAGCAGTTCATCCGCGTGTTTGAAGAAACGGCGCGCGGTCTCGGCGCGGTGGATTATCTGGCGCAGGGGACCATCTACCCGGACGTGGTGGAAAGCGGCGCGGGCAGCGGCGGCGCCACCATCAAGTCGCATCACAACGTGGGCGGTCTGCCCGCAAACGTCGGATTTTCCGGGATCGTGGAACCGCTGCGGACACTGTTCAAGGACGAGGTGCGCGCGCTCGGAACGGAGCTCGGGCTCCCGCGCGCGCTGGTGTACCGGCAGCCGTTCCCGGGTCCGGGTCTCGGCGTTCGCATCATGGGCGCGATCACGCCCGAAAAGGTGCGTATCGTGCAGGAAGCGGACGCGATCTTTCAGGAGGAGCTTGTGCGTTTCGGGATCGACACCGGCAAGGGGCAGTTCTTTGCCGCGCTTTCCGATATGCGTTCCGTGGGCGTCATGGGCGATCACCGCACCTATGACTGCGCGATCGTTCTGCGTGCCGTGCTGACCTCCGATTTCATGACGGCGACAGCGGCCCGCCTGCCCTATGAACTCTTAGAGACCTGCATGAACCGCATCGTCAACGAGGTTCCCGGCGTGAACCGCGTGCTCTACGACATCACCAGCAAGCCCCCCGCGACGATCGAACTCGAATAATTAAGAGAGTCGGCAAGGGCATACATCATTCACGCTTCAGAGCCGAACCGTGACCGAGCCCGCGGTGAGAAGCGCTGAGAGAATACCAGCACCCCGAAGCGGGTGCTTTTGTTTTTGGTGATGTTATTCCCCATCGGATCGGGCATGTCAGCGCCCGGTTCGATGAGGGCTGTAAAGCGCTGCAATAGGAAACAAATATTCAATACAGAGGACGCTTCGAATTTGAGGCGTCCTTACTGTTGTATGGATGTTGTTTACCGGAGGATGAAAAGGGTACCTTGCTGATTGGCTGTGTGCAGCCGCAGACAGCGCAGTCCGTGCCTATAACACCTACGCCGACAAAAGAGACGGAGGCGGCGGAGGTCTCGCTTGGACCCGTCCCGACGGAAGCCGCGCGACTGCAACCGCAACAGCCGCCGAAATCGGCGGCTGTTTCCTGTATCAAAAGAAAGAGAACCGAACGCCTGCGGATCACTCGGACGGGCGGAGCGCGTCTTCAAAGAATTGCAGCACGGTTTCCATAAATGTGGGATCGAGCTCGTTCGCAAGCGCTTTGTCGATGGGGTCCGTGTCGGAAAGCTCGGCGCGGTAGCGCGCGGCGCCGACGGAAAGCCACGGGGTCGAGTGCTCGTTGCGATAGGCCGAGGTGATCTCGACACAGCGGACGTTCGGATTCGCATACGATTCCGGATCGCGGATCTGGCTGTTGTCGTACGGCACGAGGTCGTCCGAATCTCCGCCCACGATCAGCACCGGCGTTGTGACCGCGTCGATCGCGGCGCGCGCGGAATCGTCCGCGTTTTTACCGAACAAAAACGCACATTCGAGGTACAGAAACGGATATTCGAGATCGGCAAGAATGCCGACGCGCGTTTTTGCGTGCGCGTGCATCAGCGCAGCGGGGCGGTCAAACCCGGAAATGCAGACGGCGGCCCTGACCTCCGGATGCGCGGAAAGCTCCGTCGTGGCGGCATACGCGCCTGCGCTGTGCCCGTAGAGCACGACGGGAAGCCCGTCCCATACGTCCGACTGCGTCCGATAATCGAGGAAAGCGGCAAGATCCTCCCGGATCTGTTGAAGTCCGATGACGCCGCGGCCTTCGCTGTCGCCCACGCCGGTCGCGTCCCACGTTGCAGCGGACCATCCGGCATGAACGAACGCGACGATCTCAGGTAGGTGCGCGTCCGCGCCGTCGCCGATGCCGTTGACGATCACGATGAGCCCCTTCGGGTCGTCGGCGTCGTACCGCCAACCGGACAGGGTATTGCGGCCGGAGGGGAAGGTAAAGCGCGTCCGTTCGCAGTCCGGCTGAAGCTCCGCGTACGTATAGCGCAGCGGCGACAGTCCGTTCCTTCGCGCAAAGATCACACGGAACACGACTGCGGTCGCAAGCATCGAAAGCGCGCAGTACAAGATGAGCGCAGCGAGAAGGATGCAGAGCGCTCGCTTGATCGGATGCGGTTTTCGTGCGGCGGATTTCATAAGCTTCCTTTCAAAAGAAAAACGTGACGCCGGAAATCGACGTCACGCATGGATCATACCCCGATCCTCGGATGATCAAAAGTTGAATGCGCCGTTTGCTGCGCCGACTGCGACCAGGATGATGTAGATCACCAGGAAGATCGTGCCGATGATGCCGAGGATAAAGCCGATCTTGCTGAGAATGACGCCGACCTTGGATGCGCCGACGAGCTGACCGCCCTGCTCAACAAATTCCTTGCCCTTTTTCTTGCCGATCGCGCCGAAGATGATGGCGAGGACCGGACCGAGGACCAAGCTCAAAATACCAAATACGAGCGTATTCGGCTGCTGCAGATTGTTTTGATTGTTATATTCCATTGTATTACCCTCCTTCTTTGGGTTCGATACATTATACCGCGCACTTCGTCAAAAATCAACAATTGACATAATTTGTTTATAAACGCGGCGCCGGGGTCAGTGCGCGGCCTGTTCGTCGAGCGCCTTGAGATAGTCCACAATGGTGTCGTCGTACTTTTCGGTGTCGTTGATGCGGATGCGCGAGTGCGCGCCGTGTTCGAACCACGCGAGCTTTTTCATCGGCGCGGTGCAGTGCGCATAGAGGTATTCCGCCTGGTCCGGCGTTGAATAGGGATCCTCGCGGCTGTGCAGGAACAGAATGGGCTTATTGAGCTTTCCGATGCGCTTGAAGGGCCCGTCGGTCACGACGTTTGCGTGTGAACAGAGCCGGATCCAGAGCATGACCTCCTGCTGTACGGGGAAGCGCTTCTTTTCGGGACGGTCGATCTTCATGTGGTTGTCGAAGGAACGGTAGAAGGAATAGTACATCCCCTCGCACGACATGCCTTCGATATAGTCCGGGCACTGCGGCGCAGTCAGCGCAAACAGGGCGGTGGAGGAGCCGATGCAGATCCCGTGCAGAAACACGCGTTCGTTGCCGAGGTCGTCGTGCAGCAGACGGCACCATTCGAGGATATCGCGGTATTCGCAGTATCCGAGGCAGCTCGCTTTTCCTTCGGAAAGCCCGTGCGCGCGGTTGTCGATGACCAGCACGTTGCGTCCCGCGCGGCGGAACGGCTCCGCGAAATAATAGGAGTACAGCACGCTTTCCGTCCGTCCCGCGATGATCAGCGCGGCGGAGCTGCCGCCGAAATCGAAGTATTCGCCGACGAGCCGGAGCCCGTCGCTTTTGATCTCGACGTCGCGCTTGCGATCGGCGTACCGTTTTCCCCATTCGATCCCGATGTCGTGCATTCTGCAGTATTCGGGATCCTCTGGGAAGCTGCAGCCGCGGTCCCATTTGCCGGGCTTGTTGCGCCTTAGCAGCGTGGAATAGATGATCCACGCAATGATCATCGTGAACACGATGAAAGAAAGGAGCAGCGCGCCGAGCGCGATCAGAATCCAGAACCAAACCATACCGTTTTCCTCACATGATCCCGATTTCCCAGTGATAGATCTCCTGACCGGCGTCCACAAACTCCAACTCGAGCATCGGATACCGTTCGGCGATCGCCTCCGTGAGCCGCTCCTCGTCGGAAGCGGACGCATCCCTGCCGCGCAGAACGATGCCGGTCTCGCGGTCTTCGATATCGTCGATCATCGCGAGCGCGCCGAGGATCGCGGATCTCCAATCGCTGTCGACACAGACGAGTTCGCCGCCCAGGAAGGCGATATCCTCGCCGCGGCGGCAGCGGATCTCGTGGTACGTGTAATCGCGCGAGGCGGTCGTTTCCCGCAGGGTAATGATGTTGTCGATGCCGGAGCGCATTCCGGCGATCCGCTTTTCGAGGTTCTTTTCGTCCGGGATGTCCATTGCGATCGCGTAGTAGCCCTCGACGAAGCTCTTGGACGGCAGTACGGTCACGTGTTTGTCAGGCACGAGCGACGCCGCCTGCTCGGCGGCAAGGATCACGTTCTTGTTGTTCGGCAGTACGACGATCGCGTCGGCGTCGATGGATTCGAACGTGGAGACGAATTCCTGCGAGGAGGTGTTCATGGTCGCGTTCCCCTCGATCACACAGTCCGCGCCGAGTCCCTCAAACAGCTTGCGCATGCCCGCGCCGTTGACGACGGCGACGATGGACAGCGGCTTGTGCGCCTTCGGCTTTGCGAGCCGGTCGTGCTCGTTGTGCTGGATCTGCATGTTCTCGAGCTTGAAGGTGAGAAACTCGCCGTACCGCTGCGCCAGCTCAATGATGACGGCGGGCGCTTTCGTGTGGATGTGCACCTTCACGCGCTTTCCGTCCTGCACGCAGACAATGGAGTTGCCGAGCCGGTCGAGCGCGCCGAGAAACGCCTCGATACTGAAATCCTGCTCATAGGCGGGGTTTCTCATGCGCTGCAGAATGAATTCCATGCAGTAGCCGTCGATAAAGAGACTGTCCTCATTGAACCGGCTGAAATCCGGATCGGTTCCCTTTGATTCGGTTTGCTTCGCCGTATCCTCAAGGACCTCGCCGCGCAGATACTTCACCATGCCTTCAAAGATCAGGATAAACCCCGTTGCGCCGGAATCAACTACGCCGGCGTCCTTGAGCACGGGAAGCATTTCGGGCGTAAGGATCAGTGTTTTCCGCATCTCGGCGGCGTAGGCGGAGAGAATGAAGTCGATCGAGGAGTTTCGCGTGATCTGGGAACGGATGTGTTCGATCCCCTCGCGCGAGACCGTCAGCATCGTGCCTTCCACCGGCTTGCGGACCGCGCCGTAGGCGACGCGATATCCGCGCACCAGCGCGTTGCGAAGCTCGCCCGGTCCGATCAGGACCGCGCGGGAAAGCGCCTGCGCAAAGCCGTAGAAGAACTGCGACAGGATGACGCCGGAGTTGCCTCTTGCGCCGAGCAGCGTGCCGGAGGACAGGGACTTCGTAAATACACTGACGTCGCTGCTGCGCTCTGCGAGAGAGAGCCCGTGCTCCAGCGTTTTGACCATATTGGTGCCGGTATCGCCGTCGGGGACGGGGAAGACGTTCAGGCGGTTGATCTCATCCTCGCTTGCGCGAAGGTTCGCGAGCCCGTTTCTCAACATCTGTTCCAGTTCGATCCCGTTGATTCGTTTGATTGCCATACTTTTACATCTCGCCGCAAATCGTTCCGATGCGGCAAAAGCCGTGTTATTCGTCTTTCTTGCCCATCAGCGTGACGGACTTCGGCAGCAGGAAGGACAGCGCGAACGCGACAAGCACGGCGATCGCGCAGACCAGCGTCAGATATTTCACGACGTTGTTCGTTTTCATCAGCGTCAGCACCGCCTGTCCGCCGATGCCGGAGGCGACGCCCGCAAAGAGCCCCTGCACCGCAAAGTACATCGCGGCGTTCGAGATCCCGGTGCGCTTTTCCTCCTCCGCGGCAAGCTCCGAAGGCACGGAGTACGCAACGGAGAACATGGCGCCGATGCCGAACGAGGAAATGAGACCCGTGACGATCGCAAGGATCGTTTTCAGCGTTCCCGCCTCGAGATAGGAGACCGCGAACATGGCCGCCATGCCGACGGCAAAGATCACGAGCGTATAGCGGTAGGAGAAGCCGAAGCCGAGCTTTTTCGTCAGCTTGTTATAGATGAGCAGGGTGAACGGCACGGGCGCAAACGCCGCCATCATGACGAACATCATGTTCATCCCCGCGACGGAGAAGTACTCGTTGATGCCGGAAAGGAAGAGCTGTACGCCGAACGTCATGAAGGAGTACACGACCATCCACAGGATATAGTCCTTGTTTTTGAACGTATACGCGATCGACTTGAAGAGATTGACCGAAACGGACGTTTCCTCGCCGTCGCGGCTGATCACGCCGTCCTTGGTGGAGCTTTCCTTGATGAGAAGCAGCGGGATCAGCATCGTCAGCACGATCGGAAGCACGATCATGGACACCGGACGGACGTTCATGCCGTTCAGCAGCGCGCGGACCACGACATAGCCGAGGATGAAGTACAGGATGTCGCAGACGGATTTCACGTTCGACATGAAGTTCCGCTCCTCCTGCGTGTCGACGATCTCGGTGAACGTCGCGTAATACGTGACCATGGTCAGCGTGTAGAAGCTGTAGAACACGCAGAGCGTCACGCCGTAGAAGACCGTATTCAAAAGCGTTGCGCCCGCCGGATTCGGCGTGACGAGCGTAAACAGGACGTACGCAAGGAGCATCGGAACAAGACCGATGATGAGCGCCGGACGTCTGCGGCCGAATCTGGTTTTCAGATTGTCCGTAAACGACGCCATCGGGACGTCGATGACGCCGTCGATGATTTTCGCGATGACGCCGAACACCGCCCATACGCCCGCGATGACGAGATCGCGTCCGAGGAACGTCTGGAACGGGACGACGCTCGGGTTGAAGCCCGAAGCGATGAGCGCGCTGCACAGGTACGAGTTGACCATCAGGTTGAGCATGTTGACGCCCATACCGCCGATGGCGTACAGGAACATCTGCCATTTTTTGGTGAGTTTTCTCATAAGGATTCCTTTCTTACCCCGTAAAAGGGACCGTTATTTGCCGGAGGAAAGCGCTTTTTCGATGATCGCGCGTTCTTCCGAGAGATCTTTGGAAATGGGCTTGCCCACGTAATACGCCGCCATGAGGCCGGGTCCGATGTTGATCCCGCAGGACGGGAAGACGTCGTTGATATAGATCGCTTTCGGATGGAAGCGTTCCACGATGAGCTGCTTGAACGTTTCCGCTTGATTGAGACGGTTGGTCTGCGCGATAAAGACGATCTGGTCGGACAGGTTTTCCGCGGTCTGCCCGATGTATTCGAGCAGCGCGGCGTACGCTGCTTTCGCGCCCTTTGCCTTGCCGATGACCGTGGTCATGCCGTTGTAGTCGAATTCGCCGATCGGCTTGATGCCCGCGAGCGTGCCGAAGAACGCCTTCGCGTTGGTCAGACGGCCCTTCTTTGCGACGAAGCTCAGATCGTCGAGCCAGCCCGCCTGATGGAACCGGTTCTTGTTTTCCTCAAGCCAGTCCGCGACCTCTTCCATCGTCTTGCCCTCGGCGCGCAGCATCGCGGCGCGGACCGCCATCAGCCCGAAGCCGGGACCGAAGCGCAGCGTGTCGATGCAGCGGATCTCGGCGTCCGGATAAGTCTCTTTCACGAGACCTGCTGCGGTGCAGGCAAAGTCGAACGTGCCGGACATCCCGCTGGAGATCGTCATGACCAGAAGCGGCGTGCCGTCCTTTACGATCTCTTCCATTGCGCGGCGGAACTCCTCGACGTTCGCGGGCGAGGTGGCGTAGCCGTTCGGATTTTTCCGAAGATCGGCATAAAACTCGTCGCGCGAGAAACGATCCCACGCGCGCGGACCGGGGATATCCGACTTATCCGGCAGAACGACGTGTCCGGGCAGGACCCGGATATCGTACTCCGTGCTGAACGATTCATTGAGATCGCAGGTACCGTCGGCAAGAATTGCAAATGATTTCATGTTATCCTCCTATTCAATACCCTTTTTTGTAAGGTTCGATTGATTGTTCCAGAAACGCAAACAGCGCGGCTTCCGAACGTTCGGGATCGGAAACGAACGCCTCGGCGTGCCCCGCGCCTTCCGCGGTATAGAACGCCTTTTTTGCACCGCATGCTTCATAAACTTCCCGCCCCGTTTCGTAGGGAACGGTCTCGTCCGCCGTTCCGTGCAGGAAGAAGCAGGGGATCGTCGTTCGTTTCAGCACGTCGTCCGTGCGCTTTTTGATCGAAAGCCGCAGAAACAGCTTCGCAAGCAGGCGGATGGGCGGCATGATGAGGAAACCGGGGACGTTCCGCCGCTTGCAGTCAAGGCGGATCTGCTCATACGGGGAGCGAAACCCGCAGTCGAGCACGAGCGCGCGCGTCTTTTTCGGGTCGAGATCGCAGGCGGCAAAGCCGATCGCCGCAGCGCCCATCGAAACGCCGTAAATCACCGTTTCGGCGACGCCTTTCTGCCCGAGCGCCCATTCGTTCCACGCGGCGACGTCGTGCTGCTCATTGAGACCGAGCCCGCAGCGCGCGCGGGATCCGTCGCCGTGCCCGCGCTGGCGGATGATCAGAAGATTGTATCCGCGGCGGGCAAAGACGTCCGCCTGTACGACGAAATTGACCTCCGGATCGGTGCGGTAGCCGTGCACGAAGATCGCAGTCCTGCCGCTTCCGAGATCGTAATAGTCGCCCGAAAGCGTGACTCCGTCCCGCGCGGAAATCGAGACGTGCGTCTTTTGAAGCGCGGAAAGCCGGCTGCGCGCTTTCAGCATGCGGTCTGCAAATCTTGCGAACTGTCCGTCGGGCGCGATCAGCCGTTCGAGAGGGTCGCCCGGTTTTGCCCGGAAGATCGTGCAGACGGCAACGACCGCCGGCGCGAAAACAAAGATCGCGTAGCATCCGATCAAAGCCGCAAGGATCCAGAGCATACCGTCCTCCTCAGAATTTCATTGGTTCGCCGCCGATCGGCCTTATCCCGTTTTCGTCCGCGACGAAGAATCGCGTAAACGCGGTATTGGGACCGAAAACGGAGACGATCGGCGCGCGCGGTTCGGAAAGCTGAAACGTCACGACGGAATCCGTGAGCGAATCCGTCCCGGCAGGGAAAAACGCGCGCTTTTTCGACGCCTTGAAGATCGCTTCCTTCCGCGTCCAACAGGCGAGGAAGCCCTCGACCGTTTCCGGATACGCGCTTTGCTCGGCAGCCGAAAAGCACCTTTTACGAAGCTTATCGAGCTTTTCCGCAGCTGACCTGCGGGAAAACCCTTCGAGCGTTTCCAGATCGACGCCGACCGGCGCGTTCGAGACCGCGACGCAGCAAAGCCCGTCCGCATGCGAAAACGAAAACGGGAAGCGGTCGCACGACCATCCGCCGTTCTTTTGCCGGACGAAGCGGAGTTCGTCCGCGTCGAGCGAGAAACAATGCTTCGCGGCGCGCCGGAGAAGCGCCCAGTTTGCGATCCGCGCCTGCCGCATTGCAGGATCGGAGCAGGCGTTGATCTCGCGTTCCCGTTCCGGCGGGACGGGGAAATCGAGCGTGAAGCGATCGGCTTCTCCAAGATACACGTTCAGGACCGGACGAGCGTTCCACATTCGGAATACCGCTTCCTCCTGCTCGCTCTTTTTTTCGCCGAAAACGCATTCGTAGGCGAAGTGCTCGCAGTTGTTGCGGATCAGATGGTATCCGTCCGTGCCAAGGCGTTCCTTCGCAAGCCGCACCGTTTTATCCGGAGGGATGCGCTTTTTGCGCTCCGCGCGGTCGAGGATCGCGATCTCCGGAATGCGTCCTACACAGAACACGTCCATATCCGTCTCCACGACGAGAAACCGATCCGGCGCGTCGGCGTATTGCGGGACGGGCGGAAGACCGAACGCGATGATCCTGTCGTCGCCCGCATAGATCCCGTAATGGAAGATCGAACCGATCTGCACCCGCACCATATCGCCCGGAGCGGGCTCGCCGGGCCGCCATTTCATTTCAGCTTCGCCTCGATGAAGCTGACGACGTCGCCGAGCGTCTCAAAATCGGACGCGCCGACGTTGTCGAAGCGGATCCCCATCTCCTCCTCGATCGCAATGACCATATAGAGCATGCTCACGGAGGAGAAGCCGAGGTCCGCGACCAGCCGGGATTCCTCCGTGCAGGCGGCGACTTTGTCGCGGCTGCGGTCGTCCGCGGCGATCAGGATCTCTCTGAGCTTTTCGATGATCTCAGTTCTGGACATTCTTGTACCTCACGATCTTCATGGCGGGAGACCGTTCAAAGTCGGTATCCCGGACGGTGATGCGGCTGACCTGCTGGAAGCCGGGCAGCGTGCGGTTGATCTTTTCAAGCTCCGCGACGGCGTACGCCTTGCGCGCCGCGTCGTCCATATCCGTGAGCTCGGTCGGACGCAGAACCACCTCCAGCGCGAGGATCGGCTCGCCCAGCGCGCTGCGGGCTTCAAAGACCTGCGAATCCTGGATGAACGGGAGCGCGTTGAAATGGACTTCGACCTCGGCGGGGGAGACGTTTTCGCCGTTCGGCAGAACGATGATCTCCTTGATGCGGCCGGTGATGTAGAGATAGCCGTCCTCATCGAACCGCACGAGATCGCCGGTACGGAACCAGCCGTCCTCGTACGCGCCGGGTTCTTCCACGCCGACGTAGCCCTCCATCATGTTGCGGCCCTTCAGCCACAGCTCGCCGTTTTCGATCCGGATCTGTTGATTCGGGAACGGCAGACCGACGGATTCGGGTTTACTAAGACTTTCCGGATTGCCGGAGACGAGATTTGCGGACTCGGTGAGACCGTAGCCGGGCAGCAGCTTGATGCCGAGCTTGTCGTATTCTTTGACGAGGAACGGCGACACCGGCGCCGCGCCGCAGATGATGGTTTTGAGGTCCGTACCGAGCATGTTGCGTCCGAATTTCTTGGAAAGCGTCAGCGCCATTTCCGCAAGCGCCGGCACGATGACCATGATCGTCGGCTTAAAGACCGCCACGTCGCGGAACATATCTTTATTGTTGCGGCAGATGTACAGCGCGCTGCCGGTATAGAGCGAGGTCATGAGGTTGCGGATCAGGCCGAACACGTGCGAAAGCGGCAGCACCAGAAGGTAGCGCTGACCGAACACGTCCGGGTAACCGTAGCAGCCGTTGATCGTGCCCTGCATCACCGCGTCGTTCGAAAGCAGCGCGCCCTTGCTCTTGCCGGTCGTGCCGCCCGTAAAGACGATCGCGCACGGCGTTTTCGGCTCGCACGGCACGAGCGGCGTCTTTTCGTCGGAAACGGCGTCGGCGGGGATCAGCGCGATGTCGGGCCGCTTTGCCTTGACGATCGCAAGACGCGGCTCGAAATCCGCCTGATAGACGAGCTTTTTGATGCCGAACATCATGCAGCAGCCGAACACGGCTTCCGCGGGAAGATGCGCCGGGAAGATTGCGGCGGTCGCGCCCGAGGTCACGACGGCAAGGTATGCCTTGACGAAATCATAGGAGTTCGCGGCAAAGATCGCAACGCGCGTGCCGACCGGGCAGTCCTTCAAAAGTGTGCGGAAGCCCGCGACGTCCGCTTCCAGCTCCGCAAAGCTTCTGGCTTTCCCTTCGTCGACGATCGCCGGCGCGTCGGGATATTCGTTTACGCAGTGTTCCCACATCGCGGAAACGGTCGTGAATTCACGGATGCGTTCAAACGTCTTTTCGTCCGTGTATTTGCGAAAGATCTCTTTACTTGGTGTCTGCATCGGTTTTCCTCCTGTTCCTATATGCAATTTGTTTTAATTCTTCTTCTTTTCGCCGAAGCTCTTCGGCGACGGCGTCGATCTCGGACATCGGCGGGCGCTTGCCGTACCGCGCGTAGAGGTCGATCGGTTCTCCGATGACAAAGGTCATACGGTTATAGAAATGCGCTCTCGGCTTCACGTAGACCGGCACGATCGGCGCCTTGCCCTGCAGCGCAATGAGCACGGGACCGGACTTGAATACGGAAAGGTCGCCGCTGCCGTCGTTGATGTGTCCCTCCGGAAAGATGGACACGAGCGAACCGCTTTTGAGTTCGTCGGTGATCTCCCGAAGCGAACCGAAATTAAAATTCTGCCGGTCGATCGGAATGCAGAGAAACCGTTCGAACCACCATTTCGCCTTTGATTCAAAGAACTCTTTGCCGCAGACGAAATGGTGCCGCCGGTACCAGACCGCAAACATCACGTTGACCGGATCGAAGAATCCGTCATGGTTCGAAATCACCAGCGCGCCGCCGCGGATCGGCTTTTTTGCGGCTTCCGATTCAAACCGCCAGCGCGGGCGCAGCCAGATCATCCCGGGAAGCGCGGCGGACAGCTTGACGAAGTCGTAGACAAGGTATTTCAGCGAAAACAGCTTAGCGCGATTCGGTCGTTTCTGTTCCATACAGCAGTTTCTCCAATGCGATGATCCGTTCCCGAAGCCGTTCGGAAACGATGGCAAGATTCTCCGTTTCGCCGACGCCCTCTTCCAGAAGATCGGAGGCGAGGATCGGCTTTCCGATCAGAACGCGGGCGCGTTTGCGGCAAAAATACGATCCGTTCGTCACGACGGGTATGATCTTCGACCCGCTTGTAAGCGCGAGATACGCCGCGCTCACCTTGAACGGCAACGGACGCGCTTCGCCCGGGCGGGGCAGACGGCTTTCCGGAAAGATCCCGACCACGCCCCCGCGCGAAAGGATCGAAAGCGATTTCGGCATGAACCCGAAATCATGCGCGTTCCGGTCGACGCGGATCCCGCCGAGACACCGCAGAAGCAGCGCGAGCAGCGGCTTTTCATACAGCACCTCCGCCATCTGAAAGCGCAGCGTGCGCGTACAGAACACGAACAGATAGACCGCGTAGTCGAAGATCGACGTATGATTCGAGATCACGATCGCATCCTTTTCGATGTGCCGTCCCTGCACCTTTCTGTCCTCGTAGAGGATCTTTGTCCGAAAGCACAGAAACTGTACGGGCCAGCCGGTGATCTTCACAAACCAGTTGAACAGCCCGATCATACCCGAAGATCGCCGCCTTTCTCTCTGCGAACGTAGTCCGCAATGCTGCGGACGGTCTTCAGCCCGGTCTCCTCCAGGGGGAACGGCGCGTCGAACTCGTCCCGAAGCTTCGTCAGCATGGCAAAATAATCCAAGCTCGTGCCGCCGAGATCAAGGAAGAAATCGGCGTCGAAGGCGACTTCGTCCTCGCTGCGGTTCACGGCGGCGGCGACGACGGCGCGGATGCGGTTTAGAAGCGCGTCGGCTTCCGTATCGTCGCGTTTTTGCGAGAGATCGAGCGGACGCAGCGCGCCGGAAGCAAAGTCGCGGCGGAGACGGATCCGGTTCAGCTTGAATTCGTTCGCCGCCATCAGAGGACCTTCAACCGGAACGATGCGCGAGATCGCGGCGGAAAGACCGGAGCGGTCGACCCGCTTTTTCACCGCGTCCAAAAGCTTTTTTGCCGCTTCCGCGGCGGTCATGCGGTTCATGCCGACGAGCAGCACGGCGGAGGATCTTCCGCCGTCGCCGACGGGGATGAGACAGATCTCCGTCCCGTCCGTCCGAAGAAGCGGCTCCACGGCGTTCGGATTCAGGTTTTCTCCGTTCGCGCCGACGATGAGATCGTCCGCGCGGCCGAGGATGCGGTAATGCCCGTCGACGCATTCCGCAAGATCGTGCGTATTGAACCATCCGGAGCGATCCGTCCGCCCCGTTTCGGTCAGCACGTATTTTGCGGTCACAAGCCCGCGAACGAGCAGCTCGCCCGTTTCATCGATGCGGTATTCGACGTTCTGCATCGGTTTTCCGACGCAGCCGAGGCGCAGGTATTTCTGCTTTGCGGACAGCTCGACCGACGTGATCCCGATCTCGGTCATGCCGTAGCCGTTTGCGAGCGGGTATCCGATGCCGTTGAAAAACGCCTGCACGGCGGGATCCAGAAAGCTCCCGCCCGAGATCATATAGACGACGGAATCCCCGAACAGATTGTCGCACACCTCGCGGAACGCAAGCTTCGAAAACGCCGCGGAAAGCGGGCGGGGCAGCTTCTGCGTCAGAGCGAGCGCGCGGTCGAACTTCGCCGCGGTCTGTTCGCCGCGGTTTTTGATCTCTTTATTTGCCTGTTCAAAAACCTTTTCCCAAAAGAGCGGCACGGCAAAGATGTGCGTGACCTTGTGCCGGCGGATCGTGTTGACGATGGTGGACGGGGAGAGGTCGTTCAAATGTACGAACGTACGCGAAAAGAACCCGAACCAGATATACATCGCGATCAGGCCGAACACGTGATAGAAGGGGAGGAAGGTCAGAAGCTTGAGATTGCCTTCAAAGTGCTTTTTGATCAGCGGCTGTTCCCGGATGATCCCGTAACTATCGCAGATCTGGTAAAAGAACTCCTCCGCTCCGTACGCGCAGACCTTGACGTTCTCGGTCGTGCCGGAGGACATGACGAGCAGCTCCGTGCCGAACGGCTGCGCCGCGATCGGTTCGCCGGAGGGCGGGATCTCATCCGGATGCAGCACAGGGCAGGAAAAATCGCCCTGTTCCGCAATGACCGCCCGGCAGTCCGCGATCTTCAATGCGCCAGCAAGCAGCGGCGCCGGCAGACGCAGGTTCATCAGAAGCGGACGGAAGCCCGCGGCAAGGATCGCCCAGAAAAGCTCGATCCAATCGAGCCCATTATCAAGGTACAATCCGACGACGGCGTCCTTCGGAAACGTTCCGAGAGCCGTTTTCAATGCGGCGGCACGCGAAAGGATCTGCGCTTTCGCTTCGCCGTAGGTCGTTTTGCGGATCCGAAAGCCCTCGCTTTGCTCGTAGAGGACGTTTTCCGTCTCGCGGAACATCAGCTCGAACAGCGCATCGAAAGAAAACCCGGCGGCGCGGAACGCGTCGAGTTTATCCCGCACAAAGGCGTCGATGGAGCGGTAGGAACCGATATGATAATCCGTCATAAACAACACTCGTCCAAATTAAATCACTTTTGCCATTATAACGCTTTTTAATCTGTGAATCAACATTTTTCCCAAAAATCGGACAAACTTCATTTGCGGTTGCCGCGGATCCCATTGCGCAGTCACGAAAAAAACAGGCACGGTAATGTGCCTGTTTTTTCACAATGCTTTTTATTTCTCGAAGGAGAAATGATAATCGAGATGCTTCTCGTCGCGTACGGCGACCAGTTCCTTCTGCACCGCCTCGTTGACGGGAACGCCCTTGTCCTTGCGGTCCTGCCACACGAGCCATTCCTTTTCGCCCGCGGTGTAGATGCGCTCCTGACCCGGCGCCTTTTCGGAATTGCGCAGCGCGCGGAGGATGTCGCCGCAGGTTTTCTTGAACGTGTCGAGACCCATGAACGCCTCGGGATCGATCGCGATGAAGAAGTGACCGAGATGATACGGGCGCTTGTTGCCGTTCTCGTCCATGCCGGTCAGCATCTTCATGTAACTGCCCGCCTGCAGCGCCGCGGAGAGGATCTCCACAACCGTCGCGTAGCCGTAGCCCTTGTAGCCCGCAAGCTCCTCGCCGATGCCGCCGAGCGGAGCGAGCGCCGCTTCACCCTTGGTGAGGTCGATGAGGATCTGCTTACTGTCGGTCATGGCGCTGCCGTCGCGGCCGATGACCATGCCCGCGGGCGTGTCCTTATCGTTTCTCGCATAGTACTCGATCTTGCCGCGCTGCGTGATGGAGGTCGCGCAGTCGATGCAGAACGGGAATTCCTCGTCGGTCGGAAGCGCGATCGTCAGCGGGTTCGTGCCGAGCATGTTCTCGACGCCGAAGGTCGGGGCGATGGACGGACGCGCGTTCGTGCCCGTGATGCCGATGAGTCCCTGCTTCGTCGCCATCGTGGTCCAGTAGCCCGCGATGCCGTAGTGCGAGGAATTGCGTACCGCGACCATGCCCATGCCGTACTGCTTCGCCTTGTCGATCGCGGTCTGCATGGCGCGCTTACTGATCACCATGCCCATGCCGTCATGTCCGTCGACCACCGCGGTCGTCGGGGTCTCCTTGAGCACTTCGTACTCGGTGACGGGGTTTAAGATGCCCGCCTTGATGCGATCCAGATAGATCGGCTTGAAGCGGTTGACGCCGTGGCTTTCGATGCCGCGGCGGTCGCTCTCCATCAGAACGTCCGCGCACACCAATGCGTCCTCACGCGGCACGCCGTACGCAACGAACGCGTCCACAATGAAGTTTCCGATGGTTTCCCAGTCCACATAAGGTCTTGTTTCTTTGATTGCCATATTTTTTCTCCCTTCGGATTATAAACTCTCTCAGTCTTCCCAGTTCTTTGCCTTTTCGACCGCCTTCGTCCAGCCGCGCTGCCGCTTTGCGCGCTCGACCTCGCTCATCGCGGGCGTAAAGATCTTTTCGCTCTGCCAGTAGTGCAGAACGTCGCTTTCGTCGTGATATAAGCCCACCCCGATCGCCGCGAGGTACGCCGCGCCGAGCGCCGTGGATTCGACGCACTTCGGACGGTTGACCGGCACGTCGAGCATGTCTGCCTGGAACTGCATCATCACGTTCGATACGGACGCGCCGCCGTCGACCTTCAATTCCTCAAGCTTTCTGCCGCTGTCGAACTCCATCGTGCGGGCAAGATCGCCCACCTGATAGACGATGCCTTCGAGCACTGCGCGCGCAATGTGCGCACGGTTCGTGGCGCGGGTCACGCCGACCAATGCGCCGCGCGCGTACATGTCCCAATGCGGCGCGCCGAGACCCGTGAACGCGGAGACGAAGTACGCCCCGCCCGCGTCGGGCACGGATTCGGCAAGCGTGTCGATCTCGTGCGCGGAGGAGATCAGCCCGACCTCGTCTCTTAACCACTTGATCGAACTGCCCGCGTTGAAGATGCTGCCCTCGAGCGCATAGCGGACCTTATTTCCGACGCCCCACGCGATCGTGGTGAGAAGACGGTTCTTGCTCGCGACCGGCGTTTCGCCCGTCTGCATCATTAAAAAGCCGCCGGTGCCGTAGGTGCATTTCGCCTGTCCCGGTTCAAAGCACGCCTGTCCGAACAGCGCTGCCTGCTGGTCGCCCGCGTCGCCCGCGATCGGAACGCCCGCAAGGACTTCAAGCCCTTCGATGCCGTCCTTCACGTACCCGTAGACGCACGCGGACGGCTTGACCTCCGGCAGGATGCACGCGGGGATGTTGAGCCGCCGCATGATGACCGGATCGTAGGAGAGCGTATGGATGTTATAGAGCATGGTGCGCGACGCGTTGCTGTAATCGGTGACGTGCGCGCCGGTGAGGTTCCAGATGAGCCACGTGTCGACCGTACCGAACAGGAGATTGCCCGCTTCCGCCAGCATCTGTCCGTTCGGGACCGCGTCGAGAATGTAGCGGAGCTTTGTCGCGGAGAAGTACGCGTCGATCAGAAGTCCCGTCGACTGCGCGATATAGTCCCGCATGCCTTCGCGGATCAGCTGTTCGCACAGCGGCGCGGTGCGGCGGCACTGCCACACGATCGCCGGATGCACGGGCTTGCCCGTCGCCTTTTCCCACACGATCGTCGTTTCGCGCTGGTTCGTGACGCCGATCGCGGCGACCTCGCCCTTCTGCACGTTCGCTTTTTTCAGGACCTCGCGGACCGCGTCCAGCTCGGTCTTTAAGATCTCGTTCGCGTCGTGCTCGACGTAGCCGGGCATCGGATAATGCTGCGTGAACTCGAACTGCGCGGAGGTGATGATCTTCCCTTGAAGATCGAACAGGATCGCGCGCGAGCTCGTCGTGCCCTGATCCAGCGACAATAAATATTTCTGCATACCATGGACCCCTTTCCGGAATAATTTATTATACCATATAGTTTCACTTGTGAAAACAGTTTTTTTCATGTATAATACGGGTATGGAAGATAATTTTGAAGATCTCTCGTTTGAGAACGAATTTCAGAAGGAACGCATCGGGCTCACGCGGAAGCGTGCGCTGATCCTCGTCGCCGTGCTCGTCGTTGTGATCGCCGCGATCACCGCGGCGGCGGTATGGCTTTTGCCGAAGCCCACGGGACTGCCGAAGTTTTCCGAGGTCATGACCTCGAACCGCGAAGCGTATCTGCACCCGCAGTACGGCTCGGTCGACTGGGTCGAGATCTACAACCCCACCGACGCGGATATCGACCTATCCGGCTACGGGTTTACGAATGATCTGAAGCACCACCAGTTCCGCTACCGCTTCCCGGACGGCGTGATCTTAAAGCCCGGCGCGTATCTCGTGCTGTACTGCACCGGCGGAACGGAGCAAAGTGACAGTGATCCGTTCTGCACCGGCTTCAATCTGTCCAAAGAGGGTGAAAAGCTCTTTCTCGTCACGCCGATGAAGGTCGAGGCGGACGAGCTTGTGGTGCCGATGCTCGAAACGGACGCCGCCTACGCGAGAACGGAAGCGGGCGATTTTGCCGTGACCGAACACCCGACGCCGGGGGAGAGCAACCGCTTTGAATAACGCGTTTTATTACAATTCGCCGCTTGGCTCGCTGCGCATCGAGGAAGATTCCGGCGCGCTCGTGATCTCGGCGTTTGTTGACGACACGCCCGAAACCGCGCCGACTTCGCCCGTACTGACTGAGGCAAAGGCGTGGCTCGACCGGTATTTCGAAGGACGCGATCCGGGACCGGTCCCGCCGTGCGATCCGAAGGGCACGCCGTTTCAAAAGGCGGTGTGGACGGCGCTTTCCGCCGTTCCGTACGGTGAAACGAGGACCTATGGCGAGCTTGCCGTTTCGATGGGGCTCACCGCCCGCCATGCCCGCGCGGTCGGCGGCGCGCTGCACCGCAATCCTTTGATCCTGTTTATTCCCTGCCATCGGGTGCTGGGAGAGGGCGGCAGCTTGACCGGCTTTGCCGGCGGGATCGAACGGAAAGAAGCATTGTTGAAAATCGAACAACAGCACAACAAATGAGCGCCGTAAGGCGCTTTTTTGTTTTGCGCAGAAACGCCGCAAGCTGTTTATGGGCAACGCTCACCTTGACTACATTCGGGGGGTGTGTGTAGCAATGTAGCATTTGTAGCATTTGTAGCTTTTGGAGTCATATTATATGAAATAATATAAGATAACAATCATCTGACTACATTTGCTACATTTGCTACACTGCTACACACAGGGGGGTAAATGCAGTCATGGGTTTTGTACGGTTTTTCTTGCGTTCGGCGGCGTGTGCTGATATAATAAAATATACGACATATAAAGGAGTTTTTGCATGAAAATCATCGAACTCAAAGAAACGGTCACGGCGTCGAACGACCGTGACGCGGAGGTGCTACGCGGCGAGCTGAAACAGAAGGGCACGCTGCTGATCAACCTGATGGCGTCGCCCGGCGCAGGCAAAACGACGCTTCTGGAGCGCACGATCCGCGACATGAAGGACGAGCTGCGCATTGCGGTCATGGAGGCGGACGTCGATTCCGACGTGGACGCGGTCCGCATCGAAAAGATCGGCGCGAAAGCCGTGCAGGCGCACACCGACGGCATGTGCCACATGGACGCGGGCATGACGCGCCGCGCGCTGGAGGGGCTCGGAGACGAGCCATTCGATCTCGTCTTTCTGGAGAACGTCGGCAATCTCATCTGCCCCGCGGAGTTCGATACCGGCGCGGGCCGCTGCGTGATGCTGCTCTCCGTGCCCGAGGGCGACGACAAGCCGCTGAAGTACCCGCTGATGTTCAGCAAAAGCGACGTGCTTATCATCACGAAGACCGACGTCGCACCGTACTTCGATTTCGACGTCGACGCGTGCGTTTCGAGGGCAAGGAAGCTGAATCCAACCATCCGCGTGTTCGCGGTCTCCGCAAAGACCGGCGAGGGCTTCGAAGCATGGGAAGAGTGGGTAAGCGAACAGGTCGAAACATGGAAATACTGATCGGGAGGAGCATATGAAAGAGCAAAAGAACCGCATGGTAAACGAGCGCGATTTTCGCGCCGATCCGAACCGCAAGGTCGTTGACGAGGAGAAGAAAAAGCTGATCTTAAAGCTCGGCACGATGATCACCGACCGATACCTGCAGAAGTATACGCATACCCTGAAGATCGACGATCCCGAATACTGGGCGCTCGACGCGGTCATCACGAAGGAGGAATGTAAGTTCCTGCTGAGCTTCAAAAAGACGCGCGTACCGTATTCGACAGAAGAGATCGCAAAGCGCAACAACATGTCCGTCGAAGACGCGCAGAAGATGATCGACCACCTCCTTTGGGTCGGGCTTCTCGAAATGACGCGCGAGGGCGAAAATCACGGCAAGACCTACAACGTGCCGATCTTCGTACCGGGCAGCGCCGAGTTCATGATGATGAACGACAAGCTCACGGAGGAGCATCCGGAGCTTGCGACGTTCTTCAATCTCATGACGCAGATGCCGCTCGAAAACATCACGCAGATGATCCCGCTCGGCGGCAGCGGCGTGGGCATGCACGTCATCCCGGTCGAAAAGGCGATCGAGCATGAGAATCAAAGCGCGGACGTCGAGCACATCACGCATTGGCTGAATAAGTACGACAAGTACAGCGTCGGGCAGTGCACCTGCCGGAAGCAGCAGAGCATGCGCGGCGAAGGCAGCGGCGAGATCAACGGCGAGTTCTGCGTCGGTGTCGGCGACATGGCGGAATACTGCGTCGACCGCGGCATGGGCCGCTACATCAGCTATGAAGAGGTTCTCGAGATCCTCGAACGCGCCGAGCGCCACGGTTTCGTGCATCAGATCACGAACATCGACGGCGAGAACAAGATCGTCGCGATCTGCAACTGCGCGCCGGGTGTGTGCAACGCGATCCGCACCTCGCAGCTCTACAACACGCCGAACATGTCGCGCTCCGCGTACCGCGCGCACGTCGAGACCGAAAAGTGCGTCGCCTGCGGCAAGTGCGTCGAGGTCTGTCCCGTCGGCGCGGCAAAGCTCGGGCAGAAGCTCTGTAAAAAGGACGGCAGCAAGGTCGCGTATCCGCTCTCTCCGCTTCCCGACGCGCGCAAATGGGGCGCGGACCAATGGAATCCGAGCTACCGTGAGGACGCGAAGATCAACTGCTACGACACCGGCACGGCGCCGTGCAAGACCGCGTGCCCCGCGCATCTGGCGATCCAGGGCTACATCAAGATGGCCAAGGAAGGCCGCTATATGGACGCGCTGAAACTCATCAAGCAGGACAATCCGCTGCCCGCGGTCTGCGGCGCGATCTGCAACCGCCGCTGCGAGGACGCGTGCACGCGCGGCACGGTCGACGCGCCGCTCGCGATCGACGAGATCAAGAAATTCATTGCCGCGCAGGAACTGCATGCAGAAAAACGCTTCATCCCGATCTGCGAGAAGGACGACGGCGGCATGTGGGGTCCGGACTATAAGATGGCGGTCATCGGCGCGGGTCCCGCGGGACTTTCGTGCGCGTACTATCTTCGCACCCGCGGCTACGACGTGACCGTGTTCGAAAAGGAATCCCGTCCCGGCGGTATGCTGCTGAACGGCATTCCGAACTTCCGGCTCGAAAAGGACGTTTTGAACGCCGAGATCGACGTGCTCCGTGAAATGGGCGTCGAGTTCCGCTGCGGCGTCGAGGTCGGCAAAGACGTGACGATCCGGGGGCTTCGCGACGAGGGCTATAAGGCGTTCTACCTTGCGATCGGTCTGCAGGGCGGACGGAAAGCCGGCGTGCCCGGCGAGGACGCGGAAGGCGTCGAATCCGGCGTGGCGTTTTTGCGCCGCGTGAGCTTGGACAACACCGTCAAGCTTCCCGGCGACACGGTGGTCGTGGGCGGCGGCAACGTCGCGGTCGACGTGGCAAGAACCGCCGCGCGCTGCACCTCGGGCAAGGTCACGATGCTCTGTCTCGAACAGGATTACGAGATGCCCGCCGCGGACGACGAGGTCAAGGAAGCGAAGGAAGAAGGGATCGAGGTCAAGAACGGCTGGGGTCCCAAGGAGGTTCTCACCGAGAACGGCAAGGTTACGGGCATCGTCTTCAAGCGCTGCACGCGCGTGTACGACGCCGAGCACCGCTTCAGCCCCGAATATGACGAGAACGACACGATCACGATCCCGTGCAGCGCGGTGCTGCAGGCGATCGGTCAAAGCGCGATCTGGGGCGATCTCTTAAAGGACACCAAGGTCGAGATCCGCAGAAACGGCACGGTCGTCGTCGATCCCGTCACGTTCCAAACCGCCGAGCCGGATATCTTTGCCGGCGGCGACATCGAGCACGGCGCGCGGTTTGCGATCGACGCGATCGCGGACGGCAAGAAGGCGTGCGAATCCATGCACCGTTCCGTGCATCCCGGTCAATCGCAGACCATTGCGAGAGACCTCCGGGAGTTCAAGGAACTCGACAAAGAGAATATCACGCTGCCGGGCTACGACGACGCAAAGCGCCAGATCCCCGGTACGACCGGTGTGAACCCGAAGGCGACGTTCTCCGACACGCGGCTCGCGTTCACCGAGGAACAGGTGAAAGCCGAAGCGAACCGCTGCCTCGGCTGCGGCGCGTCGGTCGTCGATCTCAATCGCTGCATTGGCTGCGGTCTGTGCACCACGCGCTGCGAGTTTGACGCGATCCATTTGCACCGCGATCTGCCCGAGGCGTCCGAGATGGTGCGCTGCGAGGACAAGATGGGGAAGGTCGGCAAGTACGCGATCAAGCGCGCGGCAAAGATCCTTGCGGGCGACAAGGGTCCGACCGAGCATTTCGCCGAATAAGCCATGCACGAGATGGGCATCATCCTGCACCTTGCGAAATCCCTTGAGGAGACCGCGGCGGAGCAGGACATCAAAAAGATCACGCGGGTGACGCTCGAAGTCGGCGAGGTCTCCGGCATCATGACGGACTATTTTGTCGACTGCTGGAACTATTTTAAAAAGCGTCATCCCGTGCTCGACACCGCCGAGCTGGTTTTGGAGACAATTCCCGCGGTGACATGGTGCGACGCGTGCAAAAGGACCTATCCCACGGTGCAGTACGGGCGCACATGTCCCTACTGCGGCAGCGGCGAAACGTGGCTTCTGAAGGGCAGCGAGTGTGTCATCAAGGAAATAGAAGTCGAGGATTAGTTTGCCGATGCTCGGAGAGTTCGAACAATCCTCCCGACGGGCTTCGCCCGCCACCCTCCTTTACACAAGGAGGGCTCCATAGAACAAACAAGCCGTCCGGAAAACCCGGGCGGCTTTTGATATGCGATCTTCATTTCGTTTTCGCTTCGAGTTCGCGGATCTTTTCGTAGACGCGGCGGCAGTTTTCACGGTCGTTGTAGGCAAAGAAGCCGTCGATGCGCGCGCGGTATTCGTCCTTCAGTCTGCAGTCGTTTTCCATGTATTCGATCAGCCGGTCGACGGTCGCTTCGTATTCCGTTTCGACTTCGCCGAAGCCGTCGCGGTCGTAATCGAAATAACCAGGTACGTACATGTGATCGCCGGAATAGAATTCTTCGCGATCGAACTGGGTATAGACGACGGGCTTTCTGAGATATACGAAATCGAACACGACCGAGGAATAATCGGTCAGCACGAGATCGCTCTCGGCAAACACCTGCCGGTACGGCGTATCCGCCGGGAGGAACGTAACGTCCGCATTCTTCGTGAAGCGGCCCATATGCGGCTGCAGCAGCGGATGCGGCAGAAACCGCACCGTGTAGCCGTTCTTTTTCGCGGCGTTCAGCAGCCGTTCGTCGTTCAGCAGCGCGTTGTAGAAACGATAGAAGCTGCCTTCCTCGAATCCGTTCTTGAGCATGCGCACGCCCGTGCCCGGATCGGTATGCGAGACCCACATATGCCGCCACGTCGGCATGATCGTGATGCAGCGCTTTTCATCGTGATACAGGCGGTCAAAGCGCGGAAGTCCCGTCAGCCAGATCGCATCGTCCGAATAGAAGTATGCATAATCGCGGATCGAATCCGCTTCCGCCTTTGCCGACGTGACGAATCCGTCGATGTTGCGGTTGTAGCGGTTCAGCCATCCGGACAGATCGTCCTTGATGACGCCGTGCTGCAAAAATACAAACCGGATCCGGTTCTGAATGTCGCGGTATGCCGAATCGTATTTCGAAAACTGCGTAATGATATCGTCGTCCGCCTGCGAGGAGATGTTCATATCGCACAGAAGGAACAGCATTTTATGGAACGCCGAACGCGCTTTCACGACCTTGCCGATCTTTTTCAATTCGGCGAACGTCGGGCATTTGTCGGACAGCGCGAAATACAGTTTCACGTCTTTGAGATGCAGATCCGAAAGATAGCGGAACAGCGCTTCGCCGTTGTCGCCCGCGACCTCCATGCGGTCGGAGATCAGCCAGATCGGCTTTCTTTTGAACGGCTTTGCCAGCGTATAAACGATCCTTCCGATCAGTGCGTGAAGATCGAGACGGTTCTTTCTGCCGAGCAGTTCCCTTTGGAACTTCAGCTCGCTCTTTAAGCGATTGCCCTTCGCCTTGCAGATGACCAGTTCGGATTTTTCTTTTTTCAGGATCCTGTCCCCGATCTGCGCGTAAGCGTTCCGGTATTTTCCCGAAATGGGGAAAAACTGTTTGAGATACAGTCCGTTCCACGGAATGTCGCCTTCCGGTGTGCGCAGCTTAAAGCGGATCCGCAGCGTTTCGTTCGGGTCGTCCGGAAGCGGGATCCTGAACGTGTAACCGAAGCGTCTTGCGATCGGGAGGTCCATCGAAAGCTCGTCCTGATGCCGGTCGATCGGTTCGCAGGTGTAGTTGTCTTTTCTTGCCTCCGCAACGATCATCGGCGGCTCCGTGTCCAGACCGGTAACCATCTGCATCATGCACTCGATCGTGACGATCCCGTCTTCGATCGAGCAGAAATCGACGTACAGCGGATCAAAATCCAGCTTGAACGGCTTTCCGCCGGGATAATAACACAGCCGGCCCAACGACTGAACCGAAGCGCTGACAGGAACGGCGTCGTGCTTTTTATTGAGGAGGAACGCCCGCTGCATCGCATTCAGCGCAGACTGGCGCGCAAGAATATCGTCGTCGATCCGCTTCACCAGCGAAAACAGCAGTGCCCGGTATTCCTCTTTTTCTTCCGGCGTCAGGACTGCGGTGGGGATCTTGTTTTGCTTGACGCGCCATTGCAGATCGTACGCGACGGTATTCTGAATAAACCGCGGGATCGAGCCGAAGCGCTCTTCGCACGCGTCAAACGTTTCCTTGCAGAAATGCGTCAGGTACGGGATATACCACGCCTTGTTGTTGCCGGAATTCTGGATCGCGCTGAGCTGTCCGGTCGAACGGCGGCGATACAGGTGTTCTGCGTCGGCATATACGCCGAGGGTCATCTTCTCGATCAGGATGGATTGCAGAAGCTTCGCGTCCTCCGCATAGCTGAGGTTTGTATCGAATGATTTGCCGCGAAGCGCGTCCGCCCGAACGAACGCGGACGTAACGGCCAGCTGGGGATTGAACGGTTCCAGCTTCAGATCGATGACGCGCGACCCTTTATTGTACTTGTAATTTAACGGGTGTTTGCCGCTCGCGCCGTCGAAGAAGATCATGGGCAGTGAAACGACGTCCGTTTCGGGATGCTCTTCAAAGAACGTGCAGACCTCTCTTATCGCGCTTTCGGAAAGACAGTCGTCCGCGTCGAGAAAGCTCACGTACTTGCCGCGCACGTGCGGAAGGCAGGCGTTTCGCGCCGAGGATACGCCGCCGTTCTCCTTGTGGATCACGACCACGTTGTCCGGATGCTTCTTTGCATATTCGTCGCACATCGCCGGACTTTCGTCTGTCGAGCCGTCGTCGCATAAAATCCACTGGATCTCGGAGAACCCGATGTCCTGTTTCAGCAAGCTCTCATAGGTTTCCGGAAGAAACGGCGCGGCGTTGTACACCGCCGTTACGACCGATATTGCATAAGACCCTTTCAACTGTTTTCTCCCCTCTGCGCATTTAATCGCTGCGCGCGTATCATTTGGCTGCTTTCCGGGATGCGCGGCGTTTTTTTCCGACGCCCCACATGCGGAAGCCGGTGGAAACGAGCAGTACGCCGACCGCCATAGAACCCGCGATCGCCGCGGTGAGCATACCTTTGTCATATGCTTCCGAAAGCATGCCGCGGCGGATAAAGTCCATTGTATAATAGATACCGGAACCGGGGATCAGCGGTACGAGCGCACACAGCAGGTAGCTCGTCGCCGGGAACTTGCGGATGCGCGCCATGATCTCCGCATAGAAGCAGGACACGGCGGCCGCAATGAGATACGCGATCGGCTCCGCAAGCCCGATGCGCATGCAGAGTACGCAGACCGGCCACGAAATGATGCTGCCCAGGATCGCGAACGGAATGCCCCGGCCGTGCATGTTGAACATCAGCCCGAAACCGAGCGTGCCTACAAGCCCCGCGATGCATTGGATCCACAAGGGGTGGTCGATCGGCTCCAGCGTAAACACGACGTTCGGAAAGATATGCCGCGCCAAGCTGACCCCGGAGCTCGTGCCGAACGCCAGCGCAACGCCGATGATCAGCACCTGCACGAGGCGGTTGAGCCCGGACATGGTATCGCCGTAGATGACGTCTCTCAAACTGTTGGTAAACAGGAAGCCCGGGACCAGCAGCATGATCGCGCCGATGACCGTGATGTCCGCGTTCTTGCCGAATCCGATCGCCGTGAACGTGTTCGCCAAGAATCCGAGGATAAAGCTGCATACGAAAGAGGTAAAGAAGGCGTTCGCGTGGAATCTGCCCATGAACCGCGTGCCCGCGCCGATCGCAAGCCCGCATAAGCCCGCCGCGAGCCCTTCGAGGATCCCGCCGCCGAAGAACACGCCGAAGCCGACGCCGATCAGAAACGCAGCAAGGTAGAAGATCGGAAGCGGATAGCGGCAAACCTTTTTCTCGGTCTCCCGGAGCATCGCCCGCGCTTCCCGCATGCTCGGCTTTTCCGCGCAGATCTTCCGCGAAAGCGCCGAATAGCGCTCAATGCCGTCCAACAGCGTTTCGCTGCTTTTCAGCCGCCGGATCTTCGTCAGGATCTGTCCGTCGTCGGTCTCCATGCTTGCCATGATGCTGCTCGGGATGACGAACGCGTCCACGCGCTCGACGCCGTACGCCTCGATGATGCGGTTGATCGTGTCCTCCACGCGGTACGTCTCCGCGCCGCATGCCTGCAGCTTGTTCGCAAGCGACACCGCAAGCTCCAAAAGCTCCTCGTAGAACGCGCCGTCCCGCTCTTTTTCGGACAATTCCTTCGCTGCGGCCGTTTCGATGGCGATCGGGAACCGCATTTTGTTCTGCGACAATACCTTTCGCTTTTTTTCACTGATCATTTCGATTGTTTCCTCATTATCTGTATTGCGTGCAAAAAGTATATCAGCGCATGCCCGAAAAAGCAAGTCGTTTCGGCAGGAAACCGAAAAGTGCCTTTTCAACGCCGCCGAAATGCGCTATACTGATAAAAACGTGCGACTGGAGGATCGGATCATGTCGTTGGAACGGGCAAAAGCATATCTTCTCGAAAAGGGTCTTGCGGACCGTATCATCATTCCCGCGCAAAGCAGCGCGACGGTCGCCGAAGCCGCGGAGGCGCTCGGCTGCGAACCCGGCATGATCGCGAAAACCCTATCGTTTTTGCAGGGCGATCGGCCCGTGCTGATCCTTGCGGAAGGCAGCGCGCGCATCGACAACGCAAAATACAGAGCGCGCTTTTCCTGCAAGGCAAAGATGATCCCTTCGGAGCTCGTCGAACCGCTGATCGGACACGCGGTCGGCGGCGTCTGCCCGTTCGGCGTGAATGAAAATGTCACGGTTTATCTCGACGAAAGTTTGAAGCTGCATGAGATCGTTTATCCCGCCGCGGGCACGGATCACAGCGCTGTGCGGCTCACGATCGCGGAGCTTGAACGCGCATGTCCGAACGCAGAATGGATCGACGTCTGCCGCCTCTGATCCGCTTCTTTCGCGCGCGTGCTTTATAAAGTTGCATTTTTCGGCAAAATGTGATATAAAATGAAGCATGAAACGAATCCTTGTATTGCTGCTCTCCATCCTGTTCCTGCTCGGCTGCGCGGAGTATTCTTCCGCGCCGTCCGCCGCTATGCCGGCAACGGAACAGCCGACAGACCGGAACGATGACGACATATCGGACATGATCGTCGCGGTCGCCGAAACGCGCGTGCCGGAGACGGAAGTGCCGCTGCCGACGCTGCCGCCGACGCCCACGCCCACGCCGACTCCGGAACCGACTCCCACGCCGGATCCGACGCCGACGCCGGGACCCACGAAGGACCCGAACCGGCCGATGGTCGCGCTGACGTTCGACGACGGGCCGAACATGACGATAACCGTACCGGTGCTCGAAAAGCTCGAGCAATATCACGTCAAGGCGACGTTTTTCGTGCTTGGTTCCGCGATCAACGATAAGAACGGATACATGCTTCAGATGATGGTGGACGGCGGACACGAGATCGGCGTGCACGGGCTGACGCATGAAGCAATGACGCAGTTTTCCGGCAACAGGAACGCGCAGCGTCTCGAAAGCGCGTGTGAGGAGATCTCCGGCTGGGTCGAGGGCGGCTATCAGCCGAGAACGATGCGGCCGCCGAAAGGAAAAACCAACGGACACGTGACAAGCGGCGCAAAGAAGGCGGGGCTTGCGGTCATCCGATGGTCCGTGGATACCTACGACTGGAAGACGCAGAACGTGAAGAAGATCATGGACGTCGTCAAAAAGGAGACGAAAAACGGTTCCATCATCCTCTGTCACGACCATCATCAGCCGACGCTCGACGCGCTTGACGAAATGATCCCGTGGCTTCTCGAACAGGGCTACGACCTCGTGACGGTTTCAGAACTTTTGGAAAGCTCCGGAACGCCGCTGGAGCCGGGCAAGATCTATTTCTGCAAAGAGATCAACGATTGATAAGAAAACGGGATCCTGCGGTCCCGTTTTTCATACTTGCAACGCGTCAAAACCTGTGTTATAATAACCACCGTGCCGTGTGCCTGTAGCTCAGCTGGATAGAGCGTCAGACTCCGACGCTGAAGGCCTATAGTCCTTGAAAATTGCATAAAAACCACATATGTGCCTGTAGCTCAGCTGGATAGAGCGTTAGACTCCGACTCTAAAGGCCGCACGTTCGAATCGTGTCAGGCACGCCAGAAAACCCCCGTAAACACTACGTTTTCGGGGGTTTTCTTTTTTTGCTCGTATAGCACATGCCGTAGCACATTTTTCAAGCCGCTGCATACTGGTTCTCATTCTGCATAAAACGCGAAGCCCTCAACACTGTTTCATTCGCTTCAAAACCTGGTTTTAGCACATTTTTAGCACATTTCTTTGGAATTTACATTGGATTCCAACGGATTCCAGCGGAAGCATTGGACGGAAATTCCGCTGATTCCTGTTATGCAGGCGGCGTTCCGCTTCCCGAAAGAAAATAATATATTCCTTCAATTCATTTCAAAAATCCAAATCTCGCCACGGTTATAGGTGAGGGGCAAAAATCAAAGCCCTCCACCTTGACAACGGAATAGCCAATCTCGGGTAACACCAGAATGATACTTCCGCCTTGAACGCTTCACAGCATTGGGCGGCCCGGCTGGATGCGGGGGTTCGAGAGAACATGCGTGAGGACGACGGCCCGAGTTGGTAAGAACATCGATAAACACAAAATGAGGTAACCCAATGACCAAAGTGATCGCAATAGCGAATCAAAAAGGCGGTGTTGGAAAGACCTCCACCACCGTTAACCTGGGAGCAGGGCTTGTACGACAGGGCTACGACGTTCTTCTGATCGACCTCGACTCCCAGGCGAATCTGACCATGGCGCTCGG
>JAFZIH010000141.1 GCA_017554455.1 Clostridia bacterium | reverse complement strand
GCGTTATACGGCGTGCAGTACATCGTCATGAACAGGTAGAACAGCACGACGAAGACGGAGATCCATGCAATGTTGATGCCGCTCTTGGAAAGATCCGGAACCGGTGCGCAGAACAGCAGAACCGTTACGACAGCCAGCGGAATCGCCGCGATGCGCATGAACGGAATACGTCTGCCCTTCGGGTTCTTGCTGCGGTCAGAAAGCGATGCAATGAGCGGGTCGGTAACTGCGTCGAACACGCGGGAAAGCGCAGTAATGAGGCCGAGTACGGTAAGGATGCCCGCAATGATGAGGCCGGACGGAATAAACTGGATTGCGCCTTCGTTTAAGTCGCCCGACGTCGGAAGATAGAAGGTTACAAACCAAGCGCCGATGATGCCGCTCAGGATGGACCAACCGAGCTGACCGATCGCGAAGATGATCATCTCTTTCTTGGTGAGTCTTCTGGTTTTCATGTGTTGCTTTTTCCCCCTTGTTTTCCTTTTTCAACCTTGCCGGCAGCGCAGATCGCACAATGCCGCACAGTTTGCTTATAGTATAATACATCGGAATGTAAAAGCAAAGTAAAATTTCTATAAATGCGCATTATTATACAGAAAAAAGGCGGCCAAACGACCGCCTTTCAAATGATGTGCTGTTATTTTCTGTAGAACAGGATGCCGATGCAGTTCGGTCCGCAATGCGAAGAGACCGTGCACCCCGCGCGGGTGTGGATGATCTCGGCAAACGGCGCGTTCTTTCTGACCGCTTCCTCGGCGGCGGCGCGCACTTCGTCGGTACAGCCGGAGTCCGTGATGAAGATACGGCGAAGGTCCAGAGAATCCTTGTCCGCAAGCTTGTCGTTGACGTAGCGCACGACCGCGCGCTCGAACGAGCAGCGGTATTTCTTGTCCACGCCCATTTTACCGGAAACCGTATCCACCTGGATCGACGGCTTGAGGTTCAGAAGGTTCGCGCCGAACGCCAGAAGCGCGTTGCAGCGTCCGCCGAGCGCGAGATAGCGCAGCGTGTCAAGCACGAAGCTGACGTCGAGTTTCATCTTGCGCTCCTCGAGGATCTCGAAGATCTCCTTCGCGGTCTTGCCCTCGTCGCGCATAATGCACGCGTCGAGCACGAGATGTCCGATGCCGGTGGAAAGATTTCGCGAATTCACGATGTACACGTTCTCGAAGTTCTGCGCCGCAAGGCACGCGTTCTGATAGCAGCTCGACATTTCGGCGGAAATCGTGAAATGCACGACGCCGTCGTAGCCCTCCTCTTTCACCTTTGTGAAGAAATCCTCGTAGTCGCCGACATTGACCGCCGCAGTCTTCGGGATCTGTTTGGTTTCCTCGACGTATTTGTAGATATCCGGCGGGGTGACCTCAATGGAATCCTTGAGGTCTCTGTCGCCGAGACGGATATAAAGCGGCGTGATCGCAACGTCGTACTGTTCGATAAGCTCCGGGCTCAGATCGCAGGTGCTGTCTGCAGAAATGCGGATGCGCATGGTTGCCTCCAAAAACTATAATTTTCTATTTTGATGATAACACGGATCTTTGTCAAGGTCACTCTACCGATCGCAAAAAACAGTCCACCGACAGGAGAATCGGTCTCTACTGCCGGTAGAACAAATCGAATGCGGTTCAGATGCAAAACCGGCTTTTCGTCGCGCGGTCGAGCGCCCACGCAAGCCCCGCGCCGACAGCCGCCTGCAAAAGATTCAGCGGCAGGTCCGCCCACGCGTAGTTTTTGAATACGACGAGCTCAAACAAGAAGTATCCGAGCGGCACGATCAGTACGGCAAGGAACGCGAGATACCGGAGCTTGCCGGGAAGCTTTCGCCACATCAGCGCGAACGCAAGCGCGGTCAGTCCCTTGACGATGAGCGTGACCGGCGCGTACAGCGGAAAGCCGATGAGGTCCGCAAGCATGCTCCCGACGCCCGCGCAAAGCGCCGCGTACCCTGCGGGCAGCAGCATGGCGACCAGAAACACGCCTGCGTCGCCGAGGTTCAGATACCCCGCGGGGATCGGAATGCGGACGAACGCGGTCAGAAGAAAGATCGCGGCGGACAAAATGCCGGCGGTCGATAAAAGACGAATGTGTCGATCGTTCATATACGCCTCACAACGAATAACAGACCGTGGAAAACGCGGCGTCGGATACGACGGGCAAAGCGGCATTTGCCGCTTCCTCGCTCTCAAACAGGCCGAACACAGCGGAACCGCTGCCGGTCATCTGCGCCTGAACCGCGCCGGCGTCCAGAAGCTTTTGCTTCAAAACGCCGATCTCCGGTACCAGCTCGATCGCGGCGGGCTCCAATACGTTTTTCATCAGCGGCGCGAGGGCAAGTAGATCGCCCTTTGCAAGCGCGGCGACGGCGGAAAGCGTTTGCACCCGCGGTCTCGGAAGCGGAAGTCGACTGAACAGCTCACGCGTACTGACGCCCTCCTTCGGCTTTGCGATCACAAACCACAGGCGTTTCCCGAGCGCGAACGGTGTCAAAATCTCCCCCACGCCCTCGCAGCGACACGTTCCGCCGTACAGCAGAAACGGCACGTCCGCGCCGACCCGGAGCGCGATCTCGCGGAGCGTCTTATCGTCCGCCATGCGGTGCTGTCTTTGAAGCCCGCGCAAAACCGCCGCGGCGTCCGCGCTGCCGCCGCCCATTCCCGCCTCGGCGGGGATGCGCTTTTCGCAGCGGATCTTTGCCCCGCAGCCGGTCGCCTCCTTATAGAGCACGGCGGCCTTGTACATCGTGTTCTCCTGCGGGAGCGTCATGCCCGTTACGTGCACCTCGACCGTGCGCGATTTTTCCACGAACACGCGGTCGAACAGCGACACCGTCTGCATGACGGTGTCGAGCGCGTGATACCCGTCCTCGCGCTTATACAGCACGCCGAGGGTCAGATTCAGTTTTGCAAGCGCCAGTTCCTCAATGATCATGCGCAAAGTATACCACGCCCTGAAAAAGGACGCAAGCCCTTTCGCATCCGTCGCGCCGCGCCGTTCAGTCCGTGATATCCGAAACGTCCGTGTCGGGAACGATGAGGAGCCGATAATCCGGATACAGCGCGCCGACCTCTTCGTACATGGTTTTCAGCGCTTCCTTCCGGTCGACGTCGAAGCTCAGCACCACGTCGAAACGGACGGTTTTTTCTTTGAGATCCGCATAGAACCCGTGCAGCTCCAGCGCCCATTCGTGCGAGCGGACTGCTTTTTCGATCGCTTCGCGCATCCGTCCCGCCTCGCTGTCCTTCGCGTTGACGGAATAGACGCTGACGCCGGTCAGGATCACGCCGGTTTTCTGATATACGTTCGCCTGGATCCTTCTGATGATGCGATCCGCCTCGTCGACCGTCATGGTCTCCGGCAGTTCGATGTGGACAGAGCCGTAGTTCTTATTCGGTCCGTAGTTGAACAGCGTCACGTCGTACGCGCCGAGCACGGCTTCCTCCTCGCGGACGATCTGCTTCAATTCCTTCACGGTCTCCGCGTCCTCGCGCTTGCCGATGATATCGTTCAGCGTTTCGATCATCATTTCGACGCCTGCCTTGATGATAAAGCCCGCAATCACCACGCCGACGTACGCTTCGAGCGAGATGCCCCAGATCAGGTACACGATCGCCGACGCCAGAACCGACGCGGACAGGATCGCGTCGAACAGCGCGTCGGAGCCGGAGGCCGCAAGCGCGCCGGATCCGACCTTCTTCCCCTGCTTTTTCACGTACAGGCCGAGGACGAGCTTCACGAGGATCGCAACGGAGATGATGATGAGCGTGACCGCGCCGTAGTCCGCCGCCTCCGGATGAATGATCTTTTTGACCGATTCGACCAGCGACGTGACGCCCGCGTACAGCACGAGCGCGGCGACGATCATGGAGCTTAAATACTCGATCCTGCCGTAGCCCAGCGGATGCTTTTTGTCCGGCTGCTTCGCGCCGAGCTTTGCGCCGATGATCGTGACCACCGAGGACAGCGCATCGGAGAGATTGTT
>JAFZIH010000140.1 GCA_017554455.1 Clostridia bacterium | reverse complement strand
CCGCTGTACTGGACCGCCGCGCAGTCGCCGAATGCGATCTGCCCGTCCTCCAGGATGAGCATCACGGAGATGGATTCGCCGGGCTGACGCACGGAGGTAAAGCCCTCGGTCTTCGGCTCGCCGATGTAGGCTGCGCCGTCGGACTTTGCGCCTGCCTTGATGGCGCGCTGGTCGTCGAAATAGAAGCCGGTACGGCCTGCGGAACAGATAACGTCGATGATTTTCATGTTTTTCGCCTTTCTGTAATTCTTTTCTGTGAACCCTTTCGGGATCGATTCTTTTTTGACCTTCCCTTGTCAGGGAAGGTGTCAGCCGAACGGCTGACGGAAGGGTAGTCTTTTTGATTCGAAATCAACCGGTTGTTTTCTCTCCCTCCGTCATCTTCGATGACACCTCCATCGTCAGATGGAGGTCTGGGGAAAGTCGCCTGCAGACCGAGCTTTTACGCTCTGGGTCTTCCGACCAAACGTCCCTTGCTGATCGCGTAGACGTCGTCGATGACCATCTGGAACGTCGCGTTGCGCTTTTCCGCCTTGGCGCGCTCCTGAATCTTTGCGCGGTGGTACGCCTTGATCTCGTCGGTAAACGGCAGGTTGCCCATCTCGAGGATGCGGATCGCGCCGTCGTTGTCGCGCGCGGGAAGCATCTTGCCCGCGTTGAAGCGCGAGGGCGCAAACGGGATGTCGAGCACGCCGCACAGTACCGCCTTGACGCAGCCGTCCGCGATGTCGCCGTTGCCGAGCTCGAAGCACTTGTCGACGATGCAGCGCGTTTCGGAGCGGATCATCCACTTTTCTTCTTCGAGGTTCGCGGCGGTGCAGACCTGATCCGCGAGCATCGAGATGACCTGCTTCGTGCAGCGCAGACCTTCCGCGTTCGCCTCCATCGTCGGAACGCCCGCCGCCTCGTGCGGGGTCTTGACGATGACCTTCGTTGCCTTCGAAAGCGCCGCCGTTGCGCTGCCCCAGCTGATGACGCCGAACGCCTTCGCTTCGTCCTGCGGGAAACCGCCCATCCACTGATGGAAGACGGTGGTGACGATCACGTCCTTGTAGCCGTTCTTCTTGAGGTATTCGCTCGTGAGCTCCTCGAGCACGCGGATCGCCGCGACGTCCTGCACGAGGTTGCCGCACTGACCGTAGCCGACGGTGATGTTCTTGACGCCCTGTTCGGCGGCGAGCAGCGCCTCGATGATCGCGACCGCGTTCGAGATGCAGGCGGGCACGAGCGTGCCGGTCAGCGGACCGTACGGCTCGCGGTTGATGGAAACGCCCGCTTCCTCGTAGATGCCGGTGAGACGGTCGACGTACTGCCAGTCCGCGATCGTCTTTTCCATCGGAACGTTCTTTGCATAGGGGAGGTTATAGGAGATGCCGCCGCCTTCATAGCTCGTGAAGCCGCCCGCGTAGGCGATCTCGGTGAGAAGACGCGCGTCCGGCGTGCCGTGGCGCACCTGGATCGGCGTGTCCAGCGCGTTGATGAGCCGTCTGCAGCCCGCAACACCGTGATTGACCGCCGGGAAGCCGTTCAGCATGGAACGGCGCTCCTTCATCGACTCACGGATGCCGTTTTCCGCTTCCTGATAGCGGTTCTGGCGCGTGTAGCTGTCGATCGTGGTGGGCAGAAGGTCCGCTTCGCCCTTGTCCTGCAGGTACGTGAGCAGTTCGATCTGCGCGTCGATAAGAGCAACGCCCGCGCGCGGCTGGATCAGCGTAATGCCTTTATTCTTGGCGTCGATGAGCTTTTTCGAAAAGACCTTGTGATCCGGCAGCGCCTTGTGGAACGCGATCGCTTCTTTGAGATCGACTTCCGCGCCGGTCGGCCACTGCTTCAGAACTTCCTCGCGGATGCTTTTGAATTCGTCATCCGGGATGCGTTTATTTTGTACCGTCATCTTTTACCAACTCCTCTTTCAAAATGGTAAGCGCCGCTTCGGGATAATACTGGGACAGAAGTCCCATCGCGGCGATGATATAGCTTCGGTCCACGAGCACGGTGCAGCTTTTCGGCTTCAGGGAACCCGGGTCCTCCTCGTCAAAGAAGCCGTAGGACGCGATCCGTCCCGTGTGTTCGGTGTGAATCAGCGAGCCGCCGGTGACGATGAACCGATCCACGTTCAAAAGATTTTTGCCGGTCTGGATAAGCTGTAAGCCCCCGAGACCGAAGATTTCACTGAGCCGTCCGGCGTGGCGCGTCATCGCGACCCGCACCGCCATGCTTGCGAGCGCTTCGTCCGCGCGCTGCGTTTCGTCGTCGAACGGCAGCATGTCCGTGTGCGTCGCAAAGAGTTCGACAATCTCCGAAAGCCGTTCCTCGGAAAGATCTGCGATCTGCGCGGTCTTTTTCAGCCCGGCTGCCTCGATGATGCCGCGGATGCTGTACCGCATGCCGATATCGCCCTCGACCGTGCGCTTGACGTACGGCTCGGGAATGCCGCGCAAAGCGGTTCTCGGATCGTCCGGCAGCCCTTCCGCAACGGAGTACACGTCCGTCGTCGCGCCGCCGACGTCCACCGCCACAAGATCGCCGATGCCCTTTTGGTTCTCCGTGCCCTCGGCTAAAAGCTTGATCGCCGCCATGACCGCGCTCGGTGTCGGCATCATAATGCCGTTGATGAGCTCTGCGGCTTTACTGAGCCCCTTTGCCTGAATGATGCGGTTTAAGAAGACCTCGCGGATCTCCTTTTGCACCGGCTCGGTGTTCAGCACGTTGAACGACGGCATGACGTTTTCGGTGATGTGCACCTCGCGCCCTTCGAGGATCCTTGCGCAGGTGCGCGCCGCGTTGCGGTTGCCCGCGAGGATCACGGGGTAGCTTCCGCCGATGTCCGCGATCACCTTTGCGTTATGGATGATCGTTTCGGTGTTGCCGCCGTCCGTTCCGCCGACAAGCAGAAAGATGTCGGGGTTGAGTTCTTTGATCTCGTCCGCGTCGTCCTCATTGAGCTTAAAGGAATACGTTTTGAGGACCTTTGCGCCTGCGCCTAAGGATGCGGTCTTTGCCGCTTCCGCGGTCAGCTCCGGCACAAGCCCGCTTGCGAGCATGCGAAGTCCGCCCGCCGCGCTCGAACAGGCGTAGCGCGCGCAAAAATCGAGCTTGCCCGTCTGCGCTTCGAGCTTATTGAGCGCATCGGCAAGCCCGTTATTGATGTCGGTCTCTACGGTGGTATACGAATTCGCGGTACCCAAAAGCCGCGGGGCGTCGACATCTACCGCGGTCACTTTGGTATAGGTGCTGCCGAAATCGATCAAAAGTACTGGCTTCATAACACCGGCTCCGAACGTCAATCCTCCACGTGCAGGTCTTCCTTGAGGTACGCGATATCCACCTCGGGCGCGGTTCCCGGCGGGAAGGAGCGGTCAAAGCCCATCGCCTTGAAGCGCTTTTCGACTTCTTCGAACGGCTGCTTGCCGATGACGATGTTGCCGCCGACGTAGAGCAGGATGTGTTCGAGACCCGCCTCGTCGCACTTCTCACGAAGACCGCGGCAGTCGAGCTCGCCCTGTCCGTACAGCGATGAAACGACGATCGCATCCGCATTCGTTTCGATCGCGGCGTTGATGAACTCCTCCTGCGAGACCATGACGCCGAGGTTGATGACGTTGAAGCCCGCGTCGGTGAAAGCATGGTACAGGATCTGGTTGCCGACGGCGTGGACGTCCGCGCCGATGACGCCGATGACCAGCGTTTTCTTTTGCTTTTCCATGATCATCCTCACTTATTTTTCATACCGATCCGGTCCCGGATCGAATACTCTATACATTACGCAATGGTACGACGATTCCCCCGCAAAGTCAAGACGAAACAGGGGAAATCCGACAATATATTTCCCGTCCGCGCGCGTTATCCGAGCGAATCGAGATACGCCTTTCTGCCGGCCTCGTAAAGGTTGTTTCCTTCGCTGTCGATCACGCAGACGACGGGGAGGTTTTCGACTTCGAGCCGCCGCACCGCTTCCGCGCCGAGGTCCTCATAGCATACGATCTCGGCCTTTTTGATGCAGCTCGATAAAAGCGCGCCTGCGCCGCCGATCGCGGCAAAGTACACCGCGCCGTATTCTTTCATGGCGGCGACGACCTCCGCGCTGCGCTTGCCCTTTCCGATCATGCCGGTCTCGCCCGCAGCGATCATGGCGGGGGAGTAGGCGTCCATGCGGTAGCTCGTCGTGGGTCCTGCGGAGCCGATGACCTGACCCGGTTTTGCGGGCGTCGGTCCGACATAGTAGATCGTCGCGTCCCTGACGTCGAACGGCAACGGTTTGCCCGCCGCAAGCAGCTCACAGAGGCGCTTGTGCGCCGCGTCGCGCGCGGTGTAGATCACGCCGGAAAGAAGGCAGCTTTCGCCGCTTTTGATCGTTCTTGCGGTTTCCCGGGTGATGGGAAGCTGAATGTGTTTTTCCATGGTTCCGCCTCCTTACAGCACGACGGTCTTGTGCCGCGTGACGTGGCAGTTGATGTTGACAGCGACCGGCAGCCCTGCGATGTGCGTCGGCATCCACTCGATATTGACCGCAAGCGCGGTGGTGCGTCCGCCGAAGCCCTGCGGACCGACGCCGAGCGCGTTGATCTTGTTGAGAAGTTCCGCTTCGAGGTCCGCGTAGTACGGGTCGGCGTTGCGCTCGTCCGTGCTGCGCATCAGCGCCTTTTTCGCAAGGTACGCCGCCTTGTCGAACGTGCCGCCGATGCCGACGCCCACCACAACGGGCGGACACGGGTTCGGACCTGCCTCCTCGACGGTCTTCAGAATGAACGCTTTGACGCCCTCGACGCTGTCGGACGGTTTCAGCATGGCGAGGCGGCTCATGTTTTCGCTGCCGAAGCCCTTCGGCGCGACGGTGATCTCGACCTTGTCGCCCGGCACGAGCTCCGTGTAGAGCATGGCGGGCGTGTTGTCGCCGGTGTTGACACGGCGCAGCGGGTCTTTCACAACGGATTTACGAAGATACCCTTCGCCGTAGCCCCTCTTAACGCCCTCGTCGATCGCCGCGCGGAGATCGCCCTCGATGTGCACGTCCTGTCCGATCTTCAAAAACACGCAGCATACGCCGGTGTCCTGGCAGATGGGAACGGTGTTCGCTTCCGCAATGCCGTAGTTTTCGATGATCTTGTCAAGGATGCCCTGCGCCGTTTCCCACGGCTCATTCGCCCTTGCGTCCTCGATGCGCTTTTTGATATCGCACGGCAGCACGCAGTTTGCTTCGATCGCAAGCCGCGCAACCGCGTCGGTCAAAACACTTGCCTGTATTTCTCTCATGGCTTCTCCTTATTTCACTACTTCCCGGATACGGTCGATCACCGTGCCGTCGCGGTAGATGACGTCGGCAACGATCTTTTCGCCGAGCCGCGGCTTTTCGGGAACGCCGCTTACCCGCTCCGCAAGCGCTTTGAGGTCGTGAATGTCGACGACCTTGATGCCCGCGTCGATCAAACGCTGCCTGAGCTCCGCGTCCTTCGGATTGACCGCGACGCCCTTCTGTGTCACGAGCACGTCGATCGTGCTGCCCGGGGTGGAGATGCACGTCACGCGGTCGGTCACGATCGGAAGCCGCGCGCGAGACAGCGGTGCAATGATCATCGAGAGCTTCGCGCCTGCCGCCGTGTCGCTGTGTCCGCCCGAGCCGCCCATGATGCTGCCGTTACTGTCGGTATGCACGTTGACGTTGAAATCGGTGTCGAGCTGCGTTGCGCCGAGAATGACGACGTCGAGCGAATCGACGACCGCGCTCTTTGCTTCCGGCGAGGCGTAATGCGTCGCGGAGATCTCGCAGTGCCGCGGGTTGTTCCGGATGGATTCGACCGCCTTCAAATCAAAGCACTGCACGTCCATCAGCGCGTCGAAACAGCCCTCGTTGAGCATGTCGACAAGATACCCGGTGATGCCGCCGAGACCGAAGCTTCCGCGGATCTTTTCCTTCAGCATGACGTCTTTCAGATATTTCGCCGCCGCCAGCGACGCGCCGCCCGCGCCGGTCTGGAAGCTGAAGCCATCTTTCAGAAGTCCGGACGCTTTGATGACGTCGACCGCGGTCTGCGCCATCAGAAGCCCCACGGGATCGCGTGTGATCTTCGTCGTGCCGGAGACGATGCCCTTCGGATCGCCGATCGAGTCCACGACGACCACCGCGTCCACGTCGGTCTCGGGGATCGACCAGTCGCAAAGGGGGTAGGGGTGGAGCTCGTCCGTGATCGCCACGACGAACTTCGCGTTCTTCGCGTCGGGGATCGCGTAGCCAAGCGACCCGCACGCGCTCTTGCCGAATTTGCCGGTCAGGTTGCCCATCGGATCAGCAGTGGGCGCGGCGATGAACGCCACGTCGATCGGCGTTCTGCCATTTTCGATGTCGGCGGGGCGTCCGCCGTGCGTGCGGAACTGCACGGGGTTTTCCATGCCGCCCGCGGAAATGAAGCTGCCGAGGCCCGCGGACATGTAGTCCGTGAGAATGGTCGTGACCACGCCGTTCTGAATATGTTCTTTCAAAGGCGCGTGCGTGTCAAAGAGCGAGCTCGCGTTCACGGTGAGATCGCGGATGCCCAATCTTGCGATCTCGTCCATCACCATGTTCAGCACGTAGTCGCCGTTACGGAGATGGTGGTGGAATGAAACGGTCATGCCGCTTTTCAGTCCGCTTTCGAGGATCGCCTCGCGAATGGAATTTCGGATCTTATTCATCTTCGAGCCCTCCGATCCCGAGCTGTTTTGCCGCTTCAAGCGTCTGCCGCGCGCGTTCCACGATCGGCTTGTCGATCATCTTCCCGCGAAGCGACACTGCGCCTTTGCCCTGCAGCTTTCCGATGCGGATCGCCTCGAACACGAGCTTTGCGTATTCGATGTCCGCTAAGCTGGGGCTGAACACCTCGTTGATCGTGCGCACGTGCCGCGGCGCGATCGCGCTCTTTCCCGTAAAGCCGAGGGACTTTGCGTACTCCGCGTCCAGAATGATCCCTTCGTCGTCGTTCACGTCGGTAAACGGCGTGTCGTAGACGTCGATCCCGGCGGCGCGCGCCGCACAGACGAGGCGTTTGCGCGCATAGTCGATCTCGTTGCCCGCCTTCGTGCGCTTGCAGCGAAGGTCGGCGGTGAGGTCCTCGCCGCCCAAGAACAGCGCGGTGACGCGCGGGCAGGCGGAGGCGATCTCAAACGCGCGCTCCACGCCGAGCGCCGTTTCGATCAGCGGGATCAGCTTGACCGTCCCGACGGGAATGTCCGCTTTCTGTTCGACCTTCGCGATGTACGCGTCGAGCGTTCGCATGTCCTCGGCGCTCGACGCCTTCGGCGGCATGATGAGATCGGGTTTCAGCGGCACGATCGCTTCGAGATCGTCCTGCCAGTACGCCGTGTCGATCGAATTGATGCGGACCGTGATCTCCACGCCCGCAAAGCCCATGCGCTCGATCGCGCTGCGGACCAGAAGCCGCGCTGCGTCCTTTTCGTCCGGCGAAACGGCGTCCTCAAGGTCCAGGATAATGCTGTCCGCGCCGAGCGAATCGCCGTTGATGATCATGTTCGGCGTATTGCCCGGCAAAAAGAGCATGCTTCTTCGCATATTCCCCTCCGATTTTTACGGGGACGCATCCCCATAATTATTTTTATTATAACGCTGACCGCCGCAACAATCAAGAATCTGCCCCAAAAAGCGGGCTTTTTCGGAAAATATAAAGTTCTGCCCCGTTGAGAAATACGGAAAGGTGTATTATAATAAGTGCGCAAATATGTGCGGGAGGAATGTCCATGTCGTATTCCGGAAGAATGCAGCAAAGCCATTACTACAGCGTCTTTTTCGCGCCGCGCGGCCGTGACCGCATGTACGATCTCGGCATGCAGATCGCGCAGCTCTATCTGTCGCCGTTCGACAAGCTGATCGGCATCATCGGCGAGTCGGGCTCCGGCAAGAGCATGCTGATCAAGGGCATGTTTCCGGGACTGGAGCTCACGAACGACGACGACGGCGTGAACGTGCGTCCGCTGCCGATCCTCGATCTCGAGGGCTCCGGATTTTTCACCGCGCATACCTACCACGTCGACGTCCGCTTCGAAGCTGCGTTCACACAGCTCGGTACGCTCGCGGAGGCGATCTTGGAAGCGATCGAGAAGGGCAAACGTGTGATCGTCGAGCATTTCGACATGATCTATCCGCTGATGCACGAGCGCAACGCGGACCTGATGATCGGCGTCGGCGACGAGATCATCGTGTCCCGTCCCACGATCTTCGGACCGATGCCCTCGGAGCTGCACGACAAGGTCTCGAAGTCCATCGTATACCGCCGCATGGCGCACACCGCCGAGGACCTCTGCGAGATCTTCCTGCCGGAGGAGGAGTACAAGCGCGCGCGTCACCGCGACATCAAGCACGGCTTTCTGCTCGCGTTCGACGATCACGAGCCGGACGTCGATCTCGACGAGCTCGAACTCAAGGTCAGCACGGCGATCGCGTCCGATCTGCCGATCACGTACGTTGACGACGGTCACGTGAAGATCGGCGACATCGTGCATCCCTGCACCGGACCGCGCACGCATGTGATGAGCACGGGAAAGGTCGAGGAATTCCGCCTTCTGCACCGCATCGTCTACGATCCGATCGAGCATTGCTACCTGATCGCGGGCCGCGTCGGTCCCGGCATCGGCGGCGAATCCATCGACGACGTAAACGACTTCAACCTTGATTGATCGATCGGCAATATAACAGGACCCGCTGAGCGTTTCAGCGGGTCCTGGTGTTTTTGGCTATCAATACAGCTTTGCGCCCGCGGGGATGTGCGGGTCGAGCTGCAGAAGATGCAGCTTTTCTTCGCCGTTTTCCGTGTGGACAGCCGAGAGCAGCATTCCGCAGGATTCGATGCCCATCATGGGACGCGGGGGCAGGTTGGTAATCGCAACACAGGTCTTGCCGATCAGAGCTTCCGGCTCATAGAACGCGTGGATGCCCGAAAGGATCGTGCGTTCCGTGCCCGTGCCGTCGTCGAGCGTGAACTTCAAGAGCTTCTTGCTCTTCGGTACGGCTTCGCAGTTCAAGACCTTGACCGCGCGGAAATCGGACTTACTGAAGGTCTCAAAGTCCACGAAATCCGAAAACAGCGGCTCGATCGTGACGTTCGAGAAGTCGATCTTCTCTTCGGCGGGAGCCGTTTGCGCCGTTTCCTGTGCCGCCTTGCAGGCCTCCTGAGAGGGGCAGACGCTGCAGGCACATTCGAAATCTGCGGGCGCTTTCTCCGCCTTTTCGCTTTTCTGCGTGCCCTTCGGCTTCATTGTGGGGATATAGAAGCCACCATCGGGCGACATTCTTTTACCTCCTATAAACTCCTATATACCTGATATTTCCCTAAAAGTGACAAATCTAAATAACTATAGAAATCTATAACTTTCGATGGGAAAATGGCATACGATTTGGCATATTTGGCATATCCCTTTTATGCTCAAATCCGGCGTTGTTTTTCCACAATCTGAGGGCTTCCAAACGCCACCGCTTCATTGTTGTGGCATATTTGAAATGTCACAGATTGTTTGTGGACAATTATAAATTGTAACGTGCTTGGCGTCAAGTCGATACCGATCAAAAATAGACATTCGGCAAGTTTTGGTGTTTATTGCCGAAAGTCTACTTATTTTCAATCTCACAAATACATTTTCTGCCTTCACATATATGATTTTGAAAAACGCGAGATTTTCGCTTGACACCATGCTAAAAATGGCATCGTCGATGCGACACAACTAACGAAAACAAGGTCAAGAACATGAAACAGAAGACAGGGAGAAAGAGAATAAACAGAGCGCAAAGCATACTTTTTACATGCCCCTGCTTTTCTCTCGTTCACAAATCCCTACAAATCCCTCCGAATTCTTATGGGAAATTGGCATACTATTTGGCATATATTGGCTTACAGCTGTTAACATATCTGTATATAAATGGCTCCGGTTAAAAATATCAAGGGTGTCTCTGCCTAAAGAGTGCTTGATATGACTGGTGTTGGCGATGGTTCGTTTCATTTCGAGCCCCACCATTGTATTTCTGGAAATCTTTTACTGTGCGTCGATTGCAGAAAGATTCTTGGACCACATCCGCAACACGTTTCAATCCTAAATGCACTTCATATTTCGCCATCTTGAAGAAATTACAATTTGGCGTTCTTTCTGAACTGTAAAGGAGCAATTCCGATTGCACGCTTGAATTGCCGGGAAAAATAGCTGGCGTCGTCCATGCCGCATTGAGAGGCGATTTCCTGAATGGATGCTTGGGTAGTCGAGAGCAAACGGCAGGCACGCTTCATACGCCGGTTCAGGATATAATCGGAGATGCTGCTGCCAACTTCCTGCTTGAATCGGGTG
>JAFZIH010000139.1 GCA_017554455.1 Clostridia bacterium | reverse complement strand
GGCGCTTTTGCGCTGGTCGGGGACTGCGCCTGTGTACAGCAAGGACTTTGAACACAATTCCAATCTCATGATGATTGTGAACAGCGAATCGGTTTCCGGATTCTTCGATTACGCAATTGTGTGGGCGAACGAATGCGATCGCCCGATCGAATTTCAGATCGCAAGCCGTGACATTCGTGACAGTACGACGGTCTGGTCGTTTAACATTGTCGGCAAACCCGGAACCGAGCGTATCGACCCGTCGGAATACGATACGCCGCATGACGGAGCAAAGGCGACGCCGAACGACGCGATCCGAGTCGTACAGTCCTATTTCGATGGATTCGGACCCTTTGCCGCTTCGGATGTGTATTGGTCGAACAATGCCGCGACCGACGGCGACGGTAAAGGGATCAATGCGCAAACACGTTGGGCATATCTCGTCCGTCTGTCACCGATCCGATACGGCGCGACAGGCGTATATTGCCAGTGTTCTGCTTACGAAGACTCTGAGAATGAGTATGTGCGCATGTGGGATTATGAATCGCTGGATGCGGCGGTGGACGGCGACGGGAACCTGATCTCGCTCATCTGGCTCGCGCCGCTGAAGGTGACGGACGTGATCGCGGAGTCGACGACGCTGCTTCCTTATGAGGAGATTCAAAAGATCTTCGAGCAGCAGATGAATCGCATGATGGCGTTTGACGAAGAAAACGGCGGGACGCTGACGGTGGACAGTGTACAGCTCGGTCTGTTCCGGATCCGTGAAAAGAACAATATGAATTCCGGGTTTTTGGTCCCGGTATGGTTCTTTACCGGTCATCAGCAAAACGCGGAGACCCACAGAGGCGAATACGGCGACGGTTTTGCTTATGACAACCTGAACCCGCTCGTCATCATCAACGCGATCGACGGCACGATCATCGATCCGCAGAAAGGATATTGAGCACAATTTCCCCGTAGGGACGAGCATTGCTCGTCCGAAAGAGAGGTGCGGGAAGGTAAGACCTTCCCCTACGAGGTCCGAGTATACGTAGGGGCGGATCGTATCCGCCCGCCGAGAAGAGGTGCGGATGGGCAATGCCCATCCCTACAGAAAGGAATGTTATGAAACGGATCATCTCCATCTTGCTGCTTGTATTGCTGTTCGCCGCCTGCGTTCCGACGCCGGAGGTCGACGCGGTGAAGCAGAAGGACACGAACGTGCTGATCGACACGGTAAAAAAGGAAGAAGAGGAACGGATCGTCATGCAGGAACAAACCGGCGAAGCCGTACCGACGCCGACGCCGGTCAAAGAACTGGTTCCGGAGCGTTTCACCTGTGATTTCACGACCAACGACGGCGCGAAGATCGAAGGCGACGTCAGGATCCGCGTTTTGACGGACGGCGTATTCCCGATGCTGCGCGTCGAACGCCGCAGCGTGACGGATGCAGAACGGCTGACGCTTGCAAAGCGGCTTCTGCACACGGAGGATCTGTATATCTATCAGGATGTACTGGACCGCCGAAGCGTGGAGGATATGATCCGCGGACTGATGGACGAGCCGACGTTTGAGCAATACCGAAAGGACTACGGCATGTCGACGGCGACAGAGGAAGATTATGAAGATTTTTTGGCGTACCGCAGAGAGCAGCTTGCCTACTGGCAGGAATACTACCGCAATATACCGACGGACGGTTCGGCAATGCCGTTTCAGCAATGGGACGGCGCCGCACCGACCGGGGAAACGACCTTTCTGCAGATCGTAACGGAATCCGAGGGCAGAACCAATATCGGATTCCAACCGAGCGTTACCGTACTCAGAGACGGCTCAAGCCGTGTGATGGGGTATACCGAACCGCAGAGCGATCGGGAAAAGAATGCGACTGCGTCCGGCTTCAACATGACCGGAAAGCCCGGCGTCGAACGGATCGAACCGGAGGACTACGACATCATACACGACGGGGCGACGGTCACCCCGCGGACAGCGGCGGACGCGGTTTTGCCGATCTTTGACGGCATCGTTGATCTTTGCGTCGACGATATCTATTGGAGCAACAATGCCGACACCGACGGTGAGGGCGCGGGGGTCGTCGGCACATACGGCTACCTTGTTCGCCTGACGCCGATCTATGACGGCTCGATTGCACCGTATATCAATGATTACGGGGTTCACCCGGACAGGGAAGAAAAAGAATTGCAATATGCGCCTGAGTGGGATTACGAAAGCGTGATCGCGGCGGTTTCGACGGAGGGCAGACTGCTTTCCCTTTCGTGGTACGGCACGTCGAAGGTGACCGAGACGATCGCGGAATCGACGCCGCTGCTCCCGTTCGATGAGATCATGCGGCTTTTCGAGCAGCAAATGAACCGGCAGCTGTACGGCAGCGGCGCAAAGGTGCAGATCACCGGCGTCAAGCTGGGACTGTTCCGCATCCGCGAGAAGAACAGCATGGAAACGGGGCTGATGGTGCCCGCGTGGATCTTCGGCGGAACGTATTACGGCGCGGACGGCACTCATCGGGAGCTCAGCCCGCTCTGCGTCATCAACGCGATCGACGGCAGCATCATCGACGCGCATAAAGGGTATTGAATGAATTGCGGCGGGGCCGCATGAATTGATCTTCGATCATGAATTGCGCCTCCGGCGCATGAAAGGATGGATATGAGACAGATTTTGGGAGACGTCAAAAGAGCGGTGTTCGGGCGATCGTTTCTGATCGCGTACGGCGGCATGGTTCTGTGCCTTTTGATCGGCGCGTTTTCGGACGCGCTCGGCGTATTTCGCATGGAGGAAGTCCGCGTGATGTACGGCTATCACCGCGAGCTGCTGCTGAACGCTCTCGGCAGCGATATCATCCTGTTCGCGGTGCCGATCCTTGCCGCGATCCCCTACACGACCGCGTTCACCGACGACGTAAAGTCCGGATACCTGAAGCCGTATCTGACCCGCACGAGCGTCACGCGCTACATCCTCGGCAAGGGCATCGGCGCGGCGGTTTCCGGCGGGCTTGCGCTCGTGCTCGGCATCCTCACCGCGCTCGGCATCTTCATGCTCGTGTTCTCTCCGATCGAGGTCTACGGCGAGTGGGCGGTCGAATCGAAGATCCCGGATATCATCCTGCGCTGTTTCCTGTTCTTCCTGTCCGGCGCCATGTGGGCAAGCGTGGGGCTTCTTTGCTCGTCGCTCACGCAGAACGTGTACCTTGCGTACGCAGCGCCGTTTATCTTCTATTATGTTTTGATCATTCTGCAGGAGCGTTACTTCCGCACGACGTTCATGCTGAACCCCAAGAATTATCTCACCATGCAGGGCGCGTGGCCGCTCGCCGGCAAGAGCGCCGCGCTGACGCTGTTTATGCTCGTGCTCATCTTGCAGCTCGTCTTCTACATGACCGTACAGACGGAATTACGCGACGACAAGCGGCAGAAGCACCATTACGGCGCGCAGAACCTTTCGCAAAAGCTTTTATTGAAGCGCATCGAGCACGCAAAGCCGAAGAAGGCGCACAAAGAAAACGCCGTCCTGTACACGCTGTCGCAGGTGTGGGCGGTCGTGTGCTATAACTTCCGCATGTGGCGCAAAAACGTCCGCATCGTGCTGACGTTCGCGCTTGCGTTCATCCTGTGCTTCCTGCTTTCCGACAAGGCGGCAAGCTTCGCCTACGACATGAACACGGCGATGCAGGCGTTCGAGCCGTTCGTCTGGACCTTCGGCGACGCAAACTCCGTACTGCTGATCTCGCTGCTCCTGGTGCTGCTCTTTGCGGATATCCCGTTCCTCGGCGCGGGCGTGCCGTATTATCTCGTTCGCATGAAGCGGTCGACGTGGGCGTGGGGACAGCTCATTTATCTGATCCTCGCGACGCTCATCTATATGGTTTTCATCCTGATCGCGACGACGCTGATCTGCATGCAAAATAGCTTTTTAGGCAATATGTGGTCGGAGACGGCGGCGATCCTCGGCTATTCCGGCGCGGGCAAGGCGGTCGCGCTCCCGGCGCTTGTCAAGACGCTCGAGATGTCGCGTCCGTACCAATGCGCTATGACCATTTTCCTCCTGATGCTGCTGTACACGCTCGTGCTCGCGCTGCTTATGCTGTTCATGAAGCTCCTCCGCGGCAAGAGCGCGGGCGTGGTTGCGGCGTTCGGCTTCTCGCTCTACGGGCTCCTTCTGAACCCGGAGCTCATCAAGCAGATGTTCGGCCTCCCGGACGAGCTGATGTACAAGGCAAACGTCGCGGTGGGCTGGCTCTCGCCGCTGAATCAGGCGACCTATCACATGCACAACTTCGGTTACGATCTTCTGCCGCGGCTTTGGCAGACGTATCTGATCTTCCTTGTGCTGATCGCGGGACTGATGGCGGGCATCCTCGTCGCGATCCGCCGCTATAACTTCATGTTCCTCGGAACGGAACAGTCGTGACGAAAACCGGAAAGCGGTTTTCGTCAGCGATATCCATTCCTGTCGGAATGGGCGATATACGCCTTCGGAGCACGATATTTCTTCGAAACGATATGCCCTGCGGGGCACGGGAATGGATATCATATCGTGCGGCGAACCGGCAAGAAGCATATCGCGTTTGCGCAGCAAACATATCGTGCGGCTTTTGCCGTATATCGCAGATTGAAACGCCGGATCTGCCGGATGATCCAAAAGCCCTCCTTGTGTAAAGGAGGGTGGTGGGCGAAGCCCGTCGGGAGGATTGTTAAGACTGTACAATCCCTCAGTCACCTATGGTGACAGCTCCCTTTACACAAGGGAGCCAAAGGAAAGGAGAACCGATGAAACGCATCATCATACTTTGCCTGATCCTTGCCCTGCTTCTCGCCTGCGTGCCGACGCCAACGGAGGAAGTCGTGCTGAATAAAACCGAAGGGCGTTTGGAGGCGGCGATCACGGAGACCACGCCTGTGCCTGCGTACGAGACCGAGCAGGTCGAGCTGCAGACGGGGGAGCCGGAAACGCCGCAGGGAAGCGATCAAAAGCCTGCCGATGAGCCGCGCGGCACGCTGCGCACGGCGATCGGCGCGCCGGAGCATTATACCGACGCAGTCGAAAACAAGGTCTACGGCGGCACGCTTACCGTGCAGATCGACGCGGACGTGGAGATCCCGAACGTTTCGGCGGTTCCGGTGTACACGGTGCGCGACAGAGCGTTCACACCCGAGGAACGCGAGCATATCACAAAGCTGCTTTTGGGCGACGGACCGTATTATAACTTCAACAGCGTGCTTGAGGAACAAATGCGAGTGAAACGCAGGATCGAAACGCTGATGAAACAGCTGAGCGACTATAACAGCCGCGCATACGGTGAGGATTATCCGTATGAAAACTATCGGAAGGGCATCGAAATGAATCTGGAGTACGCGCAGAAGCACTATGCTGAATTGCCGCAGCCGGGCCCAAGCCAGCCGTGGACGGGGAGCTTTGCAGCGGAGCATGTGGTCGTTGCGGATGCTGTGAATCGGCATGTTGGGATCAGCGATACAAGTGTTATGTTCTATGACGAGTTCGGCAGCGCGCCGGAACCATTCGGCGGTCACACGCCCGAAACTGCAGAGCAAACGGAAGCAATGCAGATGACCGAAGCGCTGTTTTTCGATATGACAGGGGAACATTTTGCGGCAACCGGAGTCAAAGGCGCAAACGAGTGGCTTGTCAAAGACCATCATATTTCGCCGGAACAGCTTTCGCAGGAGGACTACTCGGTCAACATGGCTCACACCGTTGCGGGGATCCCATGCTATCCGTATTCCGCGTTTCACGGATCGGACACGGCGCAGCAGGCGGCGGGATTTTCGCAGGATTATGACAGTCCCGTGATTCCCGAGCATTGCGATGTGCTTGTGCGGGGCGGTAAGGTAACGGCAATTGTGTGGTATAACGCGTTCACCGTCGCAGGAACGGAGAACGAAAACGTCGCGCTGCTGCCGTTTGACGACGTTCTGAACGTATTCAAGCAGCAGATTTTCCGCTCGATCTACCTTGATCCCGCCGAGAAAGGCAAAGCCGAAACACATGAGTATATGACGATCACGCGTATCGTGTTTTCGTACATGAAGGTCAAGAAGAAGGACGCGCCGAACGAACGGTATCTGCTGCCGGTGTGGGACTTTATGGGATACACCTCCGGCCCGTCAAAAGAATGGTTCTCCGGTCAGTCGCTTCTGACGGTCAACGCGATCGACGGCAGCATCATTGACCGGAATGCAGGGTATTAAGGAGATTTGTATGAGACGATTGCTTTTGATTCTTTTACTGCTCACGCTGCTTCTCGCCTGCGTGCCGACGCCAACGGAGGAAGTCGTGCTGAATAAAACCGAAGGGCGGCTGGAGGCGGCGATCACGGAGACCACGCCCGTGCCTGCGTATCAGACGGGGGAGATGCTTGGAACAGAGCAACCGGACAGCGTTTCGGTTGACGCAGCGCCGGTTGAAACGCTTAAAAGCATGCTCGGCGTGCCGGAACGGGTGCAGGAGCAGTTTTCGGGCAAGGTTTACGGCGGCTTGCTGGACGTGAGAGTGGACGCCGAAACGCACGTGCCGAATGTATCGACGGTGCCGGTCGACGAGGTCAGGATCCGAAGCTTTACGCCGGAGGAGACGGAGCGCATCATCCTTGCATTGCTCGGCGACGGGCCGTATTTTCAATACGATTATGCGCGGATCAGCAAGGCACGGTCCGCGATCGAGCTCCAACGCGGCATGCAGCGCATTGAGGCATATCGTGAAAAGGTCTACGGCGACGCCTGCAGTCATTACGATCAGCTGATCGCGAACGAGGAATACATGACGCAGAACATGCTGTCGATCGTACAGGAGATGCCGGAGCCAGGCGCGCCGCAGCCGTGGACGGGAAGCGTATCGGATCCGATGTTCGCGCTTGTCAACGCAGACGACGATTTTCTCACCTATCAGCACGGCGTGTTCGTTTATGAGAAGCATCCGGTGTTTGAGACAGAGGGCATCGGCGACGCGGACAAGTGGATCGCGGACGCCGGGACGATCCTGGATTCGCTCGGCAACGCGGCGACGGCGACGTTTTTCAGCGCGGAGCACCGCGACGAGCGTGACCGCAACCGCTTTCACAGCGAGCGCGGCACGGACGAGGATATCCTCGAAACGGTGTTTCTGCCGACGTATCACGGGATCCCGGCGTACGATTACACGACGTATGCGGGAACCGACACGGCGAAGGACGCCGCGGGCGTCAACACGCAGTACACGCCGACCTACGAGCAGGAGCGCATTTTGGTCGATTTTGAAAGCGGCGGCATTTCGCATCTGCAATGGAACAGCCCGACGCAGCTTGTTTCCACGGTCAATGAGAACGTCGCGCTGCTGCCGTTTGAACAGGTGATGGACACGTTTCGCACGCAGATCCTGTACCACCACTTTCTGGACCCGGCAAAACACGGCGAGCCGGATCCGACCTATTGGATGGTGGTGACGGATATCCGGTTTTCCTACTTCCGCATGAAAAAGGCGGATTCCGATACCTATTATCTGGTGCCGGTGTGGGATTTCATGGGCTACGGCTACGACGAAGTTTTCCCGGACGACCCGGACGGCAGAGAATGGTACGCGCACCAGTCGTTTCTGACGATCAACGCGATCGACGGCAGCATTATAGACAGGAATATGGGATATTGAGAGGAAACAGCTATGACAAACGCAATTGAAGTACATGATTTGGTGAAGGTGTTCGGACAGGACACGGTTTTGAAGGGCATCAACCGCAACTTTGAGGCGGGGAAGATCCACGGCGTCGTCGGCAACAACGGCAGCGGCAAAACCGTCATGTTCAAATGTATCTGCGGCTTTCTGCAGCCGACCAGCGGCAAGGTGTTCGTAAACGGCAAGCAGATCGGCAAGGACGTCGACTTTCCCGAGGACATCGGGCTGATCATCGAAACGCCGGGCTTTCTGCCGCAGCTTTCGGGGCTCAAGAATCTCGAAATCCTTGCGTCGCTGAAGCGCAAGATCAACCTCCGGCAGATCGCTGACACGATCCGCCGCGTGGGGCTCGATCCGATGAGCTCTAAACCCGTCGGCAAGTATTCGCTCGGTATGCGTCAGCGCCTCGGCATCGCGCAGGCGATCATGGAGGAGCCGTCGCTGATGATCCTCGACGAGCCGATGAACGGCCTCGATAAAAACGGCGTCGCCGAGATGCGCGAGCTGTTCAAATCACTTGCAACAGACGGACGCACGATCCTGCTTGCAAGCCACAACATTGCGGACATCGAGGTCCTTTGCGACACGGTCTGCGAAATGGACGCCGGCGTGATGACGATGTTGTGACGAAAACCGCAAAGCGGTTTTTGTCAGCGATATCCATTCCTTCCGGAATGGGCGATATACCCCTTCGGAGTACGATATTTCTTCGAAACGATATGCCCTGCGGGGCACGGGAATGGATATCATATCGTGCGGCGAGCCGGCGAGAAGCATATCGCGTTTGCGCAGCAAACATATCGTGCGGCTTTTGCCGCATATCGCAGATTAAAACGCCGGATCTGCCGGATTGCCCCATGCCTCCCTTGTGTAAAGGGAGGTGGATCGCGAAGCGAGACGGAGGGATTGTCCCTGCTAATATAGCCGGATTTGACGGATAATTGTACCCGTAGGGGCGGATCGCATCCGCCCGCATAAAAGGAGAAACGTATGAAACGAATCATCATTTTTTGCTTGCTTTGCGCGCTTCTTCTTGCCTGCGTACCGACGCCGGAGCAGGAATATGTGGTAAACAAAGGCGACAGCACGGTCGAGGACAAGCTCAATGCGACGCCGAAGCCCGCGGAGGATCCGGCGCACGATCGGACGGAAACGCAGGACGAAACGGCAGCGCGTGCGGCGCAGACCTTCCCGGACCGTTGGGATGCGGAACCGGTCGAGGTTCTGGACGGTTTTACGATCGCGGCGCATGCGGACGTTATCACGAAAGCGGACGGGCTGTATCCCGTTTATAAAACGCTCGGCGCAGCGTTTGAGAAGGATCAGGCGATTGCATATGTCAAGACCGTTCTCGGCAATCCGGTCGCGGAAGGTGAGCTCATCATGACGAAGGAGGATTGGGGAAAGCAGCTGCAGTCGTTTTTGGACGACGTGGAGGAGCAGCGGCAATGGGTTGCCGCGGGCAAGCCGGACTGGGGCGATCGAGATGAAACGGTGCTTACGGATGCGGAGATCGAAGAACGGTCGAACTGGTATATGGAACAGATCAAAAAAGCGCCGGATTCGGTCAAAACGAACGCGGTGCACGATTATTCCGGGCTCCAGATGGGAAAGCAACAGATCTATTCGCTTGAAAACGGAACGAAAGCGTATGTCTTCGCAGCGCCCAACTGGATCATTGTTTCCAAAACGCCGGGGAACGGCTTCATTTACGACGTAGTGCAGCATGATGAGGATTGGAAATACGATGATCCGAATGCGAAACTGTGGCACGACGTGACCGTTTCGCGCGAAGATGCAGAGAAAAAACTGCAGCGGGAGCTTGAAAAGCTCGATCTTTCGGAATTTTCGATCCGCTCGGAAAGGGAAGCGAACCTGATGTATACGTCCGGGGACGCCAATCAATATGCGTCAAACGGATGGAAGTTTGAGCTGATACGCAATCCCGCAGACTATCCGACGACAGAGTTTTCCTACGAGGCGTCGCAATTTCTGGAGTACGGGGAAGGATCGGATTTCGTCGTGAACAAAGCGATCGGAAAAGAAAGGATCGTGGTCTTTATCGACAAGGACGGGCTGCAGTATTTTGAATACGATCATCCGAAGAAGATCACGGGAATCGCGAATCCGAATGTGGAGCTGCTGCCGTTCGACGAGGTGCAGGATCGCGCGATCAAATCGCTTACAATGTGCTTCCCGATCAAAACGGTGCAGGGGTGGTATCCGGGCGAGGTGATTCCGCTGGAGATCTACACCATGCTGCTGACAGGCTATACCGTCCGTGCAAAGGACGGCGCGGGCTATTATGAAATGCCGTGCTGGATCGTGTTCTATGACGGATGGGATTACGTTGCGAATAAGCTTCTCGGTGATTCGGAGGAACAGATTGCGGAATATCGCAGCCAAAACCGAAACGACCTGAGACTGCAGCACGACTGCCTGATCCTGAATGCGGTTGACGGTTCCGTCATTCATTCGGGCTTGGGATATTGAGGTATAAAAGAATGAAACGACTGATGATATTGCTTTTATCGCTTGTGCTTCTTGCCTGCGTGCCCACGCCGGAGCAGGAGCCGATCGCGCAGAAAGAATCGAACGCAAGGGAGACGGTACCCTTTGCTTCGCTCGACCTGCCGAAGCATGTGACTGCGGACGCGGGCGAGCTCGGCGGCGCGCACCTGACGGTCGACGCGGACGTGATCGTGCCGGACAATGCCGTTTACGGCGTCTCGGAAGTACATGAAGGACGGTTTGACCGCGAGACGGTCACGAAACTTTTGCAATACTTCGCGGCCGACCGACCGCTGTATCTCCGTTGGGAGGACGATAAAGCGGAGATCTATCAAAAGCTGCTGGATTTTGAGGCGATCGCAAACGAAGAAATCGAGATGGACATGATGATGCTGCAGTACCTTCGGGAAGCGTTTGAGAGCGCGCCGCAGGAGGTCGAGCATATCCCGTTCTCTTTGGAAAGCGTCGAGCCCGCGGAAGCGCTTTGCAGTCTGTATGCCTTAGGCAGCGACGGCAAGAGTTTTCTCTCCTATACCGATACGCAGTTTCTGTACAGCCGCGACAGCACTTTGGACTTCACCCCGGAGAGCGGTATCGCGCCGGAGGATCCGTTGGAACGGCAGACGCCGCGCATCTTGCGCGAAGACGCCGAAAAAGCCGCAAAGGACCTGATCGAAGCGCTGCACATTGAGAATGTTGCGCTGTTGGAGGATCGAACGGAGGAATGTGCGTTCTTCCGGCTGAACCGCACGGTGGAATGGGGATACCGGTTCGTCTTTACCCCGCGGATCGGAAACATCGCCTGCTGTTATTCGGATCAATGGACGGTGATCGAAGCTGTCCCGCCGTCCGTCGGTGCGCCGTGGAACTGCGAATGGATCGAACTCTATGTCGGACAGGACGGCGTGATGAAATTCGTCTGGTCGTTCCCGGCGGCGTACGGAGAACCGGACGTACGGGATGCGTTCCTCTCCTTTGACAAGATGCAGGACCTGATCCAAAGACAGCTTCTGTATATGTACTCGACGGAAGCGTCGCAGGCGGAGAGCATATCGAATCTCAATTCCGATGTAATGCTCGACGTCAAGGTCGATCGCATCAAGCTGGTGCGCGGGACAATCCAGAAGAAGGATGACCGTTCGGTCGGGCTGAACGTTCCGCTTTGGGAGGTTCACTATACTGTGCGGTATCAGGACGGAACAGAGCTGTCAAGCAGCATCTGCTTCGACGCATCGGACGGAACCTATGTGGAACCGCGGCTCTCGTACAAGGACCTTATGGTGATGACAGGTCGGGGATAAACGTTGTTCGGAGGCATTATGAAACGATTGCGTCTATCGCTTGTGCTGCTCGCCTGCGTTCCCACGCCGGAGCAGGAGCATGTCGTTGATCCATCCGACGACGCGCCGGGCAGTAACGCGCATTGGTCATGAACGCCGCGGACGGCAGCATTGCCGATCCGCGGGTGGGATACTAAACGAACGAAAGAGAAGGGCAAGAGGTATGAAAACAAGAGTATTTGCATGGATCCTGGTATTGATGCTGGCGCTGACGCCGGTGCTGGCGATCGCCGAGGGCGACGAAACGGAGCCGCCCGCATCGTCCGAGCCGTCCGCATCGCCGAGCGCGGAACCGACGGCGACGCCGAGCGCTGAACCGACGGCGGAACCGAGTACAGAGCCGACGACGCAGCCGACGGAGGCCCCCACTTTGCAGCCGACGCAGGAACCGAGTACAGAGCCGACGACCCAACCGACGCAGGCGCCGACGACACAGCCGACGCAGGCGCCGACCGTCATGCCGACGGCGGCACCGACAACGCCGGAACCGATCGAGGAAGCGACCGATCCTTTAAAGATCGACACGTACTGGCAATACCCGGGCATGGACAAGAGCTATGCGGGGGGCTATATGCCGGTGCAGAAGGACGGCAAGGTGCAGTTTATCATGCCGCTGCTCGGCAAGACGCTCGGCAATACGATCCGCGTCGTACCGGAGTTTCCTTCCGACGGACCGTTTGCGCCGTCCAATCTGCAGTTCGATGTGTCTGAGAAAGCGTATGACGTCACGCTGGGGCAGAGCAACAGCGGCAGAAAGCGCGCATACCTGATCACGTTCGGCGCAGCGCTGAAAAGCGGCTATTACAACGGCACGTATACGGTTACGCTTCATGTGACTTACAAGACGCCCGCCGGCGATCCGGCCGAGCAGACGTTCAACCTGCAGGTGCAGATCACCGGCGGCAAGAATCCCTCCTCCGGCGGTGGCGGCGGCGGAATGTCGGCGGTCAAAAAGCCCGTCATTCTGGTCGATACCTGCACGATCTCGCCGACCGAGGCGTCGGGCGGGGATACGGTCACGTTCAAGCTTTCTCTGAAGAACGTCGGCAATCGCGATGCAAAGAATATCCGCATTTCGGCTGTTCCCGAAAGCGATGCGCTGACCCTGAAATCCGATCTGAACGCGCAGTTTCTGGAACTGCTGGCGATCGGCGGTACGGTCGACGCGACCTTCGATTTTACGGTCACGCCCGGCGCGCAGGAAGGCGACATCGTGGTGCAGACGGTCGTCGCCTACGAGGACGCTTACGGCGGCGCGTACACGGAGGAAGGCCGGTATCGCGTGCGCATCACGCAGCCGAAGGTCGAGATCGTTTCCTGTGAATATAACGAGGTGGTCGGCGGCGGCGAGGACTTCACCGCGACGCTGACGATCCAGAACACCGGTACGCGCGACGCAAAGGACGTCGTCATTCGCTATACCTCCGAGGATGAAGCGATCCGCAAGAAGGGGATTCAGGATTCCGTTTCGATCGGCGAACTCAAAAAGGGCGAATCGACGACCGTGACGTTCGATCTGCGCGCGCTGCCCTCCGCAAGCGAGGGACGGCACGCGGTGGACTTCCTCTGCACCTATGCGGACACGAAGAGCACCGGCACGTATGCAAAGACCACGCGCTGCGAGCTGACCGTCTATCAGAAGGCGTCGATCGGATACGATACGGTCAAGCTGCCGGAGAATGTCACGAGCGGCGAGACCTTCGTGCTGCCGATCTGCGTCTACAACACGGGCTTTTCGCCGCTGTATAACGTGCGCGGCGTGCTGAGCGTCGACGGACTGATCTGCTCGTCGGCGTATCTCGGCAACATCAACGCGCAGGATTCCGTGGTAAAGGACCTGTCGATCTTTGTCACGACCCTGTCCGGCAGCAGCAAGTACGGCGGGACCTGGGGCAATTTCCAGCTCTATTACGAGGACGAGAACGGCGAACAGCAGAGCATCTGGCAGGACCTTACCTGCACGATCAATGAGCCGCAGAAGCAGACGGACGAGGAAAAGCTCAAGCAGGAGCAGGAACAGAAGGAGCAGCAGACGCTGTCGCAATGGTGGATCTCCCTGCTCGTCGCGATTGCGGTCATCATCATCCTGATCGCCGTCATCCTGATCGCCCGCTTTGCCCGCATGATGCGGATGAAGTAAAGCGTAGGGAGAAGACAAATGAGGAAAGCATCTTCCGAAGCGCATACGGGTCAATGAGCCCTTCGAAACGACGGATTTGCCGTTCGCCGCGATCGTAGGTCCGTTTGATTGCACGATCCTCTGTAACACATTTCCTTTTTGATTCGTCCTACTATACAGAACAACAAAAAGGAGATGAACCGAATGAAACGAACCATCACAGCGCTGCTCCTGCTTGCCTTGCTGATCGGATGCACAAATATCCCGACGGAAGCAAAGGCGTCCACAGCAGCGCTGTCTTCGTCGACAGCGACCGAAACCGATGAGGCAACGAATCCGAACGCTGCAATCCTCACGGAGGACATTTTGCCCTTTCCCACGCAAAACGAAACGCCTGCGCCGACCGAAACGCCGGAACCGACCGACGCGCCGAAGGCGCAGCCGCTGTATGTGGGCGTGACAAACAAAACGCTCTCAGATCCGCTTGAGCTGCCGATCACGATCAAGGAGATCGACTGGGAAAAGCTTTCTGCCGGAAAGCAGTATGGAACGAAGTTTTACAACGAAACGGTGAGCTTCCAAAACCTTCGCGTCACGGTCGCGGACTTTGCTTCGGACGAAAGCGGCACGCAGTTTACGCTTCGGCTCGACCTGCCGGAGGAATGGACCGACCTCCAATGCCTGTCCATGAATCCGTGCTTCGGTTTCCGCTTCTATCTGGACGGCAAGCCACAGCACGATTTCCGGCTGATCGATCAGTCCGCGATCTTCGGCGTCGAGATTGCCGAAAACCGCTGCGATTCCTTCACAATGACGTATCGCAGCGAGACCGTGACGGACGACGTGATGCACGCCTATCACGAATGGACGGTAGTGCCGTTCTTCTGGTACTGGAAGGTCTTTATCGGCGACAAATGGAACAACAAAAACGGCAGAACATGGATCGACGTCACAAACGGCGACTACTGTGAATACAACGGCGGCGAGATCGCCTATTCCGGCGGCGAGATCGAGATCACGGAGCTTACAGATCTGTCGCTGACGCTGCCGATCGAGCATACGCATGAACCGGTCGAAACACCGAAGGAGCCGAAGCTTTTGCAGGTGAGCATCTGGAGAGAGGACGTCGAGCGCAATCAAAAAGAGGGGCATTACGGAAAGGACGGACGATTGAAGGACGGTTCCTATGTGGTTTACGGCACATGGCAGAATGTGACCGTTGACTTTTCGGAGTTGGAGTTTTACGTCGAACGGTTCTATTATTGGGAGCACGGATTCTTCTATCTGTTCCACATCGTCTATCCCGAATCGTGGTCGGAGGAAGTGCGCAGAAACGTGCGCATCGACATTCGGACGTATGCAGACGGCGAACCGTTTGGCGAAGCGATCGACGGCAAGGGACATATCCGCTGGTATATTTCATACGGAGGCGCTTCCAACTGGCGCAACGTCGGCAATCCGAACAACAACGCGCCGTACCCGACAGAGATTTACCGTTTCTGCGATTCGCATAGATTCTCGCTGACAAATCCGATCGAGCAGAAGGAGCTGACAAGCAAGATCACGCTGGAATACTTCCCCACGATCCGATTCGATAACAGCGATAAGGAGATCGACATCACAAACGGCGAACCGTATTACATGGAATCCATCCATGCATACGAACACGAAGTGGACATTCCCTTGACCGAGTTTTCGATTTCCACCGATACGTTCCCATTCCGGCAGGGAGGCGCGCAATGAAACGCATCATTCCGTTATTGCTCTGCCTTTTCCTGCTCGCCTGCGTGCCGACGCCCGATCGGGAGGCGGTCGTGAACAAGGCGGATCACTCGATCCGGGACACGCTTGCCGCGCCGGACGCGGAGACCTATCGCTATGAAGCGCCGGAGCGTTGGGAAGAGACGATCGGGATGAAGAATCTCAATATCGTGATCGACGCGGACGTCGTGCTGCCGGACACGGACCGGTATCCTTTGCAGACGATCCAACGGCACACGTTTACCGGCGAGGATGTGCTGACGCTGCTTTCCGCATGCTTTACGGGGCCGTTCGAGCTTCGCGAAAATACGTACAGCATGGCGGAGCTTGAGGAGGATATCCGCTTTGAGCTGCGAGGAAACGTGATCGACTGGGACGACGAGACCGGCGAGGTCACTTTTGAACCGCTGACCGAAGACACGGAGCGCCTGGCCGAATTGCGGGAGATGATAGCGCAATGCCCCGCCGAGGATACGTTTGTGCCGTTCGATTCCGCAAAGTTGGGCTTTCGCAACGAGCCGTACGTCATCCGTACGGGAGACGGGACGCTTCTGTATCTGTTCTTCCAAAAGAGCGCAATGAAGATCCTGACCGTGCGGGACGGATATCCGCAGGATGAGCATACCGTCTGGATCGGCGGGTTTATCGGCGAACCGTGGCATAAAACACTCGATCATATCACGATTTCGGAAGCAGCGGCGACGGAAACGGCAAACGCCGTGCTGGATCGCGCGGGGCTTTCATGCCAGTTCGGCGTCGGTCTCACGGAAAAGGGACGGATCGCCCGCGCGATCGTGGAGGAGCCGTATTATCAGGTCCTTTCGGAGGGCTATATTCTGCGCATCTCCCGCAACGGCGGCGGTTACGTGCCGTTCCCGCAGGGCGGAGGCGTCTATATGGAGGATCAGCGCAGCGCCCTGTTTGAGATGCCGACCGAGGAAAGCTATGCGCAAAAATGGAGTCAGGACTGGTTCGAGCTCTATGTTTCGGAAAACGGCGTCGGATACGTCGGCTGGTTTGATCCGAACGAGCTTGTGACGGAAGTGAGCGAGAACGTGCAGCTGATGCCGTTTTCGGAGATCCAGTCGCATATCCGTGACGATCTTCGCTACTCCTACGCCTGGACGGATGAAGACAGCAATGGCATTACCGAGCTGCACGTCAGCAAAATCATCCTTTCCTGCGCGATCGAACGGATCCCGAACGATCCCGATGAAACGGCGCTTGTGCCCGCGTGGGTCGTCGTCTACAACGACAGCCGCTCCGAAAAGGTGAAAGGGCATGAAAAGCTCATGCTGATCAACGCGATCGACGGCAGCTATCTGCATGTCGAGTGATTCAGAGCAGCAAACCCTTTCCCAGTGGTGGATCTCGCGGCTTGTCGCGATCGCGATCATCATCCTGATCGCCATCATCGTCATCGCCCGTTTCGCCCGCATGATTCGGATGAAGTAACCATAGGGGATATACTGTGTACGATCCGTCAAATGAGGAGAAACCTTTTCACAATCTCGTATTTGATATGTACGGATCCACATATTCCGAAGTGCGTAAGGGAAGATAACTGACGCTTTCGCAATGACGGACCTCCCTGCTCGTCGCAATTGCCGTCATCTTGATCGCCAGCTTCGCGTATATGATGCGGATGAAATGATCGAATGAAAGGAAAGAGATCCATAACAGCCGCCGAGATCATCCCTGTGGCTGTTATGCTGTATTATAAAAGTAATTTTCAGGTGAATCCGACATATTAGCATTCTCAGTTGTATTGATAGTGAAAGGAGGGGAAAACAATATGACAAAATCATTGTTGCGTACAGACAAAGAAATTGCGGAACTATACGCGCGCCACATCAATACGGTCTATCGTGTCTGTTATGCTTACATGAGGAATCCCTCCGACACTGAGGATGCTGTTCAAGACACTTTTATCCGACTGATCGACAGAGCCCCCGCTTTTGAAAGCGAGGATCACGAAAAGGCATGGCTGATCAGAACAGCATCCAATGTCTGCAGGAATGTTCTTAAGCATTGGTGGCGGAAGCGTGTACCCATTGAACAATTCTATGATCTGTCGGTTGAAGAACCGACCCCGGAGACTGATGTTTTGCAAGCAGTGATGCAACTCCCCGATAAGTACAAAACAGCAGTCTTTCTGTATTACTACGAAGGCTATACCGGTGCCGAGATTGCGACGATTTTGAAAAAGCCACAATCGACGATCCGCAATCATCTGCATGAAGCACGTATGATTCTGAGAGAAAGGTTAGGTGATACATTCGATGAAGAATTATAAGATTATTGCTGCATGGAACACAGTTGACCCGGACGGTTCTGCAGATGCACGGATGCTATCGGCGATCCTGCGCGCGCACAGTTCCTCACAAAACAGAAAGAGTATCCGTTACGCAAAAATAAAGAAAAACATAATACTCGTCGCCGCCTGTCTCACGCTTCTTGCCATTGTCAGTATTGTTGGTTTTCACAGAAGCCGGATTGAAGGAAACAAAGAACTTCTTGAACAGGAATCGGAGGCAAGTGGAGCGGTAATCCATGAAGGCGCGCCGGTAAACGATACAGAAGTCAAGTTAACGGTTCCCTTTGTGAATGAAGAGATCGACGCAGCATTCGGGCATTTGTTTCCGACCGAGATCGCGGAAGGATATATCCTAAGCGAAGAAGGAATCGAATTGTACAGCGACAGTCCCGATGCACTTCATGCGGAGTATCGCACCCTAATAGCGGTCTACGACATCAAAGAAATGGACGATACCCTGCTCATTGAAGTGTCGCCAAGTGGCTTTTTAAGCAATGTTGCATACGGTACTGTGCTGTACGGAGATCCCCAAATCGACGGAACAAGATCCTCCATGATCTATTATGAGAACGAAGGCATCACAATCCTGTATCGGTTTGCAAAAACGGATATTGCGGCAATGGATACAGCATCTGCCAAACGCTTCTACGCTATGATACGATCCGCAAACTGCTTTGCCTTTAATTCTGCCGATCCCGGTTATGAGGGAAACGATGAACCGGTTGACCGAATACCGTAAAATCGGACAGCATCGAACACGAATGAATCATCCGCCGAGACAATCCCGGCGGCTGTGCTATTGTTGCGTTAATTGTGCATATCTACAACGCCGTCAAGCAGTGGCAGCTTTTCTTCCATGAGCTGATGCGATATCATCAGCATGTGGTTTCCCTTGATTGAGAGCAGCATGCACATAACATGATAAAAGCAGCGGGAGAATTTGCTCCCGCTGTATCCGTTTACTTGTGTAAACGTGGTTATTCAAAGTATTCTCCGAGCACCATTTCTTCCGCCATGTTCCGGAAGGAATTGATTTCCTGCACCCATCGCATCTGATCGCGGCGTTTCAGATCCTCGTTGACGCCGTTTTTCTTTGCCAATTCCATGGTCAGATCCCAGATGCGTCCGCTGATGTACTCGTCCTGTGAAAGCAAGTATTCTTTCAGCGTTCCCTCGAACAGCAGGGAAGTGTACTTGTCCGGATCATGTTCCTTGAGCAAGGCAAGCAGTTTGCTGCCGTAGCGTCCGATCCAACCCAATTCATTCGTGTTCATCTCTTTTTCCTCCGTTTTGGTTTTATTTCAGAAGCACTGAGATAAACAACAAATCCGAACCCATCGCCGATCAGCTTCAGGTTCGGATTTAGAATGAATGGCTCCCCAGGTAAGACTCGAACTTACAACCCTTCGGTTAACAGCCGAATGCTCTGCCATTGAGCTACTGAGGAATGTTGCAAGCGATATCATAACAGCGCGGTTATTTTTTCGCAACGGCCGATAACTTTGAATATAAGGAAATAAAGATAAATATCTCATGAAATCTCGTGAATACTAACTATTTTGCGGTTTGATTGACGAATCCGCATTTTTGTTGTACAATAGCCGCATGGAGCGAAAAATGCCGCACATCGTTCATACGGAGCGCACGGAGCCGAAGCGCGGGATCGTCCGGACGGACGGCGCGCTGTACGTTTTGCTGCTGCTCGGGACGTTTGCCGCCATATTTCTGGCGCGTTTGCTGGCGGATCGGCTCGGTATTGACAAGCTGTACGTGCAGATCGGTTTGTACGCGATCCTGCTCGGAACGGGTTACTGGATCTATCGCACGCGGCTTGTCGATTATCTGTACGAGCTATACGATACGGATCTTCGCATCACGCAGATCGTCGGAAAAAAACAGAAGCGGCTTCTCACCGTACCGCTTGAGACGGTGACGGAGGTCGGTGCATACCGCAAAACAGACGCGAAGCCGGACCAGCGCACGTTTCACGGCGCGCGGGAAAAGACGACCGCGGTCTGGTATCGGAAGGACGGCGAGCTGCGCGTCGTGTGCATGAACGCATCGGACGCGCTTGCAAAAAAGCTCTCGGAGGCATTGCATGCAGAGGAATGACTGGATGGATCGGATCGAGCGCGGCGACGTGCCGCATGCGATCCTGTTCGCGGGAGCGAAGGAAAGCGGACAGTACGCGCTTGCCCGCCGCGCTGCCGCACGTTTTCTGCTGCATACGGACGACGTGACGGGGCTATTAAACTGCCCGTTCTATCTGGAACCCGCGGATTATCAGGTCAAGACGGTGCGCGACGCACTTTCCGTAATCAATTCCGAGGCGTACGAGCGCGGGCGGCATTGCATCCTGTTTCCGGACGCGCACACCATGAGCGAGGCGGCGCAGGATGTGCTTTTGAAAACGTTGGAGGAACCGCCTGCCGACACGCTGCTTTTGCTGACCGGTGTTGAATCCGGGTTCCGTCCGACGATCCTGTCGCGCTGCATGATCCTGCGCGCGGAGACGGAGCCGTGGGAGACGATCCGCGACCGGCTCGTGCAAAACGGCACGGACCCGAAAACAGCGGTGCTTGCGGCAAAGCTCAGTGACGGCGTTTACGGACGCGCAGAGGCGTTTTTGCGGGAGGATTCGCTTGCGTTCCGGTGCGAGGCGATCGCGTGTATCCGGCGGTTTGCGTCGAAGAGCAAGCCGTACGCTGCGCTTTCGGCGCTGTGCACCGACACGGTGACGGAGGAGAGCGAGGACGGCACGGCAAAGAAGGCAAAGAAGGTCAGCGCAGCGCTGCTTGACGCATTTCTGGATATCCTGCTCTCGATTCTTCTGGACGTGCTGCGGCAGAAAAACGGCGTACGGGACGTGCGCAACACGGATTGCGTCGAGGTCGAGACAATTTTCAATTCGACCTTTACAACCGGACAAATTCAAGGTATGATACAGATTGCGGTCGACGCGAAAGAGATGCTTGCCTATAAGGCGAGCCCTGCCATGACGGTCGACTGGATTCTTTCTAAACTGCCGTAAGGGGAAACTATGGTCAAAGTTATCGGAGTGAAATTCAAAACAAGCGGACGCGTCTATTACTTCGATCCGCTCGATCTGCAGGTACATGCGGACGATGGCGTGATCGTCGAAACGGCGCGCGGCATGGAATACGGCGAGGTACAGGGCGAGCCGAAGGAGGTCGACGAAAGCGAGATCGTCGCGCCTTTGAAGCCGGTCGTACGCATCGCCACGGACGAGGACAAGCGCCTGCGCGCGCAGTATGCGGCAAAGGAAAGCGAAGCATATGAGATCTGCCTTGAAAAGATCGCGGCGCACGAACTCGACATGAAGCTTGTGGACGTGGAATACACGTTCAACGGCAGCAAGGTCGTGTTCTACTTCACGGCGGACGAACGCGTGGACTTCCGCGAGCTTGTCAAGGACCTTGCGTACGCGCTGAAAACGCGCATCGAACTCCGGCAGATCGGCGTGCGCGACGAGGCAAAGATGCTCGGCGGGCTCGGACCGTGCGGGCGGCTCGTGTGCTGTAAGTCGTTCCTCGATGACTTCCGTCCCGTCTCGATCAAGATGGCGAAGGAACAGAACCTGTCACTGAGCCCGACCAAGATCTCGGGGCTTTGCGGACGTTTGATGTGCTGTCTCCAATACGAGCAGAGCGCGTACGAGGCGGCGCGGAGCAAGATGCCGAAGCCGGGCAAAGAGGTCAACACGGTCGACGGCGTCGGCGTGGTCGTGGAGAACAACGCGATCACGGAGCGCACGAAGGTGCGGCTCACGATGGAGGACGGCTCGATCGATATCCGCGAGTATCCGTACACGCATCTTTCGCTGCCGGGCGAGCCGCTGCCGGAGGAAGCGCTTGCGGCGAAGAAGCCGGACGCGGCGAAGGAAAAGGACGCGGATGCGCAGTTCAGAAGAGAAGCGGCAAATAATACGCGCAGAAGCGGCAGAGGACAGCAGCGCAAGCCGGAGCAGCCGAAACCCGTGCAGCAGACGGAGCAGAAGCAGCAGTCGAAGCAGGCGCAGAAGCCGGAACAGAAGCAGAAGCAGGAACAGCCGAAACAGGAAAGCGCTGGACAGGGAAAACAGCAGTACCGCCGCCGCAGACGCCGCCCGAACAACGCGCCGAAAGCGCCGGAACAAAACTCGTAAACAAGGAGCGGCTCTGTCATGAGCCGCCTTTTTGAGGGAAAAAGGTAAAGGATCATGTGGTTCATATTGTCAATTATCGCATTGCTCTGCTGGAGCGGTTCGGATCTGTTTTCCAAGATCGGATCAAGACAGAGCGATAAACTGAGCCATTGGAAGATGGCGATGGCGGTCGGTCTCGTCATGGGACTGCACGCAGGATACGAGCTGCTGTTCGGCGACGTAGAGATCACACTGCAGGACATCTGGACCTATATGCCGGCAAGCGCGCTCTACGTGCTGTCGATGATCCTCGGCTACGTCGGGCTGCGTTATATCGAACTGTCGGTCTCGTCGCCGATCTGCAATTCATCCGGCGCGATCGCGGCGATCCTGTGCTTCATCTTTTTGCAGGAACTGCCGAACGTCTGGCAATGGATCGGCGTTGCGTGCGTCGCGATCGGCGTCATCGCGCTCGGCGCGGCGGAGCTGACCGAAAGCGACTATGCGCGAAAGATGCGTCAGAGAAACGCCAAAGTCAAGTATGACAAGAGCTGGATCGCGCTGCTGTTCCCGATCCTGTACTGCCTGATCGACGCAAGCGGTACGTTTGTTGATTCCGTGCTGCTGCGCGAGGAGGCGACGGGGACGTTCCTCGATACCGTGTTCCCGCGCGTGCTGGACGAGGGCGTCGCAAACGTCGCGTACGAGCTTACCTGGCTTGCCGTCGGCGTCGTTGCGGCGATCTACGTGCTCGCGATCAAACGCGATCGTCTGCACGTGAAGGACGACGGCGCAAAGCTGATCGGCGGCGTGTTCGAGACAGCCGGGCAGTTTGCGTATATCTACGCGCTCGGCGATACGGCGCACGTCGGCTTTGCGGCGGCGATCATCTCCGCATACTGCGCGGTATCGGTCCTTTGGAGCCGCATTTTCCTGAAGGAAAAACTGTCGTGGAAGCATTACGCCTCGATCGCGCTTGCCATAACCGGCATCGTGATCCTCGGTGTCTTTGACGTATAACGCGCCACGGCATGAAGGAGGGGCAGATTTATGGATCTTATCTGGGAAGACGGGTTTACGATTGAGGTGCACGTCCAAAAGGGAACGGCGGTCATTTCCGCAAACCGGGAGGGGCTTTTGTCCCTGTCCAATCATCTGAAAACGCTTGCGGAGGAAGCACCGGGCAGTCATATCCATCTGGACGAGCTGAACGCGCTGGAGGACGGCTCCTGCGAGCTGATCCTCGAACGGACGGAGTGACCGACGCAAAAAATATATTCGCAAAAGCAACCCTTTTCGGTTGCTTTTCTTCTTCGAATGGGCTACAATGATAACGTAAAAATATGGCGTTTTTGCCAAGAATAAAAAGGAGTATGCAAATGAAGTACGATCGCGTTTACAATTTCTCCGCAGGTCCCGCCACGATGCCCGTCGAGGTGCTCGAAGAGATCCGTGACGAGATGCTGAACTATCACGGCAGCGGCATGTGCGTCATGGAAATGTCGCACCGCAGCAAGGTTTTCCAGCAGATCATCGACGAGGCGGAAGCGGATCTCCGCACGCTGATGGGCATTCCGGACAACTACAAGGTCCTGTTCATCCAGGGCGGCGCAACGCTCGAGTTCGCCATGATCCCGATGAATCTCTGCAAGAACGGCGTCTTTGATTACATCGTAACCGGCAACTGGTCCAAGAAAGCGGCGACGGAAGCGAAGAAGTACGGCAAGGTCAACGTCATCGCGTCCAGCGAGGATAAGAACTACAGCTACATTCCGGACTGCTCCGATCTGCCGATCGACGACGACGCGGACTACGTCTACATCTGCGAGAACGAAACGATCCACGGCACGACCTATCCGAAACTGCCGAACACCAAGGGCAAGATCCTCGTTTCCGACCAAAGCTCGATGTTCCTTTCGAAACCCTGCAACGTGTCCGACTACGGTCTGATCTACGGCGGCGTCCAGAAGAACGTCGGTCCCGCTGGGCTCGCGATCGTCATCATCCGTGAGGACCTCATCCGTGAGGACCTCGATCCCAAAGTGCCGGTGTATCTGCGCTTCGACACGCACGCAAACAACGGCTCCATGTACAACACGCCGAACTGCTGGGCGATCTACGTCTGCGGCAAGGTCTTCAAGTACCTGCTCCGTACCGGCGGTCTCGAGGCGATGGCAAAGCGCAACGAGGACAAGGCAAAGGTCATGTATGACTTCCTCGATTCTTCGAAGCTCTTCCACGGCACCGTTGTGAAGGAGGACCGTTCCCTCATGAACATCCCGTTCGTCACCGGCGACAAGGACAAGGACGCGGCGGTCGTTGCGGCGACCAAGGCGGCGGGCTTCGACAACCTCAAGGGTCATAAGAGCGTCGGCGGACTTCGCGCATCCATCTACAACGCCATGCCGAAAGAGGGCGTGGAAGCGCTGGTCGAGTTCCTGAAGAAGTACGAAGCGGAAAACGCATAAGGAGGCAGTTATGATTCGTATTCTGGCATCTGACGGTATGGACAAGAGCGCGATCGCCGCGCTCGAAGCAAAGGGCTGCGAGGTCGTTTCCCAGTTCTATGAGCCGGAAGACCTCAAGAAGGAGCTTGCGAATTACGACGTGATCGTCGTCCGTTCGGCAACGAAGGTCCGTGAGCCGATCATCGACGCGGCAGTCGAAGCAGGTCGTTTGAAGATGATCATCCGCGGCGGCGTCGGCGTCGACAACATCGACGTGAAGTACGCCGAGAGCAAGGGCCTCATCGTGAAGAACACCCCGCGCGCCTCCTCTCAGTCGGTCGCGGAGCTCGCTTTGGGTCATATGTTCGCGTGTGCGCGCTTCCTTTCGATCGCGGGCTACACCATGCGCAACGACAAGTGGGAAAAGAAAGCGTATGCAAAGGGCATCGAACTGCAGGGCAAGACGCTCGGCATTATGGGCTTCGGCCGCATCGGTCAGGCGCTCGGCAAGATGGCGAAGGCGATCGGCATGAAGGTCATTGCGTATGATATCTTCCACATCCCGGGCATTGAGGAACAGCTCGGCATCCCGTACGTCGAGATGGACGAACTCCTCGCGCAGGCGGACTTCGTCAGCGTCCATGCGCCGGCAGTCGACGGCGGCGCTCTCATTAACGCCGAGACGATCGCGAAGATGAAGGACGGCGTCGTCATCATCAACACGAGCCGCGGCACGAACGTGGACGAGGACGCGCTCCTTGCTGCACTCGAATCCGGCAAGGTCCGCGCGGCGGGTCTGGATGTCTGGGCGGTCGAACCCGCGAACAACCACGCGCTGTACAGCCATCCGATGGTTAGCTGCACGCCGCACATCGGCGCAACCACCGTCGAAGCGCAGAAGCGCATCGGCGCCGAGATCGTCGACCTGATCACCAAGCAGTTCAATCTGTAAGCAAACAACACAAAAGACGCTGTGCGATCGCACGGCGTCTTTTTTTATGCAGCGAAGCTGCTATTCACGGCACAGCCAATTCATGTGCGAAGCACAATTCATGCGCTTTGCGCAATTTATTCCGCAGCTGTTATTTGATCCTGCCGCTCGCTTCGAGCACCTTGATATCCGGCTCGCACAGGAACGGCTCGCCTGCGGCCTTCAGCGCGTTATTGACGTCCTTTAAGCCGCTGCCGGTTGAGATGACCGTAACGGTCTCATTCGGGGAAATCAGACCCTCCCTGACGGCTCTTACGACGCCTGCCGTGGCGGTCACACCCGCGGGCTCGCCGAACACGCCTTCGGTCCTGCCGAGCAGACGCATCGCGGCAAGGATCTCGTCGTCGGAAACGGCGATCCAGCGTCCGCCGCTGTTCTTGACGGCGCGCAGCGCCTTCTTCGGGTTACGGGGTACGCCCACGGCGATCGAATCCGCAAGCGTGTTTTCGGGCGTCGGGACGAGATCGCGATTGTTGTTCGCCGCGTCCACGAACGGACAGCAGCCCAAGGACTGCACGCCGAGGATCTTCGGGATGCGGTCGATCATGCCCATTTCGAAAAGGTCATGGAAGCCGTTATAGACGCCGCCGATCGTGCAGCCGTCGCCGACGGACACCGCGACCCAGTCGGTTGGCTCCCAATGCAGCTGCTCTGCGATCTCCAGCGCGACGGTCTTTTTGCCCTCGGTTAAAATCGGGTTGATGCCCGCGTTGCGGTTATAGAAGCCCCATTTTTCGATCGCGGCCTTCGATAGTTCAAACGTCTGACGGTAATCGCCTTTGACCGAAATGACGTTCGCCCCGAAGATCAATAGCTGCGCGACCTTGCCCTTCGGCGCGCGCTCCGGCACGAAGATGACGGTTTTCAAACCCATGCGCGCCGCGTTGCCCGCGCACGAGCTTGCCGCGTTTCCGGTGGAGGAGCAGCAGATCGTGTCGTAGCCGAGCTCGATCGCCTTTGCGACCGCAACGCCGCTTGCGCGGTCTTTCAAAGACGCGGTCGGATTGATGCCGTCGTCCTTGATGTAAAGCTTTTTCAATCCAAGCTCGTTCCCGAGCCGCAGGGATTCATACAGCGGCGTCCAGCCGATGCGTAAAAATTTACTGAGCCCTTCGCCCTTCAAAGGCATTAGCGCCTTGTAGCGCCACATGCTGTTGTCGCGATCGGCTTTCAGCGTGTCGCGGCTCAGCTCCTTTTTGACCTCGTCGTAATCGAACAGAATGTCGAGGATACCCTTTTCTCCGCAGGCGGGGCAGGTCATAAGTTCCGGTCCGTAGGGGTATTCTCTTTCGCAGATGGTGCAGCGATAGCCGTATACGCGTCTCATGTGGGTGCTCCTTTTTTGTTTCTGCCTTTATCATACACCTCTTCCGGTGATCTTGCAACTGACTTGTAAGGTGTGTAAAGATTGTAAATATTGTAAATATTGTAAATATTGTAAATATTGTAAATATTGTAAATACTGTAAAGATTGTAAGGATTGTAAGAAATGTAAATGATCTTTACAAAATTTACAAAATTTACATTGCTGCACACAGGGGTGGATGTATCTTGGCGGATGCAGGCCGAGCAAGAGGTCTCTTTTCATGGCTTGCTTTATTTTGCAAAATCATGTATAATATATTCATAAAAATTATATTAGGGGAGTGTGGCTTTATGATCCTGATCGGAAACGGCAGACTGCTTACAAGAAACGGCGCGGAATTCTTTGAAAACGGCGCGGTCGCGGTCGAGGGACGGTACGTAAAAGAGGTCGGAACGACGGCGGAACTGAAGGCAAAGTACCCGGACGCGGAATGGATCGACGCAAACGGCGGCGTCATCATGCCGGGCCTTATCAACATGCATAACCACATCTACAGCGCGTTTGCGCGCGGGCTTTCTATCCGCGGCTACAATCCGCATAACTTCAACGACATCTTAGAGGGCATGTGGTGGAAGATCGACCGCTGCCTCACGAAGGAGAACGATTATCTCTCC